>CAZLSB010000059.1:2066-17625 GCA_964561825.1 uncultured Xanthomonas sp.
GCAGAGCGCACCTGTTGCGGCGGCGTCGCCCGCGCCGGAGCCGGAGCCCGCGTTCGACGCGCCTAGTCCGCCGGCTGCGCTAGCCCTAGCACCGATACAGGAAGCCGCTGCCCCAGCGCAGGCCGGCAGCGATCCGCTTGCTGAACGTCAATCCAGCGAGGGCAAAACTGCGGCCGCTGGCGCCAGCGGCGCGGCGCCGCAGCGTTTGCGCGATGCAGCGCCTTCGCAACCCAAGGTCGCCACGGACAAAGGCGACAGCGAACGCCATCAAAGCCCTCATTCGGAAGCATCCATCGATCCCTACAACGTTGCTATCGAAGGCATTCGTGCGGCGCTGGCGGACGGCGACTCGCTGCGCGCACGTGAACAGTTGGCCAAGCTGCGTCAGGCCTTTCCCGATCAAGTGCTGCCCGAAGATTTGCGCGCGTGGGCGGATAGACCGCAGTGAGCGCGACTCTGGCGGAGCCGGCGAGCTTTGCAGAGAGCATCCAAAAAAGCCGATTTCTGGCCCGCGCATGGCCCGTCGAAAGCACCGAATCGGCTCTGGCCCACATCGCGCAATGTAAGCGCGAGGAGGCCAGTCACCACGCATTTGGCTACCGTATTGGCCAAAGTTATCGATTTGATGACGCCAGTGAACCCGCTGGGACCGCCGGCAGACCGATCTTGCAGGCCATTGATGGCCAGGGCTTAGATCAGGTCGTGGTGGTGGTCAGCCGCTGGTTTGGCGGCATCAAACTGGGGGCCGGCGGGCTGATGCGCGCCTACGGCGGTGCCGCGGCCGAGTGCCTGCGCCGCGCACAGCGTCGCGAACTGATCCTCATGCAGCGCCTCAGTATCGCCCTGCCCTTCGCCTTCGAGAGCGCGCTGCGCCTAATCGTCCATGACTACGCCGGCCACATCAGCAACGAGGCATACGATGAATCAGGCTTTTCTTGCAGTATCGAACTGCCGCTCGCACAGGTTGCCCTGTGTACGCAGCGTTTGCGCGACAGCAGTCGCGGACAGGCGCTGGTGAGCGGCGCATCGATTGGATGAGATATTTCGCATCACTAAAAAGCTAAAAGCGCTCAGCACGCACGCTCATCCATAGCTGGCTGGCGTATTTCAGCAACTTAGGTGCCTGCTTCAACGCCGCATCCGCTTCATATTCACCGCCTTCGCTGCTTTCGCCTAATTGCAATAACGCGCTGCCGCGGAGCGCGTACTTCTACGCGCCCTCATAGCCGATCACTTTCAGCGTTGCCGGGCTGACGTCACCGCGACAGCTGACCCGAGAGCCGACCCAAAACTCCGGTTCGCCGTCGGCGTCCGCATCACTGACGCGCAGCGCGGGCTGCGTGAACTGCGCGGTAATGTCGAACGGGCACGCATCCACCCGGTCTTAACCGACGGCTCGACCCGTCCGGCCGCGAATGCTAACGACACTATTCATGCAGTCATGGCCAATCCCTCCCGCTTTGCGCCTTTAAGGTGTCGCCGCTGGCTGCAACAATAACCGATGCTGCGCCGGTCCTGGCAAAAACGGCGATGGCGCACCGGCTGCCCAATCTGCGTGGCCGGCGCCATAGAACGGTGACAAGGGATGGCCACTTTGGCCGCCGGGCATATGAAAAATGCCCTGCTCCTCGTGTCCCGGCGCGACCACCATCCGTTCGCTAGCGCCAAAACGGGGGCCCTGCACGCGTGGCATATACTGATCGCCATCCAATGCCTGTGCCGGCATATTCAACCAACTGGCGGCCCACTTGGGCAGCGCTGCGCTCAGTGGATGATTGATCACCGTAGTATTCAACGCGCCCCAACTGGCGTCGGCTGGGCTTAGCTGCTGGCTATCCAGCTGATCCAAGGTGTCGGCGGCCGCTGCCAGCAACCAAGCGTCCCAATTGGCGAAGTTGCGCGGCAACAAGTGCGCCGGTGCCTCTTCAATGGTCTTCCACACCGCGCCTTCGATCTGCGGCAGCGTAGGCCACGTCCAGTCTGCATCTTGCGCGCGCATCGGCGCCTCAAAGAGCTGCAGGAAACGGCGATGCACACGCAAGCGGAAATCCCGCACCAAGCGGTAGGCGCGCGAATCCACGTAGGCTCGACCCTGCCAGTCGGCCAGCGCCGCGTTCAGCGCTTGCAAGCGTGGCGCACTGCTGCCTGCCAACACGCGTTTGAGCAAGTCAAACCAGCGCTGCAAAAACAGCGCGCGATCATCCAGCTGAATCGCCAACAAGTCTGTCTCAGATAGCCGCTCGCGCGCTTGTAGCGCATCGCGGATTTGCCGGGCGCGGGCGCCAATCGTGTAGCCGCCGTCGCCGATGCGCAGCGCATCATCTCCGGTCACCACGCGCGCGTTGGCTGTCCACAAGCGCCCCGATGGTGGGTCAACGAGGCGCGGAATCTGCTCATCGGCATACCAACCCGACCAGGCACGGCCGGCGGTTGACCAGTCCATTGGAAACTGCGGATCACCGCCGCCACGTTTGGGAATAGCGCCGATAAGGGTCCAGGCAATCCGACCATCGGCGCTGGCGAGCAGCAAGTTCTGCGCCGGCATACCCGTGCGGTGTGCTACCGCTAATGCCGCATCCAGCGTATCAGCGGTTTCCAGCTCGCTCAGCGTGGCATTGACCGCTTGCGAATGGTGTGCGGTCCACGCCAAAGCCAAAGGTTTACCCAAACTGGATTGCGCTGCAATGGGGCCAAATACCGTTTCCAGCACCTGCAGACTTTCCGACGGCGCGCCGCGCACCAAAATGGTCTCGGTTGTCGCGCTGCGCATTTGCCAACCAGCGCCAGTCAAATAACGCGCTGGATCGTTCGGATCGATTTGCAGTTCGACAAAATCCAACCAATCACCATAACTATTGGTAAATCCCCAAGCGATTTTGCCGTTACTGCCAGCGGCGATAACCGGCGTTCCGGGCAAAGAAACGCCAGTGATGATCCGCGTGCCACCTAAGCCGTCTGGATAACGCAATTGCGCGCGGAACCAGATATTGGGAACGCGCAATCCCAAATGCATATCATTGGCCAAAATGGCGCCGCCATGCGCAGTTAATGTGCCGGCCACCGCAAAGTTATTACTGCCGATGCCCTCGCTAGTTGGGGTGCTGTCGAGCGGTTTCCCCAGGTCGGTTTGTCGCAAATCCCAGTCCGCTTCGTCCGGAAACGCTGGATCGCCCAAGGCATCGCCAAACAAAGGCGCGTCCCACTCGGTGCCGGCTGCGGTCAAAAAGGCGAATACCGATACTGGCAACGCAGCGCGCATGCGTTCGAGCTTGAGTTCGCGGCTGTTGCTGGCGTCCTGCAGGTTGAAGAACATCGCTAATGGCGCCAACAGGCCATCTTGCTCAGTCCACGGACGCGGTTCGGATTGCAGCAACAAATACGGGAAAGGCCGGGCGGAGAGCGCCGCTAAGCCCGCATTGACGCCCTGCGCATAACGCTGCATGTGCTGGCGTTGCGCCTTTGGCAGCGCTTCGACAAATCCAGCGACACGGCTACCGAAGCGATGCAAACGCGCGCCCCGATCGGTCGCCAGCGCCACCGAACCAAAGAGCTCGGACAGCTCACCGGCGGCGCGCCTGCGCAATAAATCCATCTCAAAAAAACGTTCCTGGCCATGCACATAGCCCAGTGCATAGCTGACATCCTCGCGATTGGCGGCCTCAATCATCACCGTGCCCAAGGCATCACGGCCGATGCTAACCGGCGCCGCCAAACCAGCAACGCTAAGCTCACCATCCAATTGCGGCAGGCTGGCGCGTAGCAGCAACCAAGCGCCACCAACGCCGAGCATGAGCAACAGCAAGGCGGCAATGAGGATTCGACGCAGCCAACGGAACATAAACGATCGCTCGGAGAGGACTGAAATTGCGACTTAGTCTAGCCCGCATGTTGCATTAATTCGCGCGATGATCGCGCAGCTAAACGATTGGTCGCTCAACTCAGTTTCACTGACGCCATTGCACGCAAGCCGATGCAATCGCTAAATTCGAGCTTCGCGACGCGCTCTGGAATCACTGTGCCCATTGAAATTCCCAACTACACCTTGCTGAGCAAATTGGGTGAAGGCGCAATGGCCGAAGTTTGGCTGGCTACGCATAAGCGCAACGGGCGCAAGGCGGCCATCAAGATTCTCAAACCGGCGGCCAATGACAACGGCGATTTCGAGAAGCTGTTTCAGCGCGAGGGACAGGTGCTGGCGAGTTTCGATCACCCTAATATCGTCAAAATTTACGATAACGACAGGGTCGGTGATAGCGCCTATCTGGTCATGGAGTGTTTGACCGGTGGCACCCTGTTTGAGCGCATGCAACGCGCGCCGATTACTATCGGTGAAGCGCTCGGTTTGGTCGCGCAGATCGCCAGCGGGCTGGACGCTGCGCATCGTCAGCAGGTGGTCCATCGTGATTTGAAACCCGCCAACATCATGTTGCGCGACGAAACTACGCCGGTGCTCACCGATTTTGGCGCCTCGCGATTGTTGGATCGCAGCACCATTTACGGCCGTGACGGCATGATTGTCGGCACGCCGATTTACATGAGCCCAGAACAAGTGTCCGGGCAATCCCTCAGCGGCAGCAGCGATCTCTACGCGCTCGGCGTCATTTTTCACGAGTTGTTGACCGGCGATCGGCCGTTCCCAGGCGTGAGTTTTCCTGAGATTGCGTCGCAGCATTTGTTCGCGCCGATCCCACGTTTGCCAGCCAGCATCGCCATGCTGCAACCGGTATTGGATCGATTGTTGGCAAAAAAACCGCAAGATCGTTATGCCAGCGCGCAGGCTTTGGTGGACGAATTGCGTTCCATCTTTGTGGCCGACGAGGCGCTGCGCCAGCAAGTGGGTTATGCCGGCACCAGCATGGCGTGGTCCAGTCAATTGCGCGCGCTCGGATTTGTGCTTGATCGCGAGCAAAAGCTAGAAATTCGCCTCGCGCAGGGCGATTTTTTGCGCGCACAAGCCGCGCCCATTGATCAGCCAACTGCTCCAGCGCCGCGCATTGAGGGCAGCAGAGCGCCTGGTCCAGCCATGATGGTAGAAGTGCAGAAAAAGCCCAGACGCAGCGCCATCGCGCTGGGCGCCTTGCTGGCCGTGGTGTTGCTGAGCAGCGGCTGGTGGTGGACACAGCAGGACGCGCCAAATGCGCCAGCAATGGTGATTGCGCCATCCGTCGAGCCCATGACGCCAGCAGAGCCCGATCCTATCGCGCTGGGCGATGACGACTTGCCAGCCGTTAGCGATGCGGCGGCCCAATCTGATGATGACGAGCCCGCGACCAGCGGCGCGGCGACGACCCAATCGGATGGTGACGAGCCTAGCGCTGCCAGCGACGATGACGCTGCCAGTTTGGCTGAAGCGGTGCAAGCGATCACCGCGCTGGAATTGCGGATACGGTTTACGGCCTTGCCCGACGGCAATGTCAGCGACAGCAAAACCGGGCTGATCTGGGCCGCCAAAGACAATGCCGCCGATATCGACTGGTACGACGCCACACGCCTCTGCAAAAGCATGGGCGCCGGCTGGGAACTGCCGTCCCCATCCGAATTGATCAGTTTGTTTGATGAAACCGGCACGCTGAAGCGCACCTGTGGTGAGTCCACCTGCAACGTCACAGCGCTGGTCAGCGTCAGCGAGCGCTTTTACTGGACCCGCAGCGCGGATACCGATTCCCGCGCCTGGGTAGTCGACCTGAGCAACGGCGCCCGACTGGCGATGGCGATCGTTAACCCGTTTTACAATCGGGCGCTGTGTGTAAGGCAGTCGTGACAGCCCTGCGCGCGACAGCTTGAAGTCAGTCATTAATGCGTCATGGCGAACACTTCTTCAGCCCGAAAATGCACGCGGATAGACCCACCGGGCTCGTCTTTGCGAGGGAGCCTTGGCGACCGCGGCAATCCAGGAACGTTCGCTTAAGCCACCACCAACGTCCCTCGGTTGCCACGGCCGTCGCCGCTGTCGCGTCGGAAACCTCGCAATGACGAATCAATGAATTACGTAATGGAATCATGGAGATCGCTCTTCTTCAGTCCGAAAATGCACAGGGCCCTGACCCGTACGTTGGGCTTGGGCGCAGCCATGCCCAACTGCTGTCAATGTTGGGCACGCTGCGCTTAGCCCAACCTACATCCGCCGCCAAGCAATCCACGTCGCCACCACGGCCAGCGCCAACAGTGCTAGTCCAAGGCTGGGTACCAACATCAAAAACGGCAGTCCCAACACGCTTAAGCCCAAGGCGAGCGCATATCCATCCATGTGCGCGAGCGGTTCTGGACGAGCTAAGCCAACCCGAATCAGATGATCGACGCTGAGTTTGCCTGGGCCAGTAAATACCAATGGAATCAACATCACGACGAATAATAGGGGCAGTTTAAAGTTACCGTGCCCCATATCAGAGATGGCATAACCCTTGAGCAAATCGGACCACATGCCGATCATGCTGGGCCAATGCACCGCAGCGGTCGCGACAAAGGTCAAAAATAGCAAAGAAAATGCGAAAAACCGCGTACCCAAGCCGATCCAAAGCGCAATCCCACCCGCTAACTCGAAAGTGGTTGCCATTGCCCAACTAAAATCCGCTGGCACATGGTTAAAAGGAAAAGGGAAATCGGCCTGGATGCCAGCAAACCAATTATCGCCACGAAATTTCTCCAACCCTGCTTCAAAAAATTCCCAACCCATCAGCAATCGTAGAATCAACGGTGGCAGGTATTCGCCCATTGCGCGCAAACGCCCGACAATGGCGTCATAAGTAGAAAACAACAATGCGGACATACGATTTCTCAGCGTGGGGATAAGCGCACAGACCGGAGCAGGTGCACGTCGCTTTCACATTGCATGGCTGTTTTGCTTGGGCAGCACTTGACCCTGCCTTTGCTTAGTAGCGGAAGAGCCAAAGCAGACGCGTTTGGACACGTCCAAACCCACAAAAAGCGGCACCGCCGCTCCGCTGTGTCCCAGTTTCGCCCGCTAGCGCCCGCGGATCAACCCGCTGTTGCCCGCTGCATTACCGCGTGGCAAGGTCTGCTAGCGCTGCCTCCCATCGTGAGCAAAATCATGACGCTTATCAGTTCTGGCCGGTCGACGACGTTCAAACTTATCGTGCTCGGCATTTTGTCTTTATTGCTGCTTATTCCGTTGAGCTTGATCTACGGCTTGGTTCAGGAGCGTGCCGGACTGGCGCGACAGGCGGAAGATCGCATCGCGGCGGGCTGGGGGCGCGAGCAAAATGTGCTGATGCCGATGCTGCATTTTGAGTATTTCCGCGATACCGTCAACAAGGATCTGGAGGTGACCCGCGAGCGACTGGAACGCCTGCTCTCGCCCGCGCAAGCGCAGGTACGCGCCAAGCTGACCGTCGAAACGCGCAAGTTGGGCATTTACGCGCTGCCTATCTATAGCGCTCAGGTGCGGATCGAAGGCGCATTCGCGCCGGATTTAGTCACCGAATCGATAGCCAGCGCCGACGGCTGGCAATTAACCCAAGTGTCGCTGCTACTGTCGCCGGGTGATCTGACCGGATTGCGCGAAATTCGTGACTTGGCCGTTGGTGGTGTCGCCGCGCAGCTCAAACCAACGCCCGAGCGTTGGGATCTGATCGAATCGGTGGAAAACTATAGCTCGCGCTCGCGCCCGGTTTTGGCGGCTGTGATTCCCTGGGATAACAGCGCGCCGGTCGCAACGCTTGCCTTTAAAATGGAATTAGAACTGGCCGGCGCACGCGCGCTGAACTTTGTGCCGAACGCCGCCGAATTTGCGGTTGCCATTCAGGGCGACTGGCCACATCCCGGATTCGCAGGCGGCGTATTACCACGAACCCGTGAAGTATCGGATGCGGGATTTAGCGCGGACTGGCGCTTATTGGATTTGTCGACCGGCATCCCATCAGTGATTACCGGTAGTGATGCCATCGGCGCCTGGGGCGCGCAATCGGTGGGCGTGGCGTTGGTTGAGCCGGGTGGTTTGTATCAACAGAACGAACGCAGCGCTAAGTACGGTGTATTGGTGTTGGCGCTGACCATGGCGGCGTTATTCCTGACTGAGGTTCTGGTGGGTGTGCGCCTGCATCCCTTTCACTATGCCTTGGTCGGTTTGGCGCTGGCGGTGTTTTATCTGTTGCTACTGGCGGTGTCTGAGCACCTGAGTTTTGTTGCGGCGTATTTGATCGCAGCCGGCTCGGTGGTGCTGATGGTCGGCGGTTATTGCGCCGCAGTATTAGGCGGCTGGACCCGCGGACTGCTCAGTGGGGCCGTGTTAACCACTTTATACGGATTCATGTTGGTATTGATCCGCGCTGAAGAACTGTCCTTGTTACTGGGCGCGATTGGCTTGGCCGCCTTGTTGGCAGCCGCGATGTACCTGACCCGCCGGCTGGACTGGTACAGTGCGTCCCCCGCGGAACTGCCGGATTCTGGCGCCAAGTTATGAACATCCTCGCGATCGAATGCTCAACTGAGGTGCTGTCGGTTGCCGTTTACGCCAGCGGCGAGATCCGTGAGCGCATTGAGGATAGTGGGCGGCGCCATGGCGATCGCCTACTGATCTTGATTGACGCGGTACTTGCCGACGCCCGGATCGGCAAGCTGGACCTGCGGGCGATCGCCTTCGGTTGCGGTCCCGGTGCGTTTACCGGGGTGCGCATGGCGGTGGCCGCCGCGCAAGGTTTGGCTTACGGCCTGGACATCCCGGCCTTGCCAGTCTCTTCGCTAGCGGCACTCGCCCAAGAGGGCTTCGAGCGCGGCGCGGCGACGCCAATTTTGGCGCTTGGCGATGCCCGAATGGGTGAGCTGTACGCCGGTTACTTCGATATTGATGAGGACGGTTTGGCCGTCCCGATGGCCGATGAATGTCTAGTCACACCGCAGGCGCTGGCACTGCCCGGCGACGATGTGTGGTGCGCGGTGGGTCCTGGTTACCGCGCGCACCAGGCAGTATTGGCACAGCGTTTTGGCTATCGGCTGGACAGCATTGCGCGCAGCACCTACCCGCAAGCGAGTGCCATCGCGCGCCTGGGCGCCCGTGCGCTGCGCGCTGGCCTGGGCGTTGGCGCGCGGCAAGCGCTGCCGGTGTATCTGCGCGATAAGGTTGCGCAGACCGAAGCCGAGCGCGCTGTGGCGCGCAGCTTCACCACGAAACATTAGTGGGGAGCGGGCGACTTGTCGCCCGCACCAAAGCCCGGCTCGCACCAGACCACAACATCAGCCGACCCCTATCCGCAAATCGGCCTATACTGCGCGCCCCGTTTTCCGATGTTTGCTCATGACTTTAGCCGTGCCGAAGATCGGTTTTGTCAGCTTAGGCTGCCCCAAGGCGCTGGTCGATTCCGAGCGCATCCTGACCCAGTTGCGCGCCGAAGGCTATGCCATTGTGCCGACTTACAATTCTGCCGATGTGGTGGTGGTCAATACCTGCGGCTTTATTGACGCGGCGGTCGAAGAATCCTTAGAAGCCATTGGCGAAGCGATGGCACAGAATGGCAAAGTGGTTGTCACCGGCTGTTTAGGCGCCCGGGCTGAGTTGATTCGCGCGCGTTTCCCAGGCGTGCTGTCGATCTCCGGCCCGCAAGATTACGCCTCGGTACTGAATGCGGTGCATGCGCAAATGCCGCCGCAGCATGATCCCTTTTTGGATTTATTGCCGCCCGGCGGGATCAAACTCACACCGCGACACTTTGCTTATTTGAAAATATCTGAAGGCTGCAATCACCGCTGCAGCTTTTGCATTATTCCATCCATGCGCGGCGATTTGGTCAGCCGTCCGATTGATGAGGTTCTGGTCGAAGCCGAAAAACTGGCGCGATCTGGCGTCAAAGAGCTGCTGATTATTTCGCAAGATACCAGTGCTTATGGCGTAGACCTAAAATACGCAGCGCGCGATTGGCGCGGTCAGGCGCGGCAAACGCGTTTTCTGGATTTGGCCAACGCGCTGGGTGAATTAGGTATCTGGGTGCGCATGCATTATGTTTACCCCTATCCGCATGTGGACAAAGTGGTGCCCCTGATGGCGGAAGGTAAAATCCTGCCGTATTTGGATATTCCATTTCAGCACAGCAATCCGCGCATCCTGAAACTGATGAAGCGCCCAGCCAGTGGCGAAAAAAATATCGAACGGATTCGCGCCTGGCGAGAGATTTGCCCAGAAATTACGCTGCGCAGCACCTTTATCGTCGGTTTTCCGGGCGAAACCGAGGCCGAGTTTGAAGAATTGCTGGCTTTCCTTGAAGAAGCGCAGCTTGATCGCGTGGGTGCCTTTGCCTATTCGCCAGTGACCGGCGCTGCCGCCAATGCGCTGCCGGATAGCGTGCCTGAGGACGTGAAACAGCAGCGCCTGGAACGTTTCATGCACACCCAGGCGCAGATTAGCGCCACGCGGCTGCAAGCTAAAATCGGTAGCGTGCAGCGCGTGCTGATCGATGCAGTGGGCCCCACTGTCGCCATTGGCCGCAGCACTGCCGATGCGCCAGAGATTGATGGGCGCGTGCACATCGCCACCGGCTTGCGCGGTCGTCGCAAAGCGGCGCTGGCCAAAGCGGATGCGCCAAAATTGCAGCCGGGGCAGTTCGTTGATGTGCGAATCGTCGACGCTGATGAACACGATTTGCATGGTGTGCTGGCCTGACTGGAACGCCGTTGATGGCCGCGCAGCGCTGGCATTTGCCGCCCTTCGATCAATTGGCGCACTACGCGCCGCTGTTCGAGTTGCCGTGGGACGAAACGCTGGCACAACTCAACGTGCTGGCGGCGCAAAGTCTGCGCAATGGCCTCTCTTTTGTTGAGCAAGATCCGCATCTTGCTGCGGATGGCATGAGTTATGAACAACGCATCGGCGAGCGCGCTTTGATCGCCATGCGTCGTGATTCGCTGCACGATTTGTACGGTGCGCTGATGTGGTTGCAGTGGCCACACAGCAAATGGGCGATCCACCGCGGACAGTGGGCGGGCGTTCTTGCGGTCGGCCCCAAGCAGCGCACGCGCCATCAACAAGCGCTAACCCACATTGATGAAGCTGGCTTGGTATTGGTGACAGCCGATAGCGCGATTTTGGAGCGGCTGCTGGCGCACGATTGGCGCGGATTATTGTTGGAACAGCGCGCTGATTGGTCAAAGGCGCAGGTTTTTGCGATCGGACATGCGTTGTTTGAGTTGCGCCAGAGCAGACCACACGATCTGCAAGCGAGCAAAGTCATCGCCGTTTTACAGAACGATCGCGCATGGTTCGACTTGAACGCAGGCGAAAAAATGCGCAGCGTCGATCAACGAGTTGCCACTGCGATCGCGGAAAAACGCGCCGTCGCCGATCCTAAGGACCAATCGACCTTGCCCTTGGCAGCGATTGTCGGATGGGATGAGCGCAATATTGATCCCGATTTCATTAGCAGCGCACCCTGCTTTCGTCCCAAGCCCGCCGGCCGCGCATACGCGCGACCCCTGCGCTTTTGATGGCTCTAGCGAAGTGGCAAAGGCGCGTTACTGTTGCGCAACGCGCGGCGTAACCAACGCGATCGTTGGGCGCGACCGATCACTGCGGCGACTAGATGTTTCGGACGCAGCGGTTTGATCAAATAATCGTCGCCGCCCGCCGTCAACGTTTCGTAGCGACGCTCCTGATTTTCATCGCCAGAAATCAACACCACCGGGGTAAACGCCGTCTTGGTGTGTGCGCGAAACAGGCTCAATAGCTCCAAGCCACTGATTCCTGGCATGTGCAAATCCAGAAGGATCACGTCGGGTGTGAAGGTCTCCAGCATCGGCAGTGCCAGAGTTGGATCGTTGATGACGCGGGTATCCATGCCAGAGCGACGCAGTACCGACTCCACCACCATCGTCATCGATACATCATCGTCGACGATGAGCGCGCGATACGGATCAAGGCGATCACGTAATACTTCGACAATTTCTTTGGCGAGACTGTCGACGTCCCTAGGCAACACAAAAAAACCGTCTGCGCCCGCTTGACCAGCCCGCAAACGCAGGCGCGGCTCATCGCTGCGGGCCACCACAAATAAGCCAATTCGACGGCGCGCCTGATCCAAAGACGGATCAAGTTGCAATAGCTTGTCCCAAACATCCAAACCCGCGGCCGGCAAAATCAGGCCCTTGACCTCAGGTTTGGACAACCACTGCCCGGTTTGGCGATCCAAACGCAGCAGTGGCTGCACCACATAACCCACGTCTTCCAGCGAAAGCCCCAAGGCACCCGCATCGCGACCGGTTGGGTCAATGAAGATCAAGGTATCGGCACTGCGTTTGCTTGGCGCTGGTGTTTCGCTCGGCGTTTCCGGCTGATCAAACAGCATCGGCTCGCTCGTCAATTCCGAAAACGGCGTGAGTATTTCCAGCGCCGTAGAGGTTTCCAAACGCTGCAATTGTTCGGTCATCGCGTCCAGCAAAGCTTCCAGCTGGATGCGTCGACTCTCCACCGGCCCCACGCGGGAATCTGTGAACGCGCTCAAGTACGCCGCAAAACCCAGCGTCGCTTCAACCAGCGACCCATGCCGAGGGTCATTCAAAGGTTCGGCGAGTTGCTCCGCGCGTTCGCAAACATTGTCGGCGATGGCCATATCCCAGGGCCTGGACAGCAGGCCGCGCGCATCGTGTTCGAGTTGTTTCAGCGGTTCCAATTCGCTCATACGCTTGGCACTCCGCGTTCATGCCGAACGTGGATGGGGTCCGCATAGGGATCGGCGTAAGCAAAACCCTGCAAAATCTGCACTTCCAAAGCTTCCATTTGCGTGGCGGCCGCGTCTTCCTGGTGATCAAAGCCAAGCAAGTGCAGCACACTGTGGATGGTCAAATGCGCGTAATGCGCGGACAGTGTTTTCGCTTGCTCATTTGCCTCACGTTTGACCACCGGCGCGCACAAAGCAATATCGCCGAGCACGCGTGGCCCGCGCTGCTTGAGAGTATCGCTTGGAAACGACAGCACATTGGTCGCGTACGACTTGCCGCGGAAATCCCGATTCAACGCTAGACCTTCGTCTTCATCGACAATCCGAATCGATAAGTCAAAACTGCCGTGCTGTTCGAGGTGCTGCAGCGTCGCCATCGCCCAGCGCACAAAGGACGTGCGCGCTGGAATGCCAAGTCTGGGGCAGCCATAACTTAAGCTCACGTCAAGCTTGGTTTTGGGTTGACGACGAACCGCCGGTGTCGCGCTCATGTTTTACTTTCGAATCGTTCGTAGGCCTGCACAATACGCGCGACGAGCGAATGACGGACCACATCTTGACTCTGAAAGAAGGTAAAACTAATCCCTTCCACGCCCTTCAGCACTTCAATTGCCTGCCTTAGGCCAGATTGATCCTTGCGCGGCAAGTCAATTTGCGTGACATCACCGGTAATCACTGCGGTGGTGCCAAAGCCGATGCGCGTTAAGAACATCTTCATCTGTTCAATTGTCGTGTTTTGCGCTTCGTCTAAAATGACGAATGCATCATTGAGCGTGCGGCCACGCATAAAAGCCAACGGCGCAATTTCGATGACATTACGCTCCAATAGGCGCGACACTTTTTCGACGCCCATCATTTCGTAGAGCGCGTCATACAAGGGCCGCAAATACGGATCCACTTTCTGAATCAAATCGCCCGGCAAAAACCCAAGTTTTTCGCCGGCCTCTACTGCTGGTCGCACCAACAAAATGCGCTGCACGCGATTCCGATCAAGCGCTTCCACCGCACTGGCCACCGCCAGATAGGTTTTGCCAGTACCCGCCGGGCCCACGCCGAAATTAATATCGTGCGTGGCGACAGCGTGTAAATACCGCACCTGATTGGCACCACGCCCGCGCACCACGCCCCGTTTGGTGCGAATTGTGACTTCCTGACTGCCTTCGGCGGAGCGTTCCGCATAATCGTCAGCACCTAACTCCTTGATAGCCAAATGCACGCTGGCCGGGGTCAAGGTCTCCTGATCAGCCACTTTGTAGAGGCTTTTGAGCAAACGCGCCGCCGATCGCACCGCTTCTGGCGCGCCGCTGATCCGAAACAAATTGCCACGATTGGCGATTTCCACACCCACGCGCAATTCCACCTCGCGCAGATGTTCGTCGAAAGGGCCGCATAGATTGGCTAAGCGTTCATTATCTTCGGGCTCAAGCGTGAGCGTCTCGGAATCAATTGCAGATGGAGCGGTATTGCGTTGGGCCATGATCACTCGGTAGCTCAGAAATGCATGCGGAAAGAGGTGATGAGGAAGCGAGCGGTTAAGCGTCCACGGTGTCGGCGATAAGGACGCGTCCACGCAGGCTATTGGACATCGCCTCGGTAATAAAAACGTCGACAAATTGACCCATCAGCCGCTGTGGTCCAGCAAAATTAACAAAGCGCATATTCTCGGTACGACCAGTTAATTCCGCCGCGTCTTTACGGCTGGTGCCTTCCACCAATACGCGCTGGGTGCTGCCGACCATCGCTGCGCTAATGGCTTTTGCGGATGCATTGATGCGCGCTTGCAGCCGATAAAGGCGTTCTTTTTTGACCTGTTCGGGCGTTTCGTCCGGCAGGTTTGCTGCGGGTGTGCCAGGGCGGCGACTGTAAATAAAACTGAAACTCTGATCGAAGCCAATGTCTTCGACCAAACGCATCGTGGCCTCAAAATCAGCGTCGGTCTCACCAGGAAAACCGACGATAATATCGGTGGAAACGCTGATATCCGGCCTAACCGCCCGTAGTTTACGAATCTTCTGCTTGTACTCAAGGACCGTATGACCGCGTTTCATCGCGGTCAAAATACGATCCGATCCAGCTTGCACGGGTAGGTGCAAATAGTTGGCGAGTTTGTCGCATTGCGCGTAAGCGGCGACCAAACTGTCGTTAAATTCCACCGGATGCGAGGTAGTAAAGCGAATTCGGCCGATGCCATCAATTTGCGCGATGTATTGGATCAACAAACCCAAATCACACATTTCACCATCGTACATCAAACCCCGATAGGCGTTGACATTTTGACCGAGCAAATTAACCTCACGCACGCCCTGCCCGGCCAAACTGGCCACTTCGGCGATCACATCATCAAATGGTCGGCTCACTTCTTCGCCGCGTGTGTAGGGCACCACGCAAAAGGAGCAGTATTTACTGCAACCTTCCATAATTGATACAAATGCGGTTGGCCCTTCCGCGCGCGGTTCCGGCATGCGATCAAATTTCTCAATCTCCGGGAATGAAATGTCGATTTGCGGGCGGCGCTCAGCGCGCAAACGACTGAGCATTTCCGGCAAGCGATGCAGGGTTTGCGGGCCAAATACCAAGTCCACGTAAGGCGCGCGTTTGACAATCGCCTCACCCTCTTGACTGGCAACACAGCCACCCACCCCAATCACAAGGCTAGGTTTGGCCTTTTTCAGCAAATTCCAGCGCCCCAGCTGGCTGTAAACCTTGTCTTGCGCCTTTTCTCGGATCGCGCAGGTGTTGACCAGGATGACATCCGCTTCGCTTTCGTCCTCGGTCAGCGTCATGCCATCGCTGGCCGCGAGTACGTCCGCCATCTTCGACGAGTCGTACACGTTCATTTGGCAACCGTGGGTTTTAATGAACAACTTGCCAGCCATGACGCAGCCCGAATAAACCGTAAG
>CAZLSB010000060.1:0-3650 GCA_964561825.1 uncultured Xanthomonas sp.
CGTGGATATCCATCAGTGCCGTGACGCTGGCGGCGATCGGTCTGGTCATGGTCGCGTCTAGTTCGATCGCGATTGCTGAAGAGCTGAATGTGGGGCCGTTTTACTTCCTGATCCGCCACGTGCTGTTTTTGAGCCTCGGCAGCGCGTTGGCGTGGTTGGCTTACCGCACGGATCTCGATTGGCTCAAACAGTATTCGCAAATCATGATTCTCGGCGCCTTCATTTTGCTGTTGCTGGTGTTCATTCCCGAATTGGGGGTGGAAGTCAAAGGCGCACGGCGCTGGATTCGCCTCGGCATTTCTAATTTTCAGGTGGTTGAAGCGGTTAAGGTATTTCTGATCATTTATCTCGCTGGGTATTTCGTTCGCCATCAAGAAACGCTGCAACGCAGTTTGATCGGCGTGGCCAAACCGCTGGTGGTCGCCGGTGCGCTCATCGGACTGTTGTTGGTGCAGCCGGATTTTGGTGGTGCCTTGCTGTTGCTGGCGATTGCGGGCGGCATGGTCTGGCTGGCGGGTGGCTCGGCACGCCATTTGTTCGGCATTTTGATCTTAATCGTGCCCGTGGTAGTCGCCGCCGCGATGGCCGAACCGTACCGCATGCGCCGCTTGTTCACATTTATGGATCCGTGGGCAGATCCTTGGGATGGCGGCTTTCAATTGACTCAAGCACTCATTGCGGTTGGCCGTGGTGAATGGTTTGGCGTGGGCCTTGGGCAAAGCGTGCAAAAGCTGTTTTATCTACCCGAAGCACATACCGATTTCATTCTTGCGGTGATTGCCGAAGAGTTTGGTTTTGTCGGCATTTTGATCATCATTGCGTTGTTTGCCGCCTTTACTGGCCGCGCATTTCAACTAGGAATCGAGGGTTTACGGCAGGGGCGCGCGTTTGAGGCCTATTTGGCTTATGGCATTGCGTTGTGGTTTTCACTGCAGGCCGCCATCAGTATCGGCGTCAACATTGGCGCCTTGCCAACCAAAGGACTGACGCTGCCGCTGATCAGTTCTGGCGGTTCCAGCGTGATCATGAGTTGTGTTGCGGTGGGGCTGTTGCTCAAGGTCAGCGCCTGTTTACGTGAGCCACCCGTCGGCCCAGATGGCCCAGTTGCTGGAGTGACCCGATGAGCGCGCCGGTATTGATCATGGCGGGTGGCACCGGTGGACACGTGTTTCCCGGACTTGCGGTTGCGGCTGCATTGCAGCAGCGCAACGTGCCGGTGGTGTGGCTGGGTGCGGAAGGCGGCATGGAACAAAGTTTAGTGCCGCGCCACAACATTCCGTTTGAGGCGATTCGCGTGCGCGGGGTGCGTGGCAAGGGCTGGCAGCGCAAGTTGCGCATGCCCTTCGAACTGGCGCGAGCTTTTTTGCAAGCGCGCCGCGTGCTCAAACGCGTGCGACCGCGCAGCGTGCTGAGTTTGGGTGGTTATGCAGCCGGACCGGGCGGCTTGGCGGCGTTTTGGTTGCGTCTTCCGCTGCTGGTGCATGAACAAAACCGCATTCCCGGACTGACTAATCGCGTGTTGTCGCGCTTGGCGCAGCACTTATTCACCGGTTTTCCAGATGCGTTCGCGCCGCATGGCACTTGGGTAGGTAACCCGGTGCGCGCGGCCATTGCGGCGCTGCCGGCCCCAGCCGAACGCTTTGCTGGTCGGCTGGGCTTCAATGTCCTAGTGCTGGGTGGCAGCCAGGGCGCACTGGCGCTCAATCGCGTGCTGCCACAAGCGCTGGCCTTGCTGCCGCAAGCGCAACGACCGCAGGTTTGGCACCAATGTGGGAATAAATTGATTGATGAAGCGCTGCTCGATTATCGGCGCGCGGGGGTTAGTGGTCGGGTGGTGCCGTTTATCGACGATATGGCGGCAGCGTATGCTTGGGCCGATTTGGTCATTTGTCGCGCCGGAGCGCTGACGCTGGCCGAAATTACCGCGGCCGGCGTGGCGGCTGTGCTGGTGCCGTACCCGCACGCGGTGGACGATCACCAAACCGCCAATGCGCGCTGGCTTACCGAGGCCGATGCCGCTGAACTGTTGCCAGAGGCGCAGCTGACGCCCGAATTGCTGGTGTCGCGTTTGCAGGCGCTAGGACATGACCGCGAGCGACTGCTGGCGATGGCGCAGAACGCGCGCAATCTGGCCCGCACCGATGCCGCCGAACGGGTCGCCGACGCCTGCATGGGTGTGAGCCGATGAGCATCTCGGCACGTTTTCGTCCCGGTGGTGATTTGATGCGCGCCTTTAAACGCGTGCACTTTATTGGCATCGGTGGCTCCGGCATGAGCGGCATCGCCGAGGTCATGCATAACCTGGGTTATGCGGTGAGCGGTTCCGATCAAGCCAGCAGCGCCGTCACCCAGCGCTTGGCACAGCTGGGTATTGTGATCCAGTTGGGACATCAGGCCGCACACGTCGCGCAAGTCGATGTGGTCGTCGTGTCGAGCGCGATCAGTCCCGCCAATGTCGAATTGCAGGCCGCTCGGCAGCGCCGCCTGCCGGTGGTGCCACGGGCTGAAATGTTGGGCGAATTGATGCGCTTTCGGCGCGGTATTGCGGTGGCCGGCACGCACGGTAAAACCACCACGACCAGCCTGATAGCCAGTGTGCTGGCGGAGGGCGGGTTAGACCCGACCTTTGTGATTGGCGGACGGCTGAACAGCGCGGGTACCCACGCGCGTCTGGGCGCCGGTGAGTATCTGGTTGCCGAGGCGGACGAGAGTGATGGCTCGTTTCTGCTGTTGCAACCGGTCATGGCGGTGGTGACCAATATTGATGCGGACCACCTAGAGAATTTCGGTGGCAGCTTCGGACGTCTGTGTGAGGCCTTTGACGAGTTTTTGCATCGCATGCCGTTTTATGGGCTCGCGGTGCTGTGCGCTGATGATGTGGAAACGCGTGCGCTGGCAGCGCGCAGCCCACGCGCCGCGCGCACCTATGGTTTTGCCGCGGATGCCGATGTGCGTGCCAGCGATGTGCAGCAGAACGGTAGTCAAATGAGTTTCATGCTGCATCTGCCGGATGAAGCACCGCGCAGCGCGCTATTGCATCTGCCCGGCCGGCACAATGTGCAAAATGCCTGTGCCGCAGCCGCCATTGCGCTGGAGATTGGCATTGCGCCCGACACGATTGTCGATGGATTGGCGCGCTTTGCCGGCGTGGGTCGGCGTTTTGCGATCCATCCAGACTTAAGCCTTAGCCAGGGCAGCGTGATGTTTGTGGACGACTATGGCCACCATCCGCGCGAACTGCGCGCGGTCATTGAAGCCGCGCGTGGCGGTTGGCCGCAGCGTCGATTGGTACTGGCCTTTCAGCCGCATCGCTATACCCGCACCCGCGATTTGCTCGATGACTTCGCTGAGGTGCTCAGCCTCGCCGATGTCGTTGTGCTGAGCGAGGTGTATTCCGCCGGTGAAGCGCCGATCGCCGGCGCTGACGGCCGTGCGCTGGCGCGCGCCGTGCGCGCGCGCGGTCGTATCAACCCGGTGTTCATTGCGCATCCACGCGAACTGGTCACGGTGTTGCCTGATTTGCTGCGTGATGGCGATCTGTTGTTACTGCAAGGTGCGGGCGATATCGGCGCTGCCGCGCACGAGCTGGAAACGCGCGGTCACTTGCGCAGCGGAGCGTACCCATGAGCCATGGACAGGTCAGTGACATC
>CAZLSB010000060.1:3750-17616 GCA_964561825.1 uncultured Xanthomonas sp.
GCCAGCTAAGCCGTCAGAGGTGCACTCATGATGCGCGAAAGTAATCCAGCCAACTTTGGTCGCGTCGCGGTGGTCATGGGCGGCAGCAGTTCGGAGCGTGAGGTGTCGCTCAATAGCGGCGCCAATGTGTTGGCGGCCCTGCGCGCGCGTGACGTGGATGCCTGTGCCATCGATGGGATTCCAGCACTGCTGGCGCACATCCATAGCGGCGCTTGTGATCGGGTATTCAACATTCTGCATGGCCGCGGTGGTGAAGACGGCGTGCTGCAGGGCGCTCTCGAAGCGCTTGGCGTGCCCTATACCGGCTCTGGCGTGCTCGGCTCAGCGCTATCGATGGACAAAGTGCGTACCAAACGCGTTTGGCAGGCTTTGTCGATCCCCACACCCCAATTTGCCGTACTTAAGCGCGGCGCCGATGTCAGCGCGGCGTTGGCGATGGTGGGCCTGCCGGCGATCGTCAAACCCTCTCGCGAAGGCTCCAGCGTGGGTGTGACGCGGGTCTTGCACGAGCGTGACATTGACGCAGCGGTGGAGTTGGCGGCCCGCTATGACGGTGAATTGTTGGTCGAAAGCATGATCGTTGGCCCCGAACTAACGGTGAGTATTTTGGATGGTCGGGCCTTGCCCAGCATTCGCATCGTGCCGTCCGGCGAGTTTTACGACTATCACGCCAAATATGTCGCCGATGACACGCAGTATTTATGCCCTGGTCTACCTGAGCCGGCGGAGACCGCCCTGCGCCAGATCAGTGAACGGGCGTTTCACGCGGTGGGTGCCAGTGGCTGGGGACGCATCGACATCATGCTCGACCGCAACGGTGGGTTTTACTTGTTGGAGGTCAATACCACGCCGGGCATGACCAGCCACAGCCTAGTGCCGAAAGCGGCAGCGCAGGCCGGGATCAGCTTTGAGAACCTGTGCTGGCAGATTCTAGAAACCAGTCTGACCAGGACGCCGGCATGAGTGTGCACCGGCGCACCTGGGTCACTAGCGCTTCGGCGCTGCTCGCCGTTATCGCGGTGGGCTTGTTGGTTGCGGGTGCTTTCATGGCGCGCAATGGCGGCACTTTGTTGCCGTTCCGCTGGGTGGATGTTAGCGGCCCTTTTGACCACGTTAGCGCCGAACAAATCCGCGCTGCGGTGGGGGCTCCTGCAGCGATGGGGTTTTTCATGGTTGACCTAGCCCAAGTGCGCGCCGCAACGCTGGCACTGCCGTGGGTGGCGGAGGCGGAAGTCCGCAAAGTGTGGCCTGACACCTTGGAAGTGCAGGTTCGTGAACGACAGGTGCTGGGGCGCCTGGGCAACGATCGTTTGGTCGACGTAGCCGGGAACGTGTTTCCCGCCCGTGGCGCCGGCGATACCCGCGGTTTGCCGCTGTTTGATGCCGAGCCTGCGCAAATGCCGCAGTTGGCTGACTACTACCGGCAGGCACAACGCGATGTGGAAGGTCTCGGGCGTCGCGTGACGGTGATGCGAATGAACCCGCGTGGCGCTTTGGAGTTGGAATTAGACGATGGCTTGACGGTGCGCCTCGGAAGTCGCGCGCAACTGCCACGCTGGGGGCGCTTTATCGCCAGTTTGCCGCGTTTGGCGGCACTCGACCCTCGTCCGATTGCCCAGGTTGATCTGCGTTACACCCATGGCTACGCGGTGCGTTATGCCGAGCCGCAAAGTTCCATTCCCTCCGATCCGAGCAATGACAGCTAAAGCCATGAGTCGCAAATCCGACAAAACCTTGATCGTCGGCCTCGATATCGGCACCTCTAAAGTGGTGGCGATGGTGGGCGAATACGCGCCGGGTGAGGCCGTCGAAATCATCGGCATGGGCAGCCAGCCCAGCCGCGGTATCAAACGAGGTGTGGTCGTCGACATCGAGTCGACCGTGCAATCCATTCAGCGCGCTGTAGAAGAAGCCGAGCAAATGAGTGGCTGCGAGATTCGCTCGGTATACGCGGGAATCAGTGGCAGCCATGTTAAGAGTCTGAATTCCCACGGGATCGTCGCCATCCGCGACAAAGAAGTGACCGACTACGACGTCGATCGCGTATTGGATGCGGCGCGTGCAATGCCGATTCCCGCCGACCAAAGAATTCTGCACGTGCTGCCGCAGGAATACGTAATCGATGAGCAAGAGGGTGTTCGTTATCCGATTGGCATGAGTGGCGTACGGCTGGAGGTGCGCGTGCATCTGGTGACGGCTGCCGCAAGTGCTGCGCAGAACATCACCAAGTGCATTGCGCGCTGCGGATTGGAAGTGGACGATCTGATCCTGCAGCCGCTGGCCGCGAGCCATGCGGTACTCACCGACGACGAGCGCGAACTCGGCGTGGCGCTGATCGATATCGGTGCCGGAACGACCGACATCGTGATTTTTGCCCAAGGCGCGATTCGCCACACCTCGGTGTTACCGATCGCCGGTGACCAAGTCACCAATGACATCGCAGTGGCCTTGCGCACGCCCACCCAGCACGCCGAAGAGATCAAGCTCAAATACGCTTGTGCGCTGGCGCATCTGGCCACGGCCGAAGAGAGCATCCAAGTGCCTAGCGTTGGCGATCGACCGCCGCGGCGGCTGGCTCGCCAAACCTTGGCCGAAGTGGTGCAACCACGCTACGAAGAGTTGTTCTCACTGGCGCAAGCCGAACTGCGGCGCAGCGGCTACGAGGATTTGATCGCCGCCGGCATCGTGTTAACGGGCGGTGCTTCGCGGATGGACGGCGCGGTTGAGCTGGCCGAAGAGATTTTCCATATGCCAGTGCGCTTGGGGCTGCCGCAGCATGTCAGCGGGCTGAGTGACATTGTCGGCAATCCAATCCATTCGGCGGGCGTAGGCCTGCTGATTTATGGCTCGCAAACCAAACCGCGGCCCAGCGCCCGGCCAATCAGCGGCGCACGCAGTCTGTGGGCACGCATTAAACACTTTGTAGGCGGCGAATTTTGATGTGTACGGCCTGCGCTTGCTACTGAGGAGCGCCGCAGGTCGAGATGAGGCGACGAATTCAGGGGTGATTCGTCGGGGGAGACCGGGGTGCGCAAGGATTGCGCCGAACGGTAAGGGGTCAACTGGCTGGCACTACTTACGAGGTTCTGATCATGTTTCAACTAATGGAAAGTGCGACACCCAATGCGGTTATCAAAGTCATCGGGGTTGGTGGGGGCGGCGGTAATGCTATCGCACACATGCTGGGCGGCAGCATTGAAGGCGTCGAGTTTATCTGCGCCAATACCGACGCTCAGGCGCTGCGCCGCGCCGAGGGCATTACCTTGTTGCAGCTCGGCACGAATGTCACCAAGGGCCTGGGCGCTGGCGCCAATCCTGAAGTGGGGCGGCAGGCCGCGATTGAAGATCGCGAGCGCATCAGTGAAGCACTGCGTGGCGCCGATATGGTGTTCATCACCGCCGGCATGGGCGGCGGTACCGGCACCGGCGCGGCACCGGTCATTGCGCAGATCGCCAAGGATCTCAATATCCTGACGGTCGCCGTGGTGACCAAACCCTTCCCTTTCGAGGGCAAGCGCCGTATGCAGGTCGCCATGAAAGGCATCGAAGAATTGGCCCAACATGTCGATTCGCTGATCACCATTCCAAATGAAAAACTGCTGACCGTGTTGGGTCGCGAAGTTTCGCTGTTGAATGCCTTCCGCGAAGCCAACGATGTATTGCTCGGCGCCGTACAGGGCATCGCCGATCTGATCACCAGGCCGGGTTTGATCAACGTCGATTTCGCCGATGTGCGCACCGTCATGAGCGAAATGGGCTTGGCCATGATGGGCACCGGTCGGGCACGTGGCGACGATCGCGCAGTGGCCGCTACAGAGGCTGCGATCGGCAACCCGTTGCTCGAAGACATCAACCTGAAGGGCGCCTGCGGCATTCTGGTGAATATTACCTCCGGCCCCAATCTGACCATGCGCGAGTACAACGAAGTGGGTCAGACGGTGGCTGAGTTCGCCGCTGACGATGCCAACATCAAGATCGGCACCGTACTCGATATGGATCTCGAAGACGAAATCCGGGTCACGGTGGTCGCAACGGGCCTCAATCGGCAAGCGCAACGAACGCCGGTGGACGCGTTTGCTGGCGCACCAATGCGCAGCAACATCCGCGTAGTTCGGCCATTGGATGCCGAACCTGCGGCGGTCCCGCAGCCGCAGCTAACGCAACGCCCGCAGCAGCCACGGCGCTTTGGCGCAAACGGCGCCGCGACGGCAACACAGGCAACACCAGAAACCGAGTATGACTACTTGGATATTCCGGCGTTCCTGCGGCGCCAAGCCGACTGAAGCGATCTCCCGCGCACCTTTTCCGGGTGCGCGTGTGTCGGAACAGCCAGTGCCGCCAGGGGCAAGGATGACCCCTGGCGGCAGCGTATTGCGTTGACCTTCCCAAGGCCACAGCCTCAGCAATCATCCTGCTGTGCGGGCTAGCGCACAGTGTTGCGTGTGCTAATTCAGTTCAAATAGTGTGGTTGCAACGCAACACATGTTGCGTGGGACGCTACGGGCGTCTTTGCGTGGGCAAAGTCGTGTGCTACGATTCACCAACGTATTGCCCGACCGCAGCCGAGACCACCAACGATGATTCGTCAGCGCACGTTGAAAAACGTCATCCGTGCAACTGGCGTAGGCATTCACTCTGGTCAGAAGGTTTACATGACGTTGCGGCCGGCGGCCGTCAACACCGGCATTGTATTTCGCCGAGTAGACCTTGCTGAACCTGTTTGCCTGCATGCCCGCGCCGAAAATGTCGGCGACACCAGCCTGTCTACTGCGCTGGTCAAAGACGGCGTTCGCGTCGCCACCATCGAACACCTGCTGTCCGCATTCGCCGGTTTAGGCATCGACAATGCCTACGTCGATTTGTCGGCATCCGAAGTGCCGATCATGGATGGCAGCGCTGGCCCTTTTGTGTTCTTGCTGCAATCTGCAGGCATTGAAGAACAAAACGCCCACAAACGATTTATTCGCATCCGTAAACCCATCGTGGTTCGAGATGGCGACAAATGGGCAAGGTTTGAGCCCTTTGATGGATTTAAAGTCGGCTTTTCAATCGAGTTTGATCACCCGGCTTTTAGCAACAAGAGCTGTAAAGCAGAAATCGATTTTTCGACCACTTCATTTGTCAAAGAAGTGAGTCGTGCCCGCACTTTCGGCTTCATGCGCGATCTGGAAATGCTCCGGGAGCGCAATTTGGTGCTCGGTGGTTCGATGGACAACGCCATCGTTCTGGATGACTACCGAGTATTAAACGAAGATGGCCTGCGGTACGAGGATGAGTTTGTCAAACATAAAATCCTCGACGCTATTGGCGATTTGTACCTGTTAGGCCGCAGTTTAATCGGCGCATTTTATGGCCATAAGTCGGGTCATTTCCTCAACAATAAGCTTTTGCGTGCCCTCATGGCCGACCAAAGCGCCTGGGAAGAAGTCATATTCGACCGCCCAGAGGAAGTACCTATTTCTTATGCTCATCCGGCTCAGGCAATTTGAAACCTGAGTTGACAACCGGCACAGAAACGCTGAGACAGTCGTAAAGCACTACGTTGTTTTAAATTTCAGTCGCGCAACACACAATAAAAAATGTTCATCGGCAGGAAGCCGATATGGCCATCAGGCCGCAAGCAGACCGGCGTTAAGTCGGTTAGGGCTCGTGAGAAAATAACCAGGACTGTTGACCGTCGGATTGGGATGCGAGGCGCGATGAGCGCGGTGTGGCGAGCCACACAAGCGAGTCGCAACGAAGCAGCGCGTCCAAGCCGGCGAGCAAAAAGTCCAGGTTATTGACAAACGAGCTCTTAGTTCAAGGTGGTAGCTAGTTGAGTGCCATATTGAACGCGGGTCGCGCAACTTTACGCAAACGGGGAATTTGCGTCGGGGCGGGCGACCTTCACGGTGAGTCGTAACTCGTCAACAGCGAGGGCCAGCTTGGCTTCGTCGAGGAGTTGTCGGCTCGAAAGGCGCAGTTTGGACGCCCAATCGGGCGTACGCGCCAGGAAAACCAAGTGACCGTCGCGGCAGTTCGCGAGGCGGCACTCGGCAGCCAGTCGAGGCGGCAGCACAGCGCGCAGGCGCTGATCCAGCGCCCCGATACGCCGAGCCTCGGTAACGAGCGCGGCGAGGCTGGGAAGATCCTGGAGTGTTTCACCAAGGGCAAGATAGCGGGGCATCGCGATTCTCGTTCAGGCGCACCGGCGAAGCGAAGGACTGAAGTTCAGTCCTCATGAGAGTCCATGGATAATGAACATCATACTCATTGGTAGTCCCCGTACTGGTTCACGTTCGTTCAATTTGCACAGCAAACGCGCTCGCTGGCTATGTTCAAGCGCCGCTGCGCTTGTGCTGACCACGATTATCGGCATCGGTTTTGTCGCCGGTCGCGGTCTGGGAGGCAGCACTGAGGATCTCAGTGCTAACGACTTGCAAATCCTGCGCGAGCAGTTGTTGGCGCAAAAGGCACAGTTGGACGAAACCGAAGCCGGTGCCAAACGTGATTTGGATGCACTTGCGATGCAACTGGGCGATTTGCAGGCACAAGCCGCGCGCCTGAACGCCCTGGGCCTGCGATTGACCCGCATGGGCAAGCTGGACGATGGCGAGTTCAATTTCGCCGAAACGCCAAGTGTAGGTGGCCCGAGCAGCCCAGACAGCGTGGCGAACAGCTACCTCGCTCCAGAATTTTCGACCGCTTTAGAGCGTTTACGCGGTCAGTTTTCCATCCAGGCCGATCAACTTGGCGTGCTCGAAACGCTGTTGTTAGACCGCGATTTAGAAGCCGAATTTATGCCCAGTGGGATGCCGGTGCGCTCTGGTTTCATGGCATCCAATTTTGGAACGCGTATTGATCCGTTTAATGGTTCGCGCGCCTTCCATGCGGGCGTCGACTTCGATGGCAACAAAGGCGCCGATATACTCACCGTCGCCAGTGGCGTCGTAGCGTTTGCCGGCCGACATCCGGCCTTCGGCAACATGATCGATATCGATCACGGCAATGGTTATGTGACGCGTTATGCACACAACGACAAGAATCTGGTCGAGACCGGGGATGTCGTTACGGGCGGACAATTGATCGCAAAAATGGGCGCCACTGGCCGCGCAACCGGCTCGCATTTGCACTTTGAAGTGCATTTGGACGGCAAGCCCATTAACCCGAAGTCTTTTGTCAGCGCGATCCGCTGACCGCCGCCTGCGGGGCTAGCTATTTTTTTAGGCGAGCGGCAAAACATCCAAAGCGCCACAGCGTTTATCGTGGTAGTCGATGATCGGGCTGCTGGCCGACACACCCAATGTGCAAAGCAGGTGGCAACTGTCAAAGCTTTGACTGGCTGTATGGTAGCCAGGTAGCCATGCCTGAAAGGCGCTTTCTTGGGTGTCATCGCGTGGGTACATGACGCGGTGAGCGCGTAGTTTCATTCGGTATGGCTTGGGCGTCAGCCTTGCTCGATAACAGCCTTGCTTGCGGCATAAAACGCTGTACAAATCGTCCGCATTGAGGCTGCGCATCAGCTTTGTGGTAGACACGGCGCGTGGATCAAACAGCCGCCCGGTAACGATGGCCCGAATGCCTTTGTGCGTCTCGTACACGCGCATTCCCAATCCGCGCAAGTCTGCATGCGCCATGCGCTTTTTTAAATCAGAAACAATTCGCGTTTTTCTTTTTGCCAGACTGTGCAAGCCATACCAAACTTCCCAAAAGCGGTAACGCGGTGAATCAATATCAACGATCAAATGATCGACCGAGTTAACCTAGAAACCTCAGTTGGACGGGGTAGAGTGTGCGGTTATGGGGGTGCAGGGCAAGGCGCAATGAGGCGGAATAGTTATTCTATTCCAACGAGTTGCAACGCAGCCATGCGCCGCCAGAACCGTGCAATCTGCCCCGTAGCGGAGTCACCGAATAGGTTAACTGATCAAAGTGCTGAAAGTCAAAAAAATCATGGCGTTATGGGTGATGGGAAGCGGTCAACTGAGGTTTCTAGGGTTAAGCACTTCGGCGCCATATCGATTGCGGGTAACCACATTCGAGTCGTCGATACGTTGCAGAATTTCCTCGCGTATATCCGCTTCATAAACGCCAGTGGGATCCGGCTGCGAGCGCAGTCGCGCGCGTACGGTATCCAGCCGTCGCTCGGCGTCCAGCTTGGCATCCGCCTCCGACACATCTGATCCGCCATAGCAGACGACCTTCTGCTCGACGTCGCCCGCACGCAAGGTGGTGGCGTAGCGCGTCCAAAACCGGAAAACGCGCATCCTGGTTAGCTCGAAGCGCGCCAGGAATTGACGTAGCCCGTCCACTCGACACTTTCAGCCGCATCGCTGACCAAAAGCTCGTCGCGCGCATCAATCATCACCGCGTACTCGTCGGTGGCATCTTTAGGCTGCTTAAACATACGCGTCAGGGCTTTTGGGTGCGGGCCGTGGGTGAAACCACACGGGTGTAGGGTGATCATCCCAGGATGAATGTTGTCGCGACTGAAGAACTCGCCGCGGTGATAGAAGATCACTTCTTCATAATCGTCATTATTGTGAAAGAACGGGATCTTCATCGCGCCAGGGTCAGTCTCGAAAGGCCTGGGCACGAAGGTGCACACCACAAATCGATTGGCGACAAAGGTGGTGTGTGCGCTGGGTGGCAAATGGTAGCGGTGACTCATCAGAGGCCGGATGTCTTTGACGTTAATCCGCACCGGAAACAAATCACCGTGCCAGCCGACTGCATCCAGAGGATTAAACGGAAAAGTGATGGTGGTCAGGGCGTTGCGACGTTTCACCAGCACCCGCCATTGGCCAGCGCTTTGCTGCTTGAACAGGTCGTCGATTTGCGGGGAATCCAGCATCGCCGCATCAAAAATTGCGTGCGGTCCGACCAAGCCCTTGTCGGGCAACATGTAGCTGGAATTGCTTGCTTCAATGAGCAACAAATCCAGTGGACTAGTCACTTCCAGTCGCCAGGAGGTGGAGCGCGGTAGAACAATGTAGTCACCCGCTTGGATCGCCAAATGGCCGTAGTCGCAAAACAAATGCCCGGCGCCGTTATGCACGAAAAGCAGTTCGTCACCATCGGCATTACGCACTAAATGGTCCATCGACTGGCTGCAACGCCAAGTACGCATCCGCACATGCGCATTGTGCAGCAACTCATACGCTTGCCAGGGGCTGCTGCCATGGCTTTGGAAGGTATTGGTATCAAAGGCGCGCGGCTTGAGCGGGCCCTCAAAGCTGCTCCAGGCAGTGGGCGGATGGGTATGGTACATATGACAAGCGGGCCCGAAAAAGCCCTCCTTGCCCATCTCGCGCTCGTAAGTGCCCTCCGGAAGATCGCAATGTGCTTGCCGCGAGGATCTGCCCTCGATTTTAGATACGCCAATCCATCGCTTTGACATAGTTTGATTTCCTTACAGCACGCCGCGGCGGATCTGATCTTGTTCTATCGATTCGAACAAGGCTTTGAAGTTACCCTCGCCAAAACCTTCATTGCCCTTGCGTTGAATGATTTCGAAGAAGATCGGTCCGATATTGGTTTCGGTGAAAATTTGTAGCAATTTCTTCTGTTTAGTTTCGACGTCGGCATCAATCAAAATGCGATTCTTCATCATGCGGGCAAGATCTTCGCCGTGATTGGGTACCCGTTGATCGATGACATCAAAGTAGGCGTCTGGCGTATGCAAGAAAGTCACGCCCGCGGCACGCATTGCTTCAACGGTGTCGTAAATGCTATCGGTAAAACAGGCAATATGCTGAATGCCTTCGCCGTGATACTGGTCGAGGTATTCGTTGATTTGCGATTTTGGATCGCTCGACTCATTTAGCGGGATACGCACGACGCCGTCCGGCGCGGTCATTGCCTTGGACACCAAGCTGGTCTTGGCGCCTTTGATGTCGAAGTAACGAATTTCACGAAATCCAAATAAACGTTCGTAATAATTTGCCCAACGCTCCATATTGCCGAAATACAGGTTGTGCGTCAGGTGGTCGATAAATGTCAAACCAAAACCTTCAGGCTCGCGATCAACGCCTTCGAAATACACATAATCCATCGCATACGGATCGGTGCCATCGGTGACTAGGTACAACATGCAATCGCCAATGCCCTTGATGACCGGCGCGTCGACTACGCGGCCATCGTCGTGGCGCTCAATGGCTTGCGCGCCGCGGGCGACCACCTCGGCCAGTACCTCTACGCCGTCACGGACTCGGATCGCAAAACCACAGGCGCAAGGGCCGTGTATGGCTGCGAATTCGGCGGCAAAAGAGCTCGGCTGTTCATTGATCAAGAAGTTGACCCCACCTTGCCGATACAAAGTAATCGCGCGCGTGCTGTGTCGCGCCACCGCGGTAAATCCCATGGATCGGAAAAGGCTATGCAAAGACGAGGCATCAGGTGCAGCAAACTCAACAAACTCGAAACCATGAATACCCAGTGGATTCGGCATACCAGTAGGCGTAACAGCAGCTTGCGGTTGTGCGGTCATAGCGTCCTCGAAGCATCGGTGCAGCGCTGCGGTTGCCAGCGCGGAGCCAGTAGTATAGTTTCATTTGAAACAAACGATGCAAGATTCGTGAGCTTGAACAGCGTTGTTTGCTGGTCAAAATGGGCTACGTGCAATCTGCCCCGTAGCGTACTGACCCAATGGGTGAACGAGTCAATCGGCTGAAAAGCTAGGATCATGTTTCTACTGGGCGATGAGAAGCGCTCAACTGAGGCTGCTAGGATCATCGAGCTACGGCACTCGAAAGCGGTCAACTGAGGTGTGTGAGATGACGGACGAAGCGCTCCACATTGATTCGCTCGACCTTGAACGCTTTTTGCCCTATCGCTTGTCGGTGTTGTCCAACACCATCAGTGCAGCCCTAGCCGCCATGTATGGCGAGCGTTTTGAGCTTAGCGTGACTCAATGGCGAGTCTTAGCAGTGTTGGGGCGCTATCCAAACTTGTCCGCTGTGGAGGTCGCAGAGCGCACAAAAATGGACAAGGTTGCGGTCAGTCGGGCCGTTGCCGAGTTGATTGCGGCGGGGCGCCTCGATCGCACTATGGATCGCGGCGATCGACGTCGCTCCGTGTTGAATCTGAGCGCCGTGGGCCGCGAGGTGTACCAGCAGATCGCGCCGCTCGCGCTCGCTTGCGAGGCACGATTGCAGTCTGTTTTGACCGCCGACGAACGCGTCATGTTGGAACACATTCTGGACAAACTGAGCACCGCCGGCGTTGGCATGTTGCTGACCGGCAGTGATCTAGGGATGCGCCAAGGGTAACGGCGTTGGTTGTTGGTTGTTGCTTGCTCGTAGGTAGTTGCTGGTCCACACCGCCACATCGTCCACCAACCACCTTCCCGCGTTACTTGACGCCATGCATTAAACGGTTGACCAATGGCGCGCCGAACAGCAGTACAGCGCCAAGGCCAAAGCCGGCATAGGCGATCAACGTGTAGGTTGATGCATATAGATCAAGTCCCGCACTGCCGGTGCCGCTAACCGCCACGGCGGCCACGTGACCTGCCGTGGAATTGCCGATTGCCGTGCACATGAACCAGGCGCCCATCGCCATGCCCACGTCTTTGGGCGCGGCTAGTTTGGTGACCATGGATAGGCCGATCGGCGACAAACAGAGTTCGCCCATGGTGTTGATCAGGTAGGCCAGTGCCAGCATCTGCCACGGCAGTTTGCCGTCGGAGCCCTGCAAGTTGCCGATGGTCCAAACCAGTACGGTGAATCCAAGCGCGACCAGCATCAGCGCCAGCGCAAACTTACGCGGGATCGATGGATTCATTCCGCGCGCTTCCAAGCGCGGCCAAGCCCAGGCGAACAAGGGTCCCAGCAGCAAGATGAAAAGTGGGTTGAAGGATTGGAACGCCGAATAGTCAAACGGCGCGTTGACGTGATCTTTGGCAAAGAAGTTCAGCGAAGATCCGGCCTGCTCGAACATGCCCCAGAAAACGATTTTGGCGAGGAATAACAACAACATCGCAATGTAGCGATCAAGCTGCACGCGATCGCCACTCTTCACGCCGCTGCCAATGAAATACATCGACAAAAGCACAAATAGCCCCATCAGGACGAAGCTGACCATCTTGGCCTGGCTCAGCATCAAATAGACCAGCGGCACTGCGGCGACGCAGCCGAGCGCAACTTTCAACAAACGATTCAAGCCCTCAGCGGGTTGCAATGCGGCGCCGATATGGCCAAGCCAGCCGGTCAGCCACTGAAACACCACCAAGCCGAGGATCATGCCTAGGCCGGCAGCGCAAAAACCCCACTTCAAGCCGAAGTACTTGCCGATTAGGGAGCCGCAGATCAGCGGCGCGATCATCGCGCCCGCGTTGATACCCATGTAGAAAATGGTGAAACCCGAGTCGCGGCGCGCGTCATCTGGGGCATACAACTGCCCGACCATCGCAGAAATATTTGGCTTAAACAGGCCGTTACCGACGACGATCACTGACAAACCAATCAGGAACCAGTGCAGTTCGGGGATCAGTAACAAAAACAGACCGAGCGCCATCAGCGCGCCGCCGAGCAGGATCGACGGCCGGTATCCCAGATAGCGGTCTGCTATCAACCCGCCGAACAGCCCGGTCGCATAAATCAGTGCCGTATAGGCCCCATAGGTGAGACTCGCCTGCGCTTTGGCTTCCCCTTCCGGAAGCAAACCAAAGAAGGTGGTCGCCACATACACGGCCAACAGCGCGCGCATCCCGTAGTACGAAAAGCGCTCCCAAAACTCCGCGCCAAACAGCATCCACAAGGGACGCGGATGGCCAAGAAATTCGCCCGGCGGAGGTGGGATGAAGTTTTGCGAATGGGCGTTCATCGGTGGGCCTCGGCGCAACTAAGATTGCGGTTGCTGGTTGCTGGTTGCTGGTCGCTAGTTGTTAGATACCTGCTGGTTGCTGTTGCCAACAACCAGCAACTCACAACCAGCAACTTACGACTAACAACCAGCAACCCGCATTGCCGCCCCTATTTCACGCCATGCATCAGCTTGTTGATCAACGGCGCGGCGAGGAAGAAAACCGCAGCGATGATGATGCCGATGAAGAACATGCTGTCGAACACGCTAACGTACTGCAGCAGCGAACCGGCTTCCTCACCACCGCCGGCGGCCTCGGCAGCCAGCAGTCCGGCGACATAATTGGCCATTGCGATCGACAGGAACCAGCCGCCCATCGCCATGCCGGTTTCCTTTGGCGCGGCGAGCTTGGTGACCATGGCCAAGCCGATCGGTGACAAACACAGTTCGCCAATGGTGTGGATCAGGTAAGTCAGCGTCAGCCAAGTCCAACTGATGTGACCGGCATCAGTGGCCATATTGGTGATCGCAAACACCAGCACGTAGAAGCCGACCGCCGCGCCAGCTAGACCGAGCGCGAACTTGCGCGGGATCGATGGATTCATTTCTTTCTTGTCCAGCCACGGCCACAACGCCGCAAACACCGGGGCCAGCAAAATGATGAACACCGGGTTTACCGACTGGAAAATCGTGAAGTGCAGCTGGTAGCCAAAGATCGTCGGCATGTCCACATAGTCACGCGCCAGGAAGTTCAGCGAGGAACCGGCCTGCTCGAACAGTGCCCAGAACAGGATATTGGCGGCGAACAGGATCAACATCGCGATGTAGCGCTGCATCTGCACCGTGTCCTTGCTGCGCACGCCACTCATGATGAAGTAGGTAGAGAGGCCGACCATCAGCAGCACCAGCAACATGCCGAGCACGCCGAGCGAATCGAACAGCCAGAACATCGCCGAACCTTCGGCAAAGTTCGACGCGAGGCCGTTCTGCCAGGACTTGTCGAGCAAGAAGTAAGCCGGAATCGCCAGCAGGAAGGCGCCGATGGTGACCTTGATCACCGGCCCCGCGCCTTCCTGACCCTGC
>CAZLSB010000061.1:0-1865 GCA_964561825.1 uncultured Xanthomonas sp.
CCACCAGGTAATTTCGAAACGCTTTCGCAGATTGCAAAGCAAGCATCCGAAAGATTGAATGACCCTGCGACGGCGAAAATGCTTTCGTTGGCCTACGCGGTTGCAGTCGACGAGATGGAGGGCCTAATTGATCTCGAAGCGTGCAAACAAGTTGCCAGGGAAGCCCGAGCGAGCGCGTTGCAGCAACGCAAAGGCGCGTCACTGTTGGTTGACTGGAATTCATTCCTAGTTGCCATTGACCCCGAGCTAGTTCGTGTGGCTGTCGACATGAAGCAATACCAGGGAGCAATACGAGCGATCAGCTCAGCTATTGAGCCCAAGTAAATCGTTTTGATGTTTTTTCGGAAGTTCCTTGAAAGGGAAAAGCGGGTCCAATAAGGAGGCTTATGAAATTGCAAAAGAAGCTTACGACGAGCACGCCAAGGGCCAAAAGGAAACTGATGCGGAAGAAAGAAGGGCCAAGAAATGAAATTTGACGTTAAGGTAGATGTTACAGTAGGCGAAGTGCACGTGCATCATCATAGTGATGAGCAGGTACAAGCCATGTTTGGGATCATTCAAACCCAACTAACCGAGCTGAAAGCTCAAGGGAATAAACTTATGGCACTAGTAGACGATCTTAAAACAGCAATCGCTGAACTTGATGCAGAGACAACCAACGTTGCCACCCGCATTGATGCATTGATTGCAAAACTGACATCACAGTCGTTGACTCCAGAACAAAAGACAGAAGTTTTGGCACAATTGGCCGGTGAGACGGCAAGACTCAAAACGCTTGCGGCTGATCCTATCATCGTGGTTCCCCCCAGTGGACCCTGAATTGCAAGCGATGCGCAGACGGTAACGGGGTTACCTCTTACGTTGAAACCAATTAGATCCACTGGCCTGAAAATGCACGACAGCTAATCAGGCCAGTGTGTTACGGTGACGATTGGGTTGTTGAGGTGAAATTATGAGTAGTAAAGATTGGTTAGGACAGATGGGGAAAACAGAAGATGAGGCAGGCGGAAACGTCAGCGTGGGAGGTATGGCCTGTGACGTGGGAATGATCCACGTTATACCTCCAGACGATGTAGGAATTGATCCATGTGCTGTTGAGCGATGGATTCACCGAGGACAGCATGTCCTAAACGACGCGACGTTCGTTCATAACGTCAAAGGACTTATGGATGAATGGGCGTATTGGAGAGAGCGAGGAATGGATGCTGTTGCGGTTGCGACTCGCGATCGTTTGGCCGAGATAATCGAGTCAATGAAACGGATACAGTAGGTTTTTGCTTATACGGTGGTCTATGTCTTCTGTCAGTGATGTTTTTGTTACCGGTTGCATGTGTCCAAATTGTCACCGATGCTCTAGATCAGTCGTTATGAAAACGGTTATGCAGATAGATACCCTGGAAGATGGGTTCATCGAGCGTAGTCGAAAATGCAATCGTTGCGGTCTAGGGTTTAAGACGCAAGAGCGAGTGCTGGAAGCCGTCGAACCAAAAAAGAAAAAAAGCAGTCGCCAAAGTAAGGATATTACGACAGCTACTTAATTCCCAGTCACTATGCACAACGAAGCAGGTAAGCAATGAAGGATGTTACCGAGATTTTATTAGGGGCTATTGGGCTCGTAATGTCAGCTTTTGGTATAGCATTTGCACAAGGGGACCCTGGTAGCTTTATCGAGGTTATCCCTCAATACGGGTCACTGAGTGTAGTCATAGCTTTGGTTTGGTATCACACGACAATAGCTACCCCGAAGATGCACTCGGACTACCGGCTAGAGCGTGATACGTTGATGGCAATGCATAGATCCGAGATAAATTCTAACCGAGCTGATTTTATGAAGGCTCTGGAGCGAACAGAATGCAAATACATGA
>CAZLSB010000061.1:1965-7035 GCA_964561825.1 uncultured Xanthomonas sp.
GAGTCGAATGGATGAACAAGCCAAAGTCAAAAACCAGTGAAAAAATGCAAGAGCTAACCAAATTACTCCAAGTATCCTCACCGGAACTAGCGGACTGTGAACAGGTAGCAACGCTTATTGCTGTTCTCCAAGAATGGTATTCAGCGAACTGCCCTGGAGTTTAGTCATAAGTTTTTTGAAATCTATTTGGAGTTAATGATGAAGAGTCTTTTTAAGTTCGTTTTACCAATGGTACTCGCAATCACGTTGAGTTCCGTTTCCTACGGCCAAACGCGATGGCCTAGGGCTGCTGTCTCTTATGGGCATTGGAGCTACCCAGGGTCGATTGATTACCATTTGCAATACGAGCATGGCGTATCAATTGCTGGGATGAGCCATGAGCAAAAGTTGGCCCTTCACGATGCATTGCACGAAGGTAGGTCATCTGGCGCATCGCGGGGGACCCAAGTGAATGTCCAGCGCCCAGTAGTCCGAAGGTTCCGGCTGTTCCGATAATCGGAAGGGCTATAGACTAGCAGCCTGCATTTTTGCAGGCTGTTTTCGTTTGGCGGGGACTCCCGAAACTTTTTTACGAATTTTACGAAATGGCACTTGCAATCCGTGTAAACTTTGTAAAGATACACCAGGCGAAAGGGAAGGAGGAAAAGAATGGTAAAAAAGAAAACCAAAAACAAAACTAAGAAGAGACTAACCGACGCAAGGTCAAAAGAATGGCGGAAAGAGTATCAACTACTCTACCGGCTATGCCAAGTGCCCGAGCTAGGTTGGGAGCTTGTCAACAAAGCGAAAGCGGGGAACAAGGTTGCGTTGAACGCGATCGCGTTCTACGCGACGTCAGGGCACCGCAAATCCGCGGTACTGTTGTGGGTCGACCAACAATGGGAAAAACTAAGGAAGGTCTAAGATATGTTGACACTCACGCGGAAAGCAAACGAGGCTATTTTGGTCTACGTGAATGGAGAGCTGATAAAAATTATTGTCTCCAAAATTTCGGGTAACAAGGTTTTGCTCGCAATCGAGGCCGACCGAAGCATAAGGATCATGCGTGCCGAGTTGGCACCGAAAGCCCTACCACAGAAAGAAGAAAACGATGCAGTACCTAGTAGTAGAAGCGACATCGAATGAAGAGGCGATTGAGAAAGCAGCCGTTAAAGTCGGTGACTTAGTTCGCGTTACTCGCGTTACCGCGTCATCGGCTGGAGGCGGTAAGTTCTCAGTCATGTTAGAAGTAGAGCCAGTTGCAGCGTAGCAAAGGCCAACGTAGTTAATCAAGATTGAAAAGGTTTTTCAAGTTATGCAGATCACTATTGATGTAAATGAAATGTCGAAGGCCCCCGAAACTGTTAAGGCTTGGTTTGCCAGTATTATCGGAGTCCCTTCAACCGTGACAAACGTTACTGTTGAGGCACCCGATTCAACTGCTGTCCCGAAGAATGCCGCTAGGGCAAAAAAGGACAAGGCAATCGATGTTACAGTAAAAGACGCTGAGCCAGAGCTAGACTTGTTTGGCGAGGAGCCCGCAAAGCCCGTTACTCTCGACGACGTTCGAACGGCTGCTATGGCCGTCGTCAAGAAAAGTGAAGATGGAAACAAAAAGGTACTCGCATGCCTTACGAAAGTTGGGGCCAAGAATTTTAAGGAGTGCCCAACGGAAAAGCTCGCCGAGTTGTTGGCGATGCTTTCTTTACTCTAGGATGGCATCATGATTCATTCGAAACTAGGCCCATCAAGTTCAAAGCGGTGGTTGACATGCAACCCTTCAATCGAATTCAACGGAGAATCAAAGCCTTCGAAGTATTCGGCTGAGGGAAATGTTGCTCATACTCTTGCCGCTAATTGCATGCTACTTGGATGCCATCCAAAAGTAGAGCTAGGTCAAACCTACGAGCATGATGGGTTTAGCTTCACAGTGACTCAAGAAATGGTTGACTGCGTTGCCTTATATTTGGAGGTCGTGGCTGAGTATTCAAGGTTGTTTGGTGTTGACCCAATGGCCGAAGAAAACATAGTCCATTCCAAGATAGACGGATTTGGTGGGACAGTGGATTGCTGCTTTCCGCAACGTGGTCGGCCAGTCATTATCGATTTTAAGTATGGCGCTGGCGTATACGTCGACGTCGATGAAAACGAGCAACTTGGTTGCTACGCAATATTGATGCACAATCAATACATCGACGGGCCTATACGAGATACCGAAGCCGTCATTGTCCAGCCGCGTTGTCTGTCAAAAGGTGGCGAGGTAGTTCGAAAGACAATTTTGACCAGTGAGTTTCTTACGGACCTGGAGGAAAGAGTAAGCCTAGTATCATATGGGCTGGTCAGCGAAAAGTTAGTATCAGGTCCGCATTGCCAATTTTGTCCCGGTGCTTACAAATGCCCCGAGCTAACACAACTGGCATTACGGACGGCCATTGATGACTTTGGAGCGGTCACCGATAACCCGTTCCTAATCGATCAGGTCAAAGGGATAATGGACAAAGCCAGTGTGATTCGAAAGTACTTAGGGGCTGTCGAAGCATGGGCGCACAACTACATGGCTGAGGGTGGAGAGATCGAGGGCTACAAGATGGTCGAGAAGATTGGCAATCGAAGCTACTTCGTCGATGAGGCTAACATAGTCAGTGCATGCAGGAAAAAAGGTTTTGGAAAAAAGATGCTTGTTAAACAGGTACTCTTGTCGCCGGCGCAACTTGAAAAGGTTGTTGGCAAACCGTTAGTAAATTCATTCTGTGAACGGCCAAACCGCGGCGTTGTTGTCGCACCGATCACAGACAAGAGAACGGCAGTGGTCCGAAAGACTGCTGCCGAAGAGTTCGAATCTGTTGAATGGGAGTCTGATTGTGAGTGATAAACCAACTAAGCGAGAGAAGGATACTGTTTTGGACTCTTGTGTTGCGGCATTCACATTATCGCTATTGACTGCTAGTCCAGTCTTCGGAACAGCACTACTGTTTCTTAGTGTTAAGCAGTCTGTAGGTGTGTCCATTTTGATCGGCACGTGTTGTTTGATCGTATACTATGTTGCAGCATTCAAGCACTACAGTTTACTTAAATAGTTTTTATTTCTTTTTTAATGGGAGTCTGATTGTGAGTAATGAACCAAATCCATGCCGAGTTATAACGCCAATGGCAAGGCTGAGTTACCCAAATCTTTTTGTCGCAACGGCTGTCAAAGAAGGCGATGAAAAGAAGTTTAGCTGTGAGTTGATCTTTGGGAAGGGTGCTGACCTTACGAAGTTGAGGGCCGCGGCCAAAGCTGCTGCTACTAAGAAATGGCCAAGCAACATGCCTAAGAATCTCCGTAGCCCGTTTCGAAACGGTGACGCGAGAGAAGGTAAAAAAGGGTACGACGATGGCGTTATCTTTATCGGTGCGCGGGACAAAAGCAAGCCGGAGATTGTCATTGGCCGGGAAAAGCTCCCATGCGAAGACCCATCCAAGGTCTATGGTGGCTGCTACGTCATAGCCTCGGTGACTGCGTTTGGGTATGACCAAACCGGGAACAAGGGCGTGGCCTTTGCACTGAATTCACTTTGGGTTATCAAGGACGGTGAACCGTTTGGCTCTCGCAAGGATGCCCAAGCGGACTTTGCCGACACTGACATTGACCCCGAAGCGTTCGGTTCGAGCGACGAAGACAGCTTTGAGGCGTCACTGTTTGGCGACTTAGCCGAGCAAGAATTTCCGTTCTAACTGAGTTCAATTTTTGAGGGGTGTTGACGATGCAGAAAAAAAATTACTTATTGCTGCTGGGTTTATCTCAGTTACAGGCGTGATGATGTTGTTTGCTTTCTCCAACACCCCTACATTCGTGGACAAAGTTTCGTTTGTCCTACGACAACGACGAAGATTGATTCTGGTACGTGCTGTTTATATCTTTGGGTTCAACGTAATGTTCACGATCGATTTCGAAACCAGTTCTAGGGCCAGCTTGAAAAAGCAAGGGGCACACGTATATGCAAGGCACCCATCAACAAAGGTGCTTTGCATGGCCTACGGCGATTCCATAAGTGGCATTGTCGTTTGGCCTGGCGACGCTAAATGGAGGCCAGTTCGTCTATTCGATCATATTCGTGAGGGCGGTTTAGTTGAGGCCCATAACGCTGGGTTTGAGCGTGCCATCTGGGAGGCTATTTGTGTACCTCAATTCCAATGGCCTGCAATCGATCCAAGCCAATGGCGATGCACTTTAGCGGCTGCTAGTCGCCTTGCATTGCCTAGGGGGCTGGAAGACGTTTGCAGGGTCCTAGGCCTGTCTGAGCAAAAGGACATGGAAGGTTCCAAGGTCCTAATGAAATTATGTAAGCCAAACAGTAAAGGAGAAATGAATACGGACTTGGCGTTGCTGGAGATCCTGTTCAAGTATTGTACTCAAGACGTTCGGGCCGAAATGGCTTTAGGTGAATCCCTCGGGGAAATGCCAATAGACGAATTGACTCTTTGGCAGTTGGACCAAGAAATCAATAACCGGGGCTTGCTGATTGATCGAGAAGCCTTGCGGCATGCCATAGTGATAGTCGAGAAATGCCGATTACAAAGTGTGGAAAACTTGTTCGATCTAGCCGATGGGGAAGTTACGGCAGTTACTCAGCGCAACCGAGTTCTAAAGTGGATTGGCGAAAGGCTACCTGACGGAGCGCCGGAAAAACTGGACAAAACGGCGGTGGAAAACTTGTTGAAAAGAGAAGACCTTCCGACCGACGTTAGGGCTATGCTGGAGCTGAGGCAAGAAGGGGCCAAGAGTTCATTGGGGAAGCTCAAAGCGATGGATGATCGCATGAACGAAGATGGTCGAGTTAGAGGGAATCAGGTCTATCATGGTGCCGCTACGGGTCGATGGGCTGGAGCTGGATTGCAGATACAAAACTTTCCTAGGGGGTCACTCAAGCCACACGAAGTAGACTTCATCATTGATGATCTGCTACCGACTCAAGATCCTGCGATCATCCAAGCATTCTTTGGGGACGTACCAGCCGCGATCAGCTCATGCTTGCGGGGCTTCATTCGCGCTGAAGAAGGTAAATCGTTCTACGTGAGCGATTTCAACAGCATAGAGGCACGCTCGCTCGC
>CAZLSB010000061.1:7045-17526 GCA_964561825.1 uncultured Xanthomonas sp.
GATGATCTAGTACAAGCATTTCGGGATGGAGTAGGCGTCTACGAGTTCATGGCAAGCAAGATTTTTGAAGTGCCCATTGAGGATGTTGACAAAGATCAACGGTTTCTTGGGAAATCTGCGGTACTCGGCTGTTTAGATGGGGATACCCAAGTAGTCGTTAAACGCGAAGATTGCTATAAATCTAGAAGCTTCAAATACCTAATTGACTTGACGACTAACGACGAGTTATGGGACGGAGTAAATTGGGTAAGGCATGAAGGGGTCGTACCACAAGGCCGTAAACTCCTACTATTTGCAGATGGTATTGGGGCTACACCGGATCATAAATTCTTAAGGGGCGGGTATTGGGTTCCTTGGCAAAATTGCCATAGGACTTTTGAGGGTGCCCAATGGAAAGAAACTTATGATGTACATAATTCTGGTAACTTAAACCGGTTCGAGATAATAGGTAGGAGTGGTCCCCAGATTGTCCATAACTGCGGATATAGCATGGGGTATCGTAAGTTCGTTCAATCCTGTTTACTTGTTGGCAAAGTTGTTGTCCCGTCATTGATGGCCAAAAAGACTGTCAGGATGTATCGAGAAGCTAACCCGAAGATCGTTCAGCTATGGCGAGATTGCAACCGGGAGTGCATCGAATGCATTAAGACTGGTGAGCCAAAAAAGATCAATGACAAGATATCTGTAGATATGCATCGCGGGATGATGCGGATACTTTTACCGAGTAGTCGTCACTTGCACTATCACAACCCAAGAGTCGTTAAAGTCGCTGCGCCGTGGACGCAACTGTACGTCGGTGAAATCTACATGCCAGAAGCAAGGCGCGAAGCATTGGAGTTAGCAGACGTCGAAGTCGGGGACTACGAAGACGATCGGTTTACCCAATGCAAGATAACGCCAAAGATGGCCAAATATCTTACAACCAAAGGGGTTAAGCTAAGCCTAAACAAACCCAAAGCGGAAGTGATTGACCAGATAGCTTTTTGGGGCGTTGACTCCCAAACAAAGCGATGGCAAATTAAAAGAACATACGGCGGGTCCCTCACGGAAAATGTGGTTCAGGCAATAGCAAGAGATTTATTAGCTGCTGCCATGATCCGAGTCGAGAATGCCGGATACCCTATCTTAGCAACGGTCCATGATGAGATACTGGCCGAAGTTAATGACTCGGACGACAGGGCGTTAGAAGAGTTCGAGGGGCTTATGGTCGAGGTTCCTGATTGGGCCATTGGTTGCCCTATAAATGTCGAAGGTTACATTGGAAAGCGGTATAAAAAATGAAGATTGAAATTGATGAATCGGTAGTGCCGGAAGGCTATGAAGCTGTTCGGTTTGGCTTGCTAAAGGAGGGTGACTACTATTTGAGCGGAACAGCTATAGACGTTGTTGGTATTGCCTATACAAACCGGGACGAATATCCAAAGTTGATCCTTAGAAAAAAGGCAGTTTGGCGGGATGCTAAGGTAATCGATATTGACAAAAACTTACGTTGCCGGTGTAGGGATCGTGAAAACAAAGAATGGGTAGAACAAGGGGTATTGATTGTGTGGGTTGGGCGAGGCTGGGACCGATGGTTCTCATCTAAACAATCTAATTGGGCCTATTGCCAAGTACTTGATAAAGCAGAGCCACAATGAAAGCCTACGAATTGCTGGACACTCCCGAACGCTGGATACAAGGGGACAATGCGCGTGACCTGATGGGCGACCCATGCCATCCCGATGCCCCTGATGCATGCCAATGGAGTTTGTTTGGCGCATTGTGCCGAAATAGGTACAGCCCGGCTATGCTACGGATGTGAGCATGAGTGGGACGGTGACGCAGAGGAAGAAGAAGGGGACGATCCGGAAAAACGTAGATGAGCATTAGTAAACAAATCGACTTAACTATTTACTTACGGATTCCCAAGTAACATTTACTTTGAAAGGCTAAGAGAAACAATGGACGAGCTAAGAATTTGGGTCAGCCTCGAACTCAAGCAGGCTGAGAAAAACAAACGTGATTCGCTGCACGCTCCGGACGGGTTTTACCATAAATACAACACAGGTAGAGCGGTAGCATTAAGGTCGGTGCTCGGCAAGATTGACGTGCTGCTGGAAAAACCAGCGGCAGATAGCGAGAAGCCAGCGACGGCAGACGTCTACAAGATCGAACAATACGCACTAGTAAACACGGTGGACACGATAATCGGATTTCTCGATCGAGGAGTCTATCTGTTCGATTCTCAAGAATTGGCATTGGAATTCGCAGTGGAGACGATACGGGAGCATTGCACATACACTATTGCTCGCGCTACGACCGACGATGAAATTCTGGAATACTTCCAGGATGACCTGCAGTCGATCGAATATTTTCACGTTGAGAGAGTGTTCAACGCGGAAACTCTCTGGGAACACAAGATAAGAGTAGCTAACGAGCAGGTGCAAGAGGCCATCGAAGCCGAGAAACTTGCCGATTTACAGGCAAAGGAAACCAGCGGCAGATAGCAAGACGACCACGGACGCCGAGCCTACCTAAGCACCCCAAGCATAATTTACGAAAGAGAAAGTATTTCCGAAATAATCGATTGAATTGGGACTTGCCCTGTTGACTTGCGTGCAGATATGCCTATAATATAGGTATGCAGTCGACGGTTGGTCGGTTGCCCGGCCTGACGGATTCAGGATCTTTGGAGAATTGAAAAATGTTAATCAATTACACTGGCGCAGATATTATCATCGATGGCACCCTTTACCCGGCGAAAGATGCACCAAAAGCAATCAGATGCATTCAATCGCTGGGCGAGATTGAGGGCGTCAATTTAATAGATGCACCGCTGATTCGATGGGATGAACTACCCCCGTCGCAAGTCGACGACATTTACATCGTCGAGCAATTGATAGCGGAAGATACGCTCTTCAATTATCGTACTGATCTCGCGTACCCGCATATTAAAGACGGGAAGTGCGTCGGACTGGTAGCGGGTACCGGACTGGCGCGCAAGGTGTGGCACGCAATCCACACGAAGGATTGCCTGCCGGTTGCCAAGCGCGAGTCTCAGGAAAGCCTGACCCGTCGTGGATGGGCGGACTAATCACTACAGCAATGCCCGGCCTGGCGGTACCAGGATTTGGAGAATCGAAATTATGAGTAGTTATTCAGATTTTCTGGTTGGCTGGGGCTCATTTTCGAGCGAACATAAAAAACCAGAAGGATTCAGGACTTTTGTTCTCGTGGATGACTACACGCTTTTCGATTTAAAAAGCAAACTCACGCCACACGTTCTGCCAAGACGCGATGATCGATACACGATACTCACGATTTGGCACAACCAAGCCTACGGTGGCGAGATCTATTGCAAAGGCGGAGTCGTATGCCCAACGGTTGAGCAATTGCCAGTAGTCTTTTGCTTGGAGCATGGCAAGCCGACCGGGACGTACCTTCTTAATGCGACCGTCGAAACGGCAACGTGTTTTGTTTTGGATCAAATTTAATGACGCAACAACAACACGACACAATCCGCGCGACGATAATCGCGCGATCGAATAAACTGGGCCTAACAGGCTACGGAATTTGGAAGCTCGTTCACGCGGAGTACCCTGATTCGAAAATGGACTTGTCGACTGTCAATCGATACCTCAGTGGCCGCGTGTCGCTGAATAGTCGATACGTCTCGCAGATTTGTGCGGTGCTAGACCTAGAGCTAGTGCCACGAAAGAAAGCTAGAAAGTCATGAGTTTTACAGACGAAGAAACCTTACTGTGGATCAAAGGTAAGCTTGCACACGCGGGGCTACTATCGGCAACAAATCGAGACGTATACGGATCAATGCACATTCTCGCATCTGATAGGCAAGGAATGGAGGCCTACATACGAGCATACAAGTGTGATCATAAGCAGGGAGTTATCGCTAACCTGACTGCCGCTTTGCATGTTGCAGTCGATACGATCGACCGATTAGGTGGGGATTCGTCAGACTTGAGAAGCATTATGGAAGCCTCGGATACAATTTTGAAAGCATCGACCGAAGGATGACAAAAGGCCAAAAAGAATCAGGATCATGGAAAGCTTTTTGGCTAGTGCCAATCGAAGCTAAGATTAGGCCTGAACGGGGTAGGCACCCAAAGAAAAGTAAGTTATTCAAAAAGAACAAAAGAAAGCTAAGAAGGACGAAAAATGGATACATTTGGATGCCTTAATAACACGATCAAAGTTGCAGCGGGCCACTATGTTGACCTTGCGAATCTAGATCCAAAAACGATTGAGATAAAAAGCATCGCGGCGGCGCTCAGTAAGATTTGCCGGTTCGGTGGCCACTGTCCAAGGTTTTATTCCGTTGCTGAGCATTGCATTCACGCGACAAACTTAGCTGATTCCGATGGACGGGGGGTCGAAGAGTTACGCGCTATATTCCTTCATGACGCAGCGGAGGCATATATCGGCGACATGGTTAAGCCGTTGAAGGTGATGATGCCAGATTACGCCATTGCGGAACAGCGGATGGAACGAGCGATCGAATCGTCGTTTGGAGTTTCGTTTTCTCGACACAGTGAAACGATTAAGCGTTACGACCGAATGATGCTCAAGGCGGAGAAGACAGCGTTTTGGCCAAAAGATTCTGAGCTTTGGGAAGGATTGTCAGACATCGAAGACAGTGCTGTTAAATTTCATTTCTGGGGACCACGAGAAGCAGAAATGGAGTTCATGGCAATGGCCAGAACGCTGCTTTTAGGCCGTGCGGACACGTACGTCGACAAGAATGGGGAAGTTGAGAATGACTAAGAAAAAGGAATTTCCAAAGAAACCTCCCGAGCTAGTCTTTGGCCGGAAAGAAGTTGAGCGGGACATTGAAGATGCGTTCGTAGAGTTCGCAAAGACGAAAGGTTGCAGAGCCTTAAAGCTGCGCATTGATGGGCAGAACGGATTTCCCGATCGTACTGTCTTATGTCCTACTGGGTTTGTATTCTATGTCGAATTCAAGACACCAGAAGGCAAGCTTAGCGCTGGCCAAATTGAATGGAGAGATACACTGTCCAAACTTGGGTTCATTGTTCTGATTGTCAGGACAACAGGTGAGGCGGAACGGTTTTTAGTGGAGTTACTAGGATGACGGAAAAACAATGGACTGAGGTGCTTAAGGACCTTCGAAATAATGAGGTAATCCAATTCACAAAGATAGATGCGAGTTGCGTTATGGTTACGGTTATCCATACGAACAATGACAAAAGTATGGAATGGGGGGCTACTGTCTACTGTGAGGCTAAGCACTTCGGAGACGAAGTTATCGAGGTCATAAAGAGAGGCCTTAGAAATGTCAGGTTGGGCCACGATAACGTGAATTGTGGTGGTGCGCAGAAAGAGGCCAACCCTCCACAAAAGATTGACGACATACCTAGCATCAAAAGGTCCACACTTAAAGAGATCAAAAAATCCATGTCCCCCGGCATAGCCAGTATCTTTGACATGGTTATCGGGTTCGTAGACGTAAGTGACGTGAAGAAAGGCACTGAGCTGTCCCTTACTTACCAAGCCTTAGCAGTTGGCATGCTGCATGGGATGTTCCTTGGGCTAACTCAATTACTCGATACCGAGAATGCGTCAGACATAGGACGTCGGTTAGAGGCAATTGACCTGATGAAAGATGAGACAATGGAGTCGCTGCGAAACCTTGCCGCGTATGGTGAAACACGAAGAGATAAGGTTTCACGGTTCATGGATGACATGGAAGCCTTCTTCAACAGAGGGTCAGGCCCATGCTAGACTACAGACCGCTTATCCCAGCATCACTCCAGCAGTATTATGATATTACCTGTTGTACTAAATACGACGAGTCTAAGTTCAGCGCCAAAATGAGACATGGTGTTGAGATGGCTAGGATGTCCCAAACGGTAGGATTCATTCGGGGCGCTGCATCGGCTATCCAGTTGATTCTTGCTGCTGAACCTACCATTCCGTTAAGCATGATGAGGCACATGGAATCATTGGACCAGTTGATGGACCAACTTAAAGAGGCTGAGAACAAAGTTGGCGAGTTGTTCGAAACCTTGGTTTGCTTTTGTGATGAGTGCCAAGCGAAACGGGTAGGCGTTCCGAAATGAAGTTCGAGCCCCATCCATACCAAAATCTAGCCATCGAGTTCTTGATTCAGCGAACCATCGTTGACCAAGAACTTGGGGCTATGTTGTTCCTGGACCCAGGGCTGGGCAAGACGTCTTGCACTTTGGCTTGGATCAACATCATTCTTAAGCTAGGTATCGCTAAAAAGGTCCTAATAGTTGCACCCTTGAAAGTCTGCTATTCGGTATGGCCATCGGAGATTGCCAAGTGGGATCAGTTCAGGCACCTTACTTACTCTATCGTCCACGGAACACCCGAGCAACGCATGGCCGGTATGAGTCGCAAAGCCAACATCTACATAACCAATGTAGATGGCATAAAATGGCTAAGGTCTATGTCGAAGTTCAAAAAACTTCCGTTCGATGTTATTGTACTTGACGAGAGTTCAAAATATAAAACTTGGGGGAGCGACCGTACTAAGGCACTCCGAGAGATCATCCCCCAATTCAAGCATCGTATCTGCTTGACCGGTACTCCTTGTCCGAATGGCCTTATCCAGTTGTTCCCCCAGGTCTTCATGGCCGACAACGGCAAGGCCCTTGGAAAAACCATAACATCCTTTCGTGAAAAGTACTTCTACCAAGTTGGCCAGTTCTACAACTACAAACCGCATGCCAACACTCAAGCCTATGTCGAAAACGCAATCAAGGATGTTGCGTTGACACTGCTTGCCAAAGATCATTTGGACATGCCCGAGCTAGTCAACAATGACATTTGGGTAACACTCCCAAAGAAACGAATGGCTGAGTACAAGCGATTGGAAGCCCTCATGTTTATTGAGTTGGCCGAGAGCGAGGGTAAATCGATTACGCCTAAGAATGCCGGCGCGAAGTACAACCTTTGCAAACAGTATTGCAATGGTGGGGTTTACCTTAATCTAGAAAGTGGTGGTAGGGAAATCCATCATCTACATGACTTGAAAACGGACGCGCTAGAGGACCTAGTTGACGAGCTACAGGGTAAGCCTGTTCTTGTCGGCTATCAGTACGAGCATGACCTAATCCGATTGCAACGCAGGTTCAAAAACTTAGAGTACATCAACGGGAGCGTTAGCCCGAAGAAAACGAACATCTTGGTTGACCGGTGGAACAATGACGACATTCAGATACTAGCAGTGCAGCCTAAGAGCCTTAGTCATGGAGTTAATATGCAATCAGGTTCGGGCCGCGACGTCGTTTGGTATGGACTCACTGATGACCTGGAAGACTATTCGCAATTCATCCGACGAGTTTACCGGCAAGGTGTTGGAAGCCAGGTTCGGAATCACCGGATACTATGTGCTAACACGGTAGACGTTGCAATCAGAGAACGAGTTGATTCGAAAGAGGCAACGCAACTAAGCCTGCTTCAAGCATTGTCTAATTACCGGAGTAACATGCAATGAAACCCTACAAAGGCACGACCCTTGCCGGCGCATCCCGTCGAATCCAACAGCTTCAAAACCGGATTATAGAATTGGATTCGATTTGTTGTCGCCTCAAGGATGAGCGGGTTATGCTGGCCAAGTTGGCTGCTACTGGTCCGGCCTTCTTCAATCCTATAGAAGCTTGGAAGGCCGAGAAAGTCAGGGATGAGATACTAGGGCAATGTGGATTGAATCCTGATGGGTCAAGGCTGTCTAAGAACTCTTTAGCGCCTCTTTCAAAGCCAACCGAGTAACTGAGTTCAGTTCGTCCTCATGCTTGAAAGGCACTGAGCACCCTCCAATCTCAGCTTGCAGAGCCCGAGCTACGTTCAGTATAGCAGCAAGCCTTTTCAACAGGTGGGTATTCTCTGCGCGAAGTTCATCGCGTTCGAAGATTAGGTTAGCAAATGACTCGCATAGTTGAGTGTGCTGGTTTTTGAATGTGTCCCTGTCGGCCCAAGCTATATCCCGTTGTTCCTTAAACCGGTCAGCCTCTCCCTTATGGTGTTCACGCTCACCACGAACAACAGAAACCCATTCAGAGTAGTCGGCGAGTTCTTTTTCAGCCTTTATCAATTTGTATTGATAGTAGTCCAGCCTCACCTTGTACCACTTGTTAAGGTTTTCAGCCTTCTCAAGATCCTCATTGTCCTTTCGTATCCACCAGACAAACGAGAGGATTAGTAAGACCATTAACAGACCATAGAAAGCAGCCAGACAAACTATTGGGGATAGCACGATTTTGAACCTTAGTCTAAAGATGATGAGTTAATCACACAACGAAACCAAGGAACTTGGCTCGCGCCACTTCACTAACTACCATCATTTCAATTTCTAGCGTTTTGACGCTAGAATATGCGTATCCACTGGCCATTTGGGGGATTAGTTGGGACATTATTACTCTCTTACTGGTTTTGAGGATTAGTTGGGACAATTGGAATTCTACTCTTTCACTGGCTTTGGTTTGGGCGCTTTCAACGTCCCAATAACCGCGGTAAAATACAATCCGTCATTAAACAAAGAAAACAATACGGAACTGCCATCGGATTTGGAAACACCACAAACCCGGCCAACCTTGAGCGCATCGCGCACATAGTTGCAATCCAACCTATCCGCCCAGCACCCCTCCAATTTGGTCACACAATCAATTGATCCTTCAACGTTGCCGCGGTCGGGTTGGTTAGCGGTCAACGTTAGGACATCATTGGATGACGAGAACACCCCATCGGCGGTACGTTCATCCTTTGCGTTTGCAGGTTTGCCTAGTTCACAAGCGCGGCCTAGTAAAGCACTAAAATCGGAAGTATCGAATTGGAGGACCATAGTTGTATTGCGCGGTACAACCTGTTTCCAATTTGGATACCTTCCCTCCAAAACGCGCGTTTCAAGAACGCCTACAATTTCATCATTCTTATAAAACGTGAACCCGGCATAGACCGTTTCATCCAACCAAGTCTGGTCACCTGTTTTTGCATCGGTGACCAAAGCGCCCGAAAAATACCGAATGGCAACGTTGTCCGCATACTTTGTCATAGCAACCAACCTTGAGCAAATAGCATAGGGAATGATCGCATGGTAGTTGCAATCTGTTTCCAAATTGCCAACCGCGTGCAATCTTCGCGCATCGGTAGCAATTGCGCGTAGACTGCGATCGGTACAGACCTCCAAGCAAACTCCCGCTAAAGCGTACCGCGTACTTTCCGTATCGCATGCGGGCTGGCAATAACCCAGCATTGACGCAAGCTTGCTTGCTGAAATTGCCAATTCTGACAATTGCTTGCCCCTTTGCCCAAAGTTTAGCGTAGGGAAGTTATCGTTCTCACAACCCGCTAGGATTGTCGAATATTCGCCAATGGCCAAAACGCCATCGGCAACAGTGATATCGGTAAAATCACTTTTGCATCCCGCAATGGCTTGCTTAAGCATTTTTGCATTGACGCAAATTTCTTGCAAACTCGGGTTGGGCTCTAGAGCCTTGACGCGCTCTAGAGTAACCGAATCTAAATCTGTTGCTCCAATTGCCAAGCTACCATTCAACGATAGTTTGACACATTGAAGCGCTTCCTTTGGCCATTTTGCCAGTACGCCCGATTGAATTCGGGATACTGCGCGTTTTAGTAATACTGTTGAAACTTGCATTTGATGAACCCTTTGAAAACCCTAGTAACCCAACCAGCTGAACAATTCAGACTGGTTCCAATTTGTCGCCTCTCGCCACAATTCCGATACCAAAACGTTTTCCGCGTTTCGGTATGTTCCGATTTCAAGAACGTACAATCGTTCCGATACGGTTATTTTGTACTCGATTGAGTGATCTGCGCAAATGACAGCTGCGCTGTGGATGTTCCAAGATGCCATTTTAGTAAGTCTTTTTAACCATAACTGTCTTAGCGCTAACCGCTTTGCACCTAGCAACTATCGTTTCTGGGTCATCTATAACGCTGACGAATTCTTGCAATTGCTTCTTTAATACGTTCTGGGGTCGAAGTATTGCCTTGTTGTATGCAAGCACCTACTAGCCCTTGTAGTTCGCTTCTACAATACCGGAATTGCGAGTAAGGGTATACTGAGCATTCAAGCATCTCTTCCGACTGCGCAGCAACCCCCATCACGAAGATCCATTTTTGATCCGTGGATAGACCCTCTGGCATAGGTATAAATTCTATTACCTCCCGGCCTGGGTATGCTGCAACATATTCTACAACGATGTACGGCCAAGCTTGCTTGTATGCGTTGTATAAAGCCATTATTGAATACTCTCGGAACGCATCGTTAGGCATCAACTTTATGTGGCCATCCTGGACCTTAGTTACCAATCTTGGTTTTGACACGATTTTGAACCCCTAGTTTTAATGGAATGAAAAAAGGCCAGTAGTCGCCCAACTACTGGCCCCCAAGGCCCACACGCCTTTTGTGGTCGTCTCTCGGTTCGACCACCAAGACCGATTGTACGGATTACAAATTTTACAAGCAATGGGGG
>CAZLSB010000062.1:0-11393 GCA_964561825.1 uncultured Xanthomonas sp.
CTCGGTGTGCGGATAATGTGGTGCAAACGCTTGCGAACTGTAGCCAGCGGCCGAAATCGGCGGCTGCTGAATATAAATTCGCTCACGATTGGAGTTAGTCGACGACAAAATTAACGCACTCGAGGAGCGCATTGGCGCGTATTTGTAGTCCTTGACCTCACCATGTTTGGCCAGCATGAAGACGTCGTCACGCGCGACCTGCGGGTTGTATGTTGCATAGTTACGCGTTTCCCCACCCTCATAGTGGTGGCGCTCGGTTTTCCAATTCGCCTGAATGGGCAAGTGACAACCGCCGCAACTGGTTGTCCAGCTGGTGTGACAGCTGTAGCAGAGCATCTTGTCTTCGCCGTGCGCGTACTCGCTGGGCGGCACATCACTACCGTAGCTTTGGTTGGCGGTGTCGGCCCGCATGGTGTGCGCGCGGTCGGCCTTCGCGTTGTAGGCGGGGCTAGTGGTATCGGACACGTCTTTGACCAAGGACATTTCCCACTGCAAGCCACTTTGCATAATCGAGCGTTGAATCAAAGTGCCGCCGATCCACTCAAAGCGCTTTTTGCCATCTGGATTGCGCAAATCGGTGAGATTGCGTCCCTGCTTGCTCGCCATGGGACCTGAGGTCCGCAAAGTGGGGTAAGCATCGGGTGTGCCGTGACAATCTTTGCACTGGATTTCCACCCCGGCAGCGACTTCGCCAACGATATGGCCGTTACCGTGCATGTCTTGCGCGAAATGACAATCGACACAATGCATGCCGACGTCGACGTGGATGCTCGACATGTGCACCGCTTTCTCGAACTTCTTCGGATCCTCATCCGAGACCTGCTTGCCTTCTGCGTCGAGCAAGTTACCTTTGCGGTCACGCTTAAAAATTGCACGGAAATTCCAACCGTGTCCGTGGTAATCGGCGAACTGCGTATCTTTCAGCTGCGGATTTAACAGCGACACATCTTTGACAAATTCGATATCGGCCCATTTGCCGCGGATCACGGCTTCTTCTGGATTACGCTCCAAAGCTTTGTGCATTTCGTCGTGGCTGGGATACTGCTGCTTCTCCGGCCACATAAACGGCGCATCCGATTCGTAATCCCACATCGTGTAACCCATAAAGGTATTCACGAACATATTGGGCTGATGCATGTGGCAGTTCATGCACTGGCTGGTCGGAATCGACCGAGTAAATGCATGTTTAAGCGGATGTCCAGGCCGATCTTTGGGAATGGTCGGATCAGACTGCTGACTTTGGCCCATGTGTCCGAAGGCCGCGTACGGCCCAGAGTGGCGCGGATCGCGATCGTTGGCGTAGGGAACATGGCAAGCACTGCAGCCGGATTGGCGGAAATCGCCGGGCTGGTCGTTGGTACCCATAAACCACATATTCGGATCGTTCAAGCGCGTTTTGGTGATATTGATTACCGGTACGGCAATACGCTGGCCGGTTCCCGGACCGCGGTTAGATTGTTTGAAATCCGGGCGTCCCGGCTCTTCCAAACGTTGAATCTGACCCAGGGAATTGGGCAATCCCGTTTCCGGGAAAGTAGTATTGATGTTGCGGCCACCGCGCTCAAACACCCGAAACACATCGCCCGGCGGAATGACTTCCCACGCCGGCAATGGCACGAGCTGCTCCAACGCGCCTTTGACCGCCATGGCTGGAGTTACCGGCTGCAAGGATTTGATGATGGTCGCAGTGCCATCGCGCTCGTAGGCTTCGCCAAGAATGTAGCGTTTGTAGGGGAGAATACCGTTGTTATACGAGGCACCACCCCACAGCATCGCACTGGTCGCCATGATTGACCGCTTGGCGGCTTCAATAATGGGTTGATGACATGCACCACAGGCTTCGTGGGCAATGCGTAAATCGCTGGGATTAACAAAGCGCACAAATTCCGGCGCTTCGCGATTCAACAAAACATAGGAGCGCTCAGGATTAGCACTGCTTGGGTAATGCCAGGCCTTTGGGTAGCGAGGCAATACATGCGCCTTTTCCATGGCGGCCAAATAATCAGGTTCATAGGCCACGCTGGCGTGGTGAACGTCATCTGCATCATGGCCGTGTCCGGGCGCCTGCTGGACTTTGCGTCCCGCGTTTTCCGGACCGTTTACGCTTGCGTCACCGCCGTGGCAATCCACACAGCCGAGCACCACGGCCGGTGAAGTGTGCATGGTCTTTTCGTCGACCGGATTGTGGCAACTCATGCAGCCCGCGCTCTTGGCGTCCGCTTGCGCCCACGTCTGGTTTTTCGGTGCGTTTGGCGCCAACACGTAGGTTCGATCAACGGGCTTTTCACCGCCCGCGGCGCTCGCCGATGGTGGCGTGATGCTGGCGCTGACCGCCACAATCAGAAGTGCGACTCTGGACGCCAGTCCGAATCCAAAACGCATCGAGCGCAGGTTAAACAGGGAATAGTGCTTCATGAGTGCCTCGGTCAGTACGTCAGAATCACATTGCCCAACACGGTGTAATAGGTGTGGTCGTCACCGTACAAATCAACCAAGCCGTCGCCGGGTTCAAGTAGAGCACCCGATAGACGCACCACCAGATTTTGGCTCATAAATGGACGCCATATCCACGCCACAGAAAAGTCGGTGCCGATTTCCCGGGCAATGGGTGCTTGGTTGCGAGCCACCTCTAATACCGCGCTATTGTCAAACCACAGTTGATTCAGATTCACTGATACTCGCGACTCTGGGGTCAGATCGAAATCCACGCCTACGCCGATCAAGTGTAATCCCGGGTTTTCAAAATTTGATTGGCCTTGTTCTTTTGACGGCCGCATGGATGGCAAGATGCCGTTACGCGCCGCCAAGGTCACACCACCGCCGCCAATCAAGGGCATGTTCTGACGGATCCAATAACTAGTATCGGCGCCAGCGAAAATCGGATTTTCAAAGATCGCATCGTAACCCGTGCTGCGATCATCAAATGGATCATCGTCGCCGCTGGCATACGCTATAGACAATCGCGGCCTGATCCAGTCGTAATCACGCGATACTTCGGCGGCAAAAAAGCCAGCGCGGATATCACTGTCTCGGCCGGTGAAGGTATTGTCGTTTTTGCCGAATGCAAAATAAGCGGATGTCGACAAATTGTAATTACCGATACGACCATCGCCGTTATAGCCTAAGTAAACAACATCGTATTCACGAAACTGCTCTGTTCCCAAAGACGATGGTCGTTGGATAAATCCGTTGGAATCAAAGAACAACTGGTCTTCGCGATTGCGGTTGTAAACCACGGTGGCTTGCGAGGTGAAACCTAACAAACCCCCGAGATCCTGCCAGTAATAGTTGGCGATGAAAATATCATCGTCTCGCAAACCTTCGGCGACGTCATTGAGTCCGGAATTTAGATCTTTTTCGACGCGGCGGAACCACGCCAAGTTGTACTGACGATGATTGTTATCGCGGTTTCCGAATAAGCGAATGCCGAACTGCAAATCCTGAAAAAGAAAACCGCGAAAATCGGTAGAGAATGGCTGAATGCCGACGCGAATGGCGTCAAAATCGTAGCGCGGCGTTAAATCTCGCAAATGTACGTCAGCAAACAGCTCTTGCACTGCGACAAAGCCATCGTCGCGGATGGTGCCCAGACGCGGATCAATGTTGAGTGCACGCACATCCTGCACATCTACCCGATTGTAATTAAACGCCAATGTCAATCGATATTCGTATGCAGGCGGCTTGAAAGTAGTGTTACCTTTGTAATACACCACTCCAGCTAAAACCGTTTGCGAAAAAATGGTCTGATCGAAGCCAGAGAAGATATCGACGGCGCCAGGATTTTCGCTCGCCTGCGCACCAACCGGGGTGGGAATTGAACGCGGTTCAAGCACCGTGTCGGAAATTGCCAACAAACTTAAGAACCAATCATCGTGAATGGGTTTGTCGCCCTTCCAGATGTTCTGGTTATAAGGATCGTACCAGGGGTGTTTGAATCCCAATGCCTCCATTAAACGCCAGCGATCCGGTACCGGAATAAACTCACCGACCGCATCAATGGGTGCGGGATCGATGTTATCCGGGTTTTGATCTGGCCGGCCGCGCGGACCGGGCGCTGGGTGCCCAGGGCGGCGGCGGACCAAACCGGGTCGATCGGGATCGTATAGATAAGCCGGCAATGCGCCGCCGATCATCGGCGACATAGTCGACAGGGACGCCAGCGGCAAATCGCCTGGGCACAACAAGGTGGCCAAGGCAGCAGAGAGACAAAGGCTCATGTCACTTACCCTCGCACACGTTTTGTTCGGTGGAATCGATAAATGGCGCCTGCGGACACTGCACGTAACGCAAACGCGCGCCACGCGGTACCAATTGATCGGCACGTTTGGCCGCTGGGGCGTTGCCAATAGCGCCGTTCAACAAGAGACCTGCGTTATGCAGGCCGAGGAAAGACACCATATCGTCCTGATCTACGCCGTCGCCAGAGACGCCTATCGCACCCACCAAACGATCGCCACGGTAAATGGGCACCGCACCTGGAAAAATCTGGATGCCGTTAGCCAAACTTGGTAACCCGGTGCAATTGAGGCCTATATCAGGCAAAGGAACCGGATTGGCCGCCGTTGGAGCTGGAGCCAGCGGCTGACCATTAAGAAATAATGCCAAGCCGAGTTGATTCAAATAATGTGCGACGTGCAGAGCGACTTGTCCATAGCTCAGATCCAGTTGTAAGCCAACATCAAACGGGCTCCAGGAATCAAACTCATTGCTAAATGGACCAGCGGCGGTACCAAAAATGCCGTCAGGATAAAACGGCCGTGCCAGATTACCGATCGCACGAGCACTGAACGCAATGCCGCCATCGCCTAGTGCGGTCGGAATCGACAGAAATTCACGCGTGCGCGGAACTGTAGCTGCAATAGAGGCGGTGCCGACGCTAGTAAATTGCACACCCGCCGCATTGAGTGCGGCAAACAAATAGGTCACCGGCGGCAAACCGGACAAACGCGTAGCGGCATTTGCGTTAGAGAAAAATGCCGCAGAGCGCGCTTTCTGCAATGAAACGTCCAAGCCAAAGACCGGCGCGTCGCGGGTACGCGCCAAGGCGAGCACGAGTCCATTGGTATCAACCACCGAAACACTGACGCGCGCCTGAGTGCCAAAGGGCTGTCGAATCTGTGCGCGCGCTCGATTGGCAACTTTCAGAGCTTCGCGTAACACGGTCTGTGCTTCATTTGCGCTCAATGCGCCCACTGCGTCACTGCCGGCGCGCGTCGGGAAACGATTTTGGTTGCTGGCGTCCACCAACACAAAGGCATCAAGATCGGAGAGCTCAGAACCAGCCGCGCGAATTCCAGACGATGGCGAACCAAATACAGTGCCCTCGCGTGGCAAGGCATCCGCATAGGCAGGCACTCGGATGAACCCGCCAGCGCTCGCCGCAATCGTGGACAAGGCCGGCGCGTTACCAGCCGGGCGGGCCAAATCGCTGTATTCAACATCGCTATAGCGGAAGGTCTTGCCATCCGCGGTAATCACATCGGCGCGACGATTGGCAGGCGCGCCAAAGCCAAAGGTGCCGGCCAGCGCAATCAATTCATCGACATCGCGATCGCGACTTAAAATGCGCGGGTCTAATGTGTAGGTGGAATCGGCGGCCACACCGACGCCGCCGACCGGAACGCCATTCTTGTACAGCGGGAATCCACCGGGGTCGGCAGATAAGCCCAGCGGTGAACGACGCGGTCCTTGACCCGGCGCTTGCCCGGTTTGAAAACGCGTCATGAAGTCCGAACAGGGCAATTGCGAAAACTGCACGCCAAACAAAGGACCAGAAGGCGCGTTACTTTCGCCTGGATTGAAACTCTGCTGCACAATCTGACTGGCGGTTCGCGTGGTGAACGCGTTCCCTTCGCTAGAAAGATAGGCGCCGGTGATTGCTTTGGCAATCGCGGCCAGTTCTGCCGGCACGATCAGCTTTTCCAACCCGCCCGCCACATCCCGTTCCGACTGCACAGTGACCGTGCCAGCAGCGCCGCTCATTCGATAGACACCGAGTACATTACCGACCCGATCCACTACCGCAATCGTCGCCGGCTTGCTGTTCGCTTGCGCCTCGGCGAGCGCCTGTGCGATGACCGTTTGCACGTCTGCAACAGTTAAGCGCGAATCAGCGCCAACGCAGCCTCCAGTACAACCCTGATCGGGTGCATTGGGTGGCGGCGCGGTGCCAACGGTGCTAGGCCCACCTCCACCGCCGCACCCTGCGAGGAGCGCTAATGCAACTCCCAAGGCCACGCCATGCCTGTGTCCCCAAGCCATTGAGCATCCTCCGTCTATGATTGCCTTACCGGAACCGACTATTGTCGCTCGCCGCAGGCTGATCATAACCTTGCTTTCACACAGATTGCGCGCGCGAGTGCGCCTAGCTCGCACGCTTTTTTTGCATTCCGATCAATGCGGTCGGCCGCGCCATTGGCAACGCTGGACATCAGCAGACCCTTAACCCTGATACTTCATAAATTGCACGCGCCCTCGCTTGTCCCTTGATCGTCCAGCGATTTTTCCTCAGTCGGGCGTATGAACCACTACGCCGCTCCTTCGAAAAAACCACTGGACCATCAATGTCCTGCGCGATCATCGCGTGAATTCATGAAACATCAGGGTTAAGATTCGAATCTGTACGGTTAGACAACTGGATGTTTGCTAACCCACATACTGGCGATTGGGACTAGCGCTAACATTCCGCTAGCGTCCGGCCTTTTGCCGCGCGTCTATCTTGGAGCCCAGCCATGAAATTTGCAGTGTCCTTGCTAAAACCCATTTCCATCTCACTGTTGTTGCTAAGCATGGCAGTCACGCCACTGGCTTTCGCGCAAAAAGCGACCGACAAGGCCTATGCGCCGGAGAATTTGGTTAAGTTGACCCAGCCGGAACAGGTACGTGTACTGGAGAAGCAGTTTGCCGAGTTGTCCGGCGGTCGACCGCTGCCAGAGGACCAGTTGGAGTTCTATCTCGAACAGATTCCGCGCGGTTGGACTTACGCGCAGATCACCGAGGATATGACGCAGTCGCTGCGTGATCGCGCGGACGGCAATACCTTCCCGAATAACCCACCACCCAATGCTCCTCCGGTGCAATGGACCACGCCGGGCTGGACCAACCCACAGCCGGGTCGCGGCCAATTGATCCAATGCGAATCTCGCGACATCTCCTATCGCGAGTGCGCAACTGGTTTTCGCAATGCACCGGTGATTGAGCGCCAGCTGTCGTCGACACGCTGCGTTGAAGGGCGTAACTGGGGCCATCGCCCAGGCGTGGTCTGGGTACAAGGTGGCTGTCGCGCTCTATTTGCCGAATCCGCACCAGTCGCGGGCACTCTCGCTGGTGTCACTTGCAGCAGCGCTGGCGGTTACCGCGAATGTAATGTGCCGTTTCGCGGCCCCGCCGAGTTAATGCGCCAAGTTCCGCGCAGCAGCCTGTGCGTTGAAGGGCGCACCTGGGGCCAAAAACCGGGCGTAATTTGGGTGGATCGTGGCTGCGGTGGTGTGTTTGCTGAGTCGTATCGCCCCAGCGGCGGTTTCTACAGCGCCGATGACTACGACGCATTTACGATGGATTGTGCCAGCCTGGACGGCAGTTATACGGTGTGCAGTTGGGACCGGCGCCAGGGTGCGCCCATTTTGCTCGACCAGTATTCGCGCCAAGCCTGCATAGAAGGCGTCTCTTGGGGTTACACACCACGCCGCGGCCTGTGGGTCGATCGCGGTTGTCGTGCGCGTTTCGGCAGTCGCGGGTAGTAAATCGTCGCGCTCGGTGGCGGTGAATTCGGCGCATTACACGCGACGCCGATTCACCGCTTCAGATCAAACTGTTCTGCTGTCCATGGATGGACTTTTTCCGCCGTTGCCCGACTAAGCACGCCATGACCGAGCAGTTTCGCAAGGAATCGGACAGTTTGGGTGCTCTGCAGGTGCCACTAGACGCACTCTGGGGTGCGCAAACGCAGCGCGCAATCGAAAATTTCCCAATCAGCGGTCAGCCGCTACCGCGCGGATTTATCCGTGCGCTGGGTTTGATCAAAGCAGCCGCTGCTAGCGTCAATTTCAAGCTAGGGCACTTGGACGTTGAACGCGCACAGGTGATTCGCGCGCTGGCATTGCGGATTGCAAACGGCGAATTCGATGCTGCCTTCCCGATCGATGTTTTTCAGACGGGTTCCGGCACGTCCAGCAACATGAACGCCAATGAGGTGATCGCCAATCTCGCCGGTCGCGGCGGGATCAGCGTGCACCCCAACGATCACGTCAATGCGGGGCAATCGTCCAACGATGTGATCCCCACCGCCATTCAGGTGGGTGCGCTACTGCTTGCGCAAGAAGAACTCCTGCCTGCTATGAGCGACTTAATCGCCGTCATTGAGTTGCGGGCGTCCGAACTAAACCAAGTCGCCAAAACCGGCCGCACCCATTTGATGGACGCCATGCCGCTCACTTTGGGGCAGGAATTGCGTTGTTGGGCCGCGCAGTTGCGCAGCGCGCGCGAACGTATAGTCGACACCCTCAAGCGCGTGCGGCGCTTGCCCATTGGTGGCACAGCCGTGGGCACCGGTATCAATGCGGATCCCGGCTTTGGCAGCGCGGTTTGCGCAGAGCTAGCCGCGCTGACTGGCATCGCTTTTAATTCAGCAGACAATTTATACGAGGGCATCGCCGCCAAGGACGAGTGCGTGGAGCTTTCCGGCCAGTTGAAAACACTGGCTTGCGCGTTGATGAAAATCGCCAACGATTTGCGCTGGATGAACTCCGGTCCCTTGGCCGGCTTGGGGGAAATTGAATTGCCGGCGCTACAACCCGGTTCCTCGATCATGCCTGGCAAGGTCAATCCGGTGATCCCAGAGGCGGTCTGCATGGTCGCCGCGCAGGTGATCGGCAATGATGCAGCCATCACCATCGCCGGCCAATCCGGTAATTTCCAGCTCAATGTGATGTTGCCGCTGATCGCCCGCAACTTATTGGAAAGTTTGAGCTTATTGAGCAAAGTGATGCCGCTATTAGCGCACAACTGCATCGCTGGTTTCAAAGTGAAACAGGATCGTATCGACCAGGCCTTGGCGCGCAATCCGATTCTGGTGACCGCCCTGAATGCTGAAATCGGCTATGAACTAGGTGCGGCAACCGCCAAACGCGCATATGCGCAAGCCCGCCCGATCCTTGATGTCGCATTGGAAATGACCGGTTTACCGGAACAACAGTTACGGGAACTGCTTGATCCCCTCACGTTGACACAAGGTGGGATGCGCGGCGCGGGTGGCGGCAGCGGTTAAAGGGTTACGCCACACTAGCCTTTGCCAAGCTTCTTGATCCGCTCTACACGCAAAGGGTACTATTTTAGTCCTGTATCGCGCCGAGCTGGATTTCAACGATGTTCCGTCTGTCCAAACTTGCTGATTACGCCACTGTGGTCATGGCGTGCCTCGCTGAAGATCAAGGCGCCATGTTGAGCGCACAGGCGCTGGCCGAACGCACGCGACTGGAAACAACCACGGTAGCTAAGCTATTGAAACAACTTGCCCGTGCCGATCTGGTTGTTTCGGCGAGAGGATCTACCGGCGGTTATCGTTTGGCGCGCGCACCGGGCGCGATCAGCATTGCCGAGATCATCAGCGCCATTGAAGGGCCGCTAGGTATGACCGAATGCAGCATCCACCCAGGGCTCTGCGCACGCGAAAATTTCTGCACGGTGTCGGGCAACTTACGCAAGATCAGTGCTGCGGTCGAAACTGCGCTGCGCGCGGTGAGCTTGGCTGATATGACCGCGCCTGCGCGGCAATGGCAAACCCGTGTGCATGTTGAACGATTGGCGGTCGCGCAGTGAAGGTGCCCGCTCCCAACAGTCATCGCACGCAGCGATCCAGAACGATGAAAATCCGCGCAGCTAACAGCACGGCGTCGAATTCGACAGCATTAGGAATTGCATAATGAGCATTATTGATACGATTGAAGCCCCACTCAGCCCCGGTATGGCTGCAGTTGATGAGGCTGTGCGCAAATCCTACGAGCATGGTTTCATTACCGATATCGATACTGAAATCGTCCCGCCTGGCTTGAATGAAGGCGTAATCAGGATGATTTCGGCAAAGAAGAATGAGCCTGAGTGGATGCTGCAATGGCGCCTTGCCGCTTATCGACATTGGCTGACCATGACCCCACCCATCTGGGCACGTTTGAAAATAGCGCCGATTAATTTTCAAGCCATCAGCTATTTTGCAGCGCCGCGTAAAAATCAGCCTAAATCACTAGATGAAGTGGATCCCAAGCTACTGGAAACCTTCGATAAACTCGGCGTGCCTCTGCACGAACGCGCCCGATTAGCTGGAGTCGCCGTTGATGCGGTATTTGACTCGGTTTCGGTGGGCACCACATTCAAAAAAGAACTGAATGATGCTGGCGTATTATTTTGCTCGTTTTCAGAGGCGGTACGCGAACATCCACATTTGGTACAAAAGTACTTAGGCACGGTTGTGCCCACCAGCGATAATTATTTCGCAGCATTGAATTCGGCGGTTTTTACCGACGGTAGTTTTGTGTTTGTCCCAAAGGGCGTGCGCTGCCCTATGGAACTGAGCACCTATTTCCGCATTAACGCACGTGATACCGGCCAGTTTGAGCGCACCTTGATAATCGTCGAGGATGGTGCCCAAGTCAGTTATTTGGAGGGCTGTACGGCGCCGATGCGCGACGAAAATCAGTTGCATGCGGCCGTGGTTGAGCTCATTGCTTTAACGGATGCAAAAATAAAGTATTCAACAGTGCAGAACTGGTATCCCGGCGATGAAAATGGTGTAGGCGGTATTTACAATTTTGTCACCAAACGCGGCGATTGTCGCGGCGCACGTAGCAAAATCAGCTGGACACAAGTAGAAACCGGCTCGGCCATTACTTGGAAATACCCAAGCTGTGTGCTGCGTGGTGATGATTCAGTGGGTGAGTTTTATTCGGTAGCGCTGACTAATCATCGCCAGCAGGCCGACACCGGCACCAAAATGATCCACATCGGCGCTCGCACCAAAAGCAAAATTATCAGCAAAGGTATTTCAGCCGGTCGCGGCCAAAATAGTTATCGCGGCTTAGTCAAAGTTGAGAAAAATGCCGACGGCGCACGCAATTTTACCCAATGTGATTCTCTACTGATCGGCAAAAAGTGTGGCGCACACACCTTCCCCTACATCGAAGTAAAAAACCCCAGCGCGATTATCGAACACGAAGCCACCACATCGAAAATCTCCGACGATCAGTTATTCTATTGTTTATCGCGCGGCATTAACGCAGAAGATGCGGTATCCATGATTGTCGACGGTTTCTGCAAACAAGTGTTCAAAGAGTTGCCGATGGAATTTGCGGTCGAAGCCAAGAAATTGCTAGAAGTAAGCCTAGAGGGAGCAGTAGGGTGAG
>CAZLSB010000062.1:11493-17245 GCA_964561825.1 uncultured Xanthomonas sp.
ACGCATGCGTCGCGAGTCGCGAACGCACGGCGGCTGCGCCGACGGGCCGGAGGAGAGCGGTCTGCTTGCGCGCCACTGGCGCGCGACCGCTCGAACGCACGGCGGCCTTTGGTGGGTTTGGACTTGTCCAAACGCTTCTGCCTTGGCTTCTCCGGCGTTTTGCAAGCGTCGCCGCAGCCGCGGCGAACAGCAACCGCAAAAGCGTTCGGACAAGTCCGAAGCCGCCAGAGCTGCGCGCCTCACGAAATATTATCTCGAAACAACCACTTTGGAGTTCGTTTAACCATGCTTGAAATTACCAATCTGCACGCGCGTGTGGCCGGCAAACCGATCCTCAAGGGTCTGACTTTGCACGTGCGACCCGGCGAAGTGCATGCGATCATGGGTCCAAATGGGGCGGGGAAATCCACGCTCGGTCATGTACTGGCGGGCCGCGATGGCTATGAAGTCACCGCTGGCACGGTGCATTATTTAGGCGAAGACTTACTGGCACTGCCGCCCGAACAACGCGCGGCCAAAGGCGTCTTTCTGGCCTTCCAGTATCCAGTGGAAATCCCGGGCGTCAATAACACCTATTTTCTTAAGGCCGCACTGAACGCGCAGCGGCGCTTTCGCGGAGAGCCGGAACTCGACTCTATGCAATTCCTGAAATTAACCCGAGAAAAGTTGAAAGTTTTGTCAATCTCCGACGAGCTTATGCATCGTGCAGTGAACGAAGGCTTTTCCGGTGGTGAAAAAAAGCGCAACGAGATTTTTCAGATGGCGGTTCTGGAGCCACGGCTTGCCATTCTCGATGAAACCGACTCTGGACTTGACATCGATGCATTGAAAATTGTTGCAGAAGGGGTTAATCGGTTACGCTCCCCAGAGCGGGGAGTAATCGTTATTACCCATTATCAGCGCCTGCTTGATTATATTATCCCAGATTTTGTCCATGTGCTGGCTGATGGACGCATTGTCGAAAGTGGTGACCGATCACTGGCATTAGAATTGGAAGCGCATGGTTATAGTTGGATCAAAGAACGCAAACTTGGAGCAGCCGCGTGAGTTTGACCGAACGTTTGCTTGCCGCCCTGCCGGCGGCCGCCACCGCGTCTGCCGCGCAAGCGCGCGAACGCTTTGTGGAGTTCGGCCTGCCCAATAGTCGAGTCGAATCCTGGCGATATAGTGCTTTGCGCGGCTTGGAATCTTTGGACCCGACGGCGGCCGACACCGCGCCCTTTGCAGCGGCACAACTGGATGGACTGAGTGGCACGCTGGCCGCGCTGATCGGCGGCTCCTGGCAAACAATGTCCGCGCTGCCGCCGGGTTTGGGTTTGGCAATCGCGCCCAGTGCTGGGCTTCGCGCGCCGTCTGAGCTGGCGTTGAACATGCCTGCCGACTCGGCATCCGCATTTGCCTTGCTTAACTTGGCAGGCGCGGCAGCGGGCTTAGACCTGATCGTTGATGCGCCAGTCCTGGGTATCTGGGGCCTGTCCTTGCAGCATGAAACAAACGGTTTATTGCAGGTCGACAACCGCATCCGCGTGCACAGCGGCGGCGCAATAACCCTGCTGGAACATTGGACTGGCGCCGACCAAGCCGGCGGTTTGCTGAATACCTTGCTTGATATCGAGCTGGAAACGGACAGCGAGCTGACCTTGATCCGAGTGCAGGAGTTGGGCAGCAAAGCACAGGCGATGCAAACCACGACCGTGCGCTGCGCTGACCGTGCGCGCTTTAACTTGGTTACGCTGGAATTAGGTGGGCTGTGGACTAGGCACGATGTATCCGTTGACTTGAACAAGGCGGGGGCAAGCGCCAATGTGACCGGTCTGGTGGCACTACAAGGGCGCCAGCACCACGACACCCAGCTGGCGCTGCGCCACTTGGCTGGCGCTGCACAGTCCCGAACGCTTTGGAAGGCAGTTGCCAATCAGCGTGCGCGCTCAGTGTTTAATGGTTTGATTCGTGTAGCGCCAGGGGCTGACCTAACCGAGGCGCATTTAAAAACGGCGAACCTATTGTTGTCCGCGCACGCCGAGATCGACACCAAACCAGAATTGGTGATTGAAGCCGATGAGGTCGTTTGCTCGCATGGCGCAACGGTCGGCCAACTGGATGACCGGGCGCTGTTTTATCTGCGTTCGCGGGGCATTCCTGAGGCGCAAGCGCGGCAGATTTTGACCTTGGCTTTTGGAGGTGAAGTGCTAGCGGCCATTGCGGACTCAAGCTTGCGTGCAGCATTAAGTGCGCGGGTGAATGCGCATTTGCCGCAGACTTTCGCCGAATAATCCTTAAGAGCCTGGATTTTGATGAACATTGCCGCAATCAGAACGCAGTTCCCGATTTTGAGTCGACAGATTAACGGCAAACCGTTGGTCTATTTCGATAATGCCAATACTTCCCAAAAACCGGCCACGGTCATCGACTGCGTGAGTGACTTTTACCGCCAGCATAATGCCAATGTGGCGCGTGCAGTCCACACCTTGAGTGAAGAAGCGACTACGCTGTACGAAAGTGCGCGGGCGCGTATTGCGCAGTTTATTGGCGCACCGTCAAGCGAATTGGTATTGACCAGTGGCACCACGATGGCGATTAACTTGGTCGCCTACAGCTATCTGCAGCCGCGATTACAGGCGGGCGATGAGATTATCGTCAGCGAGATGGAACACCACGCGAATATTGTGCCATGGCAACTACTTTGCGCGCAAACCGGCGCTGTGTTGAAAGTCGCGCCCATTTTTGACGATGGCTCATTGGATGTAGACGCGTTACTCGCACTGTGCAATGAGCGCACCAAACTGCTTGGACTCGCGCATGTCTCCAATGTGTTGGGAACCATTAACCCAATTGCGCAGATTGCCAAACAAACGCGCGAACGCGGCATTATCTTGTTGGTCGACGGCTCGCAGGCCGTGCCGCATATGCCGGTTGACGTAAATGCGCTCGGCTGCGATTTCTATGTATTCACCGGCCACAAACTATTTGCGCCCACCGGTACCGGCGCTTTGTGGGGACGTTATGAATTATTGGACGGTATGAGCCCCTGGTTGGGCGGCGGCGACATGATCGAAAGCGTGAGTTTCGCCGGCAATCATTACGCGCCGCCGCCGCGACGATTTGAACCGGGTACCCCGAATATCGCCGGTTTTGTCGGTCTAGGCGCGGCCATCGATTGGTTGCATACGCAGGACCTAGCTGCGTTACAAGCGCACGAAAATGCGCTGGGCGAGCGCTTGCGGGAAGGTCTGGCCGCAATTCCAGGCGTGAAATTTATCGGCAGCGCGGCGCAGCGTTTGCCGGTCATCAGCTTTATCGTGGATGGCGCGCACGCCACCGACATCGCCGTGCTGCTCGATCTGGAGGGCATCGCCGTGCGCTCCGGCCAGCATTGCGCGCATCCCTTGATGCAGCGCTTTGGCGTCAGCGCGACGGTGCGCGCGTCGTTGGCGTTCTATAACACTGCCGACGAAGTCGATCAGTTTCTGCTCGCGTTAAACAAAGTGCTTGGAATGTTGCGCTAGCGCTTGCTTTACGCCGCGCGCCGCAATACCTCACTGCCTACCGCTGCGGCGCGGTCCAAACCAGCTATTAGGTCGGCTTGCAGATCCTCTATGTCTTCGATGCCCACCGATAAACGCAATAACTGATCGGTAATGCCGGCCACACGACGCGCTTCCGGGGTCATCGACGCATGCGTCATCGTGGCGGGGTGGGCAATCAAGCTCTCGACGCCCCCGAGTGATTCCGCCAGCGAATAACAACGCAAGCCGTCTAACAATGCGCGGACTTGCGCCTCGCCACCGGCCAGCTCAAAACTCAGCATGGCACCGAAACTGCCTTGTTGACGTTGCGCCAAAGCGTGGCCAGGATCGGTTGGCAAACCGGGAAAATACACCTGCGACACCGCCGGATGGGCGTCCAGAAGCTGGGCCAATTGCAGCGCGTTTTCTGCGTGCACACGCAAACGCGCCGCCAAGGTGCGCAAACCACGCAGGGTCAAATAACTATCAAATGGCGCACCCGCCAAACCCAGGCAGTTATTCCACCAAGCCAGTTCCTCATGCACGACGCGATCGCGACTGATGATGGCGCCGCCCACGACATCACTATGGCCATTCAAATACTTGGTGGTCGAATGCAAAACCAAATCGGCGCCCAATTCCAGTGGCCGCTGCCAAAGAGGCGATAAAAAAGTGTTGTCGGCCAAAACGCGGGTGCCATACCGATGCGCCAGTTTGCTCAGCGCGGCCAGATCAACGATGCGCAACAAAGGATTACTCGGCGTTTCAATCCACAGCAGATCGACGCGTTCAGCGAACGTGGCTTCTACGGCCGCTAAATCGCCCTGATTAACGAGTTTGAGCCGAAAGCGACCACGCTGCGCCAACGTATCGAACAAGCGCCACGTGCCGCCATAACAGTCGTGCGGCGCGACTAACAATCCGCCCTCGGGCACCAACTGTAGCGCCAAAGTCACCGCAGCCATGCCGGTGCAGGTGACCACCGCGCCCGCACCCCCTTCCAACTCCGCCAGGGCGTTGGCCAGTGCATCGCGCGTTGGGTTACCGGAGCGCGTGTAGTCGTACTGGCGCGGTTTGCCAAAGCCCTCAAAGCTGAAATTGCTCGACAGACACAAAGGCGGAACGATCGCACCAAATGCACGATCAGTGTCAATCGCGGCGCGCACAGCATGGGTGGTCGGGCTAAAGCTGCTCATCACTGGACTCCGGCGGGAAGGGCTTGCGCCGAAGCATATACGTCTAGACGTCTAGACGTCTAGACGTTTGAACGTCTATTTGCGGAAATCGGTGCCGAGTAGCGCAGCCGTTGGCGCGAACGGCCTTTTCGCACAACGCAAGCTACGCGCGGGCACGGAGCCGCGCTAGGTTTTCCGCATCGTGTTACCGGATAATCAATAACTTATAAAATAAGCTTACAGCTCAGCTCTAGCCGACGCCAACTTAGCGGCAATCTCTTTCTGGCGACCGGCGTCGGCAATTTCGTGTCCTGGGCGGGGTGCGGCGGCGGCGGCGTGTTCCAGCACTTTGATGGCGTCTGCGTAGCGATCTTGTTCGATCAAGTAGTCGCCGTAAAAGTAGTTCGAATCAATGCCATCTGGGTTGATGGCGAGCGCTTGTACGAGCATTTTTCCGGCTTTGTCGTCGTCACCAAATCCCACTGGCCAGCCGGGTACCTGGTAATAGAGACTGCCCAAACCGGTGTATGCCGAGCCCTGCAGCGCTTGTGGGTCGATCGCCATCGCCGCTTCAAGGCTCAGCTTGGCGCGTTTACACAGCGATAGCGCGCCCATGCCACCTTTTGCGCCGGCCCAGGTAGCCAAGATGATGCCCTGCCAAATCAACGGCTCTGGCGCGCCTTTGTTCTGTGCAACCACCGCTTCAGCCTGCCCGGCCAATTCCTCGAAGGCCTTGGCACGTGCGTCTTGCGGTGTTTGGTACTGCACTTGGGCCCAACGTTGTTGCAAAGGCGTTACATCATCCATGACTTCGGCGTAGGCCGGCGAAGCCGAGCCGCCAAGAACCAGGGCCAAGCCCACCAAGGCGTGTAGACACGCAATTTCGGATAACTCATGCATCAGGTATCTCCTAGCAGCCTGTCGGACTTTCATCGCGAGTGCGCCGGAAGCGCCTTTGGCGCAGATCGGTGACCAATATTCCGATATTTTTATAGCATTTTATTCGTGTTTCTGCGGCGCAGTGCGCCAAAAGCGCTTCCGGCCCTTCGGGTTGAGCGTCGCAACGGCGTC
>CAZLSB010000063.1:0-16989 GCA_964561825.1 uncultured Xanthomonas sp.
GGTAAAAGGCGGCAAGCTTGCGCGGCATGCCGCGCAAGCTTGCCGCCTTTTACCCTCATTGCGCTTATGCCTGCACCATAACCGCACACTCTACCCCGTCCAACTGAGGTTTCTAGGTTCAACCTGGCAGCCTGTCGGGCTTTCCTCGCGAGTGCGCCGGAAGTCCCTTTGGCAGTCGTTTTATACTCATTCTCGGATCGATTTTGATGGCTTTCGCTCTACTTTGGAGTCTGCGCTATGTCAAAAGGCCTTCCGGCCCTCCGGGTTGCGCTTCTGGACGGCGTCTGCGCTGCGACGCTTAAGCATGGAACAGCCATTGCCTGCAGGCCGCGCTTGCAGCCTTCGCCCCAGCCTCACATCGCATCTCACGCCGAAAGCCCGACAGGCTGCCAGGTTCAACGAGCCTTTCATTGGGGTAGTCGATTGTCAAACCCCAAAAAAGGCGTGACGGCTCACATCAGTTTGGTTCGCACCCGCCTGCCTGCGACCTTCATCCAGGGCCGACTTTGCGGGTATCGTGCGCTTGCCCCGCTTTCCACCGGATCGGTCCGTGCCTGCGCGTGTCAGCCGCTTGATTGAGATTAGGCCTGGTGAAAAGTCGGCGGTTTCGCTGCTGACGACGTTTGCCTTTTGTTTGGGTTTGGCACAGGTTTTTCTGGGCAGTGCGGCGATCAGCTTGTTTCTGGGCGCGTACCCGGCATCCATGCTGCCGCTGGGGTATTTCGGCGTCAGCATCGCGATGCCACTGGTCGGTGCGGCTCACGCTTGGCTAGAACGGCGTTTTGATTTGCCGCGACTGCTGTTAATCAACTTGTGCCTGATGGCTTTGAGCTTGTTGATCTGGCGTTGGCTTGTCGATTTGCCGTGGAACGGTTGGTTATTGCTGCTTTATGTGTGGTGGACCGTGGTGTGGAGCATCCTCAATTTAGCGCTGTGGGGACTGGCGGGGCGATTATTTGATGTGCGGCAAAGCAAGCGTTTGAACGGCGTGGTGGGCGCTGGTGAAATGTTGGCCATGGTGCTTGGCGGGCTGTCGGTGGCCTATCTGGTGCGCCCGCTTGGCGCCGCCAATCTGCTGTTATTGAGCGCGGCGGCGATCGTGCTCGGCGTGCTGGTGCTGGGTAGATTGTTGGCTACCCAAGGCGCGCAACTGCAGGCTGTCGAAGAGAACGTTGAGCAAAGTGCTGATAGCAGCACCAAGGCGCAGCTCAAGGATCGCTATTTGCGCTTGATTTTTATCAACTCGGCGATCGCTTGTTTGGTGTTCTACGTCGTCGACAATGCTTTTTTCAGTTTGGCCACCGCGCATTTCCCCGGCGAGGAAGCCATGGCTGCACTGGTGGGCCAAATCGACGCGGCCTGTGGTGTGCTCTTGTTTGTCAGTCGTTTGTTCTTGACCGCGCCTTTGTTAGCGCGATTTGGCGTGCGTGGCGGACTGTTGGCCATTCCAATCGTGGTCGGCGCCGGAGCGCTGGCGGTGGTGGTGGCCGGTCATTTGGGCGCCTCTACCGGGTTGATATTTGCGCTGGCCGCGGCGGTTAAAATCGGCGAAAACGTCTGTCGAGATTCTATTTTCCACGCCACTTTGCAAGTGTTATTTCAACCCCTGTCACCGTCGCGGCGCCTGCGCGCGCAGGTCACCAGCGAAAGTGTCGTCGACCCACTGGCCGCGGCTTTTGCCGCGTTAGCATTGCTGTTTTTAGCCACTAGCCTAGGTTTTCAGCCCGAGCAACTGTTTCAGGTGTTGCTTGGCCTGTTTGTCATTTGGGGGGTGCTCGGCTGGCGCCTGCAGGGTTTTTACATGAGTTCCTTGCAACGCGCGTTGGCGCGCCGCGCGGCCAGCGGCAGCAATGCCGATTTGTTGGAAGGCGCCAGCAGCCGGATTTTGCGACGTGCACTGGACAGTGACTTCCCGAGCGAAGTCGCTTTTGCGTTGGAAGGTTTGCAAAAAGTCGATCCGCTGGAATACCGCCTGGCCTTGCCCCGTTTGCTCGGCCACCGTTTATCTGACGTGCGCTGCTTGGCGCTCAATCGCATTGCTGACGAAGGACAAGTGGCTGCGCTTGAACAGGTGCGTCAGTTGGCATGGTTTGACAATAACCCACGCGTTCGGGGTTTCGCCTTACGTGCGCTGGCGGCGCTCGGCACTGACAACGCGGTCGATGAAGTGGCCCAAGCACTGCGTGAGCCAGACGAGGCGGTGCGCGCCGGCGCCGCGATCGGACTGATTCGTTATGGTGGCATCCAAGGCATCTTGTTGGCCGGCAATGAGCTTCTTGCCGCGTCCACCTCCGCCGACGCCGAATTGCGGCGCTCCGCGGCCGCGGTGGTGGGCGAAATTGGCAACGCGGCGTTCTATCAACCCTTGTTAGGTTTGCTCGCCGACCCCGAACCCAAAGTCATCCTGGCCGCTTTGCAGGCGGCCGCGATTTTGCGCAGCCCGGCGCTGTGGCCGGCGGTTTTGCCGGCGCTGGACCGGGCCAGTTTGCGCGGCTATGCGATCGAAGCGCTGCGCGGCGGGGGTGGCGCGGCCGCTACTGCTATTTCGAGCCGCATTGCGCAAGGTGGCATCAGCCTCGCGCAGCAGTCGCGTTTGGTGCGCACCCTCGGGGTGATCGACGACAAGCATGCGCGCGAGGTCCTGCTCAATCTGATCAACTGTTCGAATCGCGAACTGCGCGAGCAGACGCTCGCCGCACTGGTGCGCCAACGCGAGCCGGTCACGGTGCAGAATATGCCGGTGGTGTTGGCGCAGATCGATATCGAACAAGCCGATGCGGTGTGGTTGTTACAGCAAGCGTGCGCCTGTCGTGCTGAGGGTGAGTTATCGATTTTGCCGCCGTTGCGCGAGCAATTGGCCGCTGCCCGCCGTCGTTTGCTGCTGTTGTTGCAACTCAGTCATGATCGCGAAGCGATGGCCCGAGTGCGCGATCGTATTGACGATGCCTCACCCGAGCGTCGCGCATATGCGCTTGAATTGCTTGATAATTTGCTGCGAAATGAACTGAAGTCCAAGCTCCTGCCACTGTTCGACAGCCTAAGCGAAGCAGCGTGCCTTGCGGCCTTGCGTCAACCCACCGCGAGCCCCCTGCCGGTCCAACAGCGGCGATTGTTGATAGAACACGTCGCATTCGAATGGGGTTGTGCTTGGCTGCAGGCCAGCACCATTTGTGCTTTAGAGCGCAGCGATCCAGATGCGGCATTGCGTGTGCAACAACGCCTGGAGCAGAGCAGCGGACTGCCGCAGCAAGCGGCGAGTTGGTGGCTAGAGCACGCCAAGGTGGTTTACACCGCTGCGCAACGATCGGAAGTCGATTGGCAATTTGTCGGCAGCTTGCGCGTGGGTTTGTTACGCGAGGTGGAAATTTTTGCGCAGGCTGGCGAGTCGGTTTTAGCCAGCATCGCCGAGCGGCTCAGCGAAGTGGCTGTCAAGCGGGGCCAGATTGTGCTCGAACAGGGTGAAAGTGGGCGCAGCCTGTACGTCATCGCCGCGGGATCAATCGGCGTACACATGCGCAATAGCGATAGCCCTAAACTGCAACGCATCGCCACCTTGCATGCACCAGACATCTTTGGCGAGTTCTCACTGATCGACGAACAGTCGCGCTCGGCGATGGTCAAAGCCGACACGCTGTCACGTTTGTACCGGCTGGAGTTCGAAGACTTTTACGACATGCTGTTTGACCAGCCGGAGATTACCCGGCGACTGATCCGTCAATTGGGTGAACGCCTACGCAGTCAACCCGGTTACGGAATAGCCAGCGGAGTTGATGCAAGTTCGACATCGATAGCGCCGAGTGCGAATTTGCTCGATGAGGACGGCATTGATGCCTTGGCCGATCCCTTGCGTTGCCGATTATTGGTGCAGTCGATTCCGCTGCTGGCGCAATTGCCGGAACCGCTGCTCGAAACGATCGTCGCCAATCTGAAACCAATGCGGGTACGTGCCGGCGAACGGATTTACGCCGAGGGCGAAATCGGCCGCACGATTTACATCGTGGCCGCCGGGCGGGTGCACCAACATCGCGGTGAGCAAATCCTCATTGAGCGCGGCCCGCGTGATCTTTTTGGCGAGTTTTCCATCCTCGACCCGCAGCCGCATTTGAGCTCGGCCCGCGCGGTTGAGGAGTCCTTGTTATTGCGCTTGGACAAAGAGTTGCTTAGGGAATTGCTGATGCTGTGGCCAGAACTGGCGCGCAACTTGTTGCGCGATTTAGTTCTGCGCAATCGTGCCGCCATGCGCATCCCGACCAGCACCGACGCCGCTGCGTCGGTTTGGACCTAGCGGGCTAGTCCCTGCTACACATTAAATCGGAAGTGCAAAACATCGCCTTCTTGCACGATGTAGTCCTTACCTTCCAAGCGGAGTTTGCCTTCGGCCTTGGCGCCGGCTTCGCCGCGCAGGCGGATGTAATCGTCATAGGCGATGGTTTCGGCGCGAATGAAACCTTTCTCAAAGTCGGTATGAATGACGCCGGCCGATTGCGGCGCGGTGAATCCGGCTTTGATCGTCCACGCGCGGACTTCTTTCTCGCCGGCGGTGAAATAGGTGCGCAGTCCCAGCAGTTTGTAACCGGCGCGAATGACGCGATTCAAACCGGGTTCTTGCAAGCCCATATCGGTCAGGAATGCGGCTCGATCCGCCTCGTCGAGTTGTCCCAGTTCTTCTTCGATTGACGCGCACACCGGCACCACTTCGGCGCCTTCGACGGCGGCACGCGCGCGCACGGCGTCCAAGAACGGATTGTTCTCGAAGCCGTCTTCCCGCACATTGGCGACGTACATGACGGGTTTGAGGGTCAGCAGGAACAAATCGCGAATGAGCAGCTTTTCTTCGGCGCTCAGATCGACGGTACGCGCTGGATTGCCTTGATTCAGCGCGGCGCTGACCTTGGCGAGCACCGGGCGGCGCGCGATGGCGTCTTTGTCGCCCGCTTTAGCGGCGCGCTCGGCGCGGTTGAGCGCTTTATCGACGCTATCAAGATCGGCCAGGGCCAGTTCGGTATCGATGGTCTCGATATCGGAAATGGGGTCGATCTTGCCGGCCACGTGCACGATGTCTTCGTTTTCAAAACAGCGCACCACGTGTGAAATGGCATCGACCTCGCGAATGTGCGCAAGAAACTGATTGCCCAGCCCTTCACCCTGCGCCGCGCCCTTCACCAAACCGGCGATATCCACAAATTCAATGGTGGTTGGGATGATCTTCAGTGGTTTGGCGACAGCGGCCAGCGCGTCAAGCCGCGGATCTGGCACTGGGACCACGCCCACATTCGGATCAATGGTGCAGAACGGATAGTTGGCCGCAGCAACTCCCGCCTTGGTCAGCGCGTTAAAAAGCGTGGATTTGCCGACATTGGGGAGACCGACGATGCCGCATTTGATGCCCATGGTTGACCCTTTTCTTGGAGCAGGAAAAAGGGAAACGGACTGTTAAATTGAAGCGAAAGTGGCTGACTAGCTACTGCTGGCTTCAATACGGTCATTTTTCCTTTTTTCTGCTAGGAATCATTGGCCTTTTTTGCATTTGCTGCGGTGTGCAATAGGGTCATTGCGCGTTCGATTGCACCCTCACAATAGAGTGGTAATACCGCAAGTGCCGCGGCTATGGACTCGCGAATGGCCAGTTCATCGGCATTGTTGGCGCGGCCCAACACCCACGGTGTTACCAGTTCCTTACGGCCAGGATGGCCAATGCCGATGCGTAATCGATGAAACTTGGCGTGGCCTAACTGGGCGATGGTGTCGCGCAAGCCGTTTTGACCACCGTGTCCGCCGTCGAATTTAAGCCTGGCGACACCCGGCGGCAGGTCCAAATCATCATGGACCAACAGCGCTTCTGCCGGATCAATCTTGTAATAATGCAGCACAGCCGACACCGCGATGCCGCTGCGATTCATATACGTGGTGGGTTTGACCAGCAGCAAGGGCTCGCGCCCGCTGAGCTTGCCGACCTCCGCGTTGAGCTTGGATTCCATCAACAGCCGCACACCGGACTGCGCAGCCAAGGCATCAACAAACCAAAAGCCCGCGTTATGCCGTTGCCGCGCATGTTCGGCACCCGGGTTGCCAAGGCCAAAAACCACACGAATAGCCATCTAGTGCGTCGTTCTCGTCAGCGCTGTTCAGTTGGGTCTGGCGGGGTCATGTGGGTAGCCGGCCCCAAAAAAACAGCGGCCGACCGTTGCCGGCCGGCCGATGAGTTTAAGCGACGAGTGCTTTACTTCTTTGCGGCAGGCTTGGCAGCTGGTTTAGCAGCCGCTTTTGCCGGGGCTGCTGCCTTCGCAGGCGCAGCGGCCTTGGCCGGAGCAGCCTTCCCTGCAGGCTTCTTGCCAGCCGGAGCGGCCGCTTCTTCAGCCGGCACTTCCGGTGCTTCTTCAACGGCCATACGCGCCACCACGACCGCCAGATCGTGCTCACGGCCAAGCTTAAGCGACGGCACATCCACACCTTCCGGAAATTTGATGTCGGAAATATGCAGCGTGTCACCGACCTTCAGATTGGTCAGGTCAACTTCCAAGAACTCTGGCAAATCCTTCGGCAAACAGCTGATGACCAAATCGTTGAGCTCGTGCAGAACGAGCGATCCAGCGGTCTTGCCGGCGGGTGAAATTTCTTGATTCAAGAAATGGAAGGGCACGCGCAAACGCACCGGCTCGTTTTCGGACACGCGCTGAAAATCGATGTGCAACAAATACGGCTTGTACGGATGCCGTTGCAAATCGCGCAACAAGGCCTTTTGCTTTTCGTTGCCGACGTCCAATTCCAGAATCGACGTGTAAAACCACTCGTTGTTGGCATACCGGTAGGCCAACAGCTGATCGAGTTGCAGGGTGCGCGGTGCTTCGCCACCGCCGTACAGAATCGCCGGTACTTTGCCCGCAGCGCGAAGGCGGCGGCTCGCACCCTTCCCCTCGTCAGCGCGGAACTCTACCGGCACATTACGAACCTTGGCCATGATCTACATCCTTTTTTGAGGTGTTCCATCCCGGAACACCAAAGCTTAAGAAAGGTCGCAGTGATTCATTCACTTGCGCCTCACCACCACGTTGCCAGCCGCGACCAGTTGGCCCGAGGGGTGAGCGCTGCAGTCGCGTTTGCGCAACTGCAGGGCTCGCACCTCAGTCCACGTACAAAGAACTGACGCTTTCACCACCAGCGATTCGGCGAATCGTCTCGGCCAGCAGTTCCGCCACTGAGAGCTGGCGGATTCGTGCACACGCGCGTGCCTCCGGACGCAGTGCAATGGTGTCGGTGACCACCATTTCGTCCAGAGCAGAATTGCTGATGTTGTCCACCGCCGCGCCAGACAGCACCGGGTGCACGCAGTAGGCGACCACGCGTTTGGCACCGCGCTCTTTCAGCGCGCGCGCCGCAGAACACAGGGTGCCAGCGGTATCGACGATGTCGTCAATCAAGATGCAGGTTTTGCCCGACACATCGCCGATGATATTCATCACCACCGATTCATTGGCTTTTGGACGACGTTTGTCGATGATCGCCAGATCAGCGTCGTCCAAGCGTTTCGCCATCGCGCGAGCACGCACCACGCCACCGACGTCCGGCGCAACCACGATCAACTCGTCACCCGCGTAGTGACGCCACATATCGGCCAATAACACCGGCGACGCGTACACGTTGTCCAGTGGTACGTCGAAAAAACCCTGAATCTGATCGGCATGCAAATCCACCGTCAGGACCCGATCGGTACCGACGGTACCAATAATATCGGCGACCACTTTAGCGGTGATCGGCACGCGCGCATTACGCGCGCGGCGATCTTGCCTTGCATAACCAAAGTAGGGCATCACCGCGGTCACCGATTTTGCTGACGCGCGTTTGAGCGCATCGACCATGGCTAGCAGCTCCATGAGATTTTCGGCGGCAGGGGGTGAGGTCGGTTGAATCAGATAAATGTGCTGACTGCGCACATTTTCCATGATCTCTACGGCAACTTCGCCGTCACTGAAGCGACCCACATTGGCCTTGCCCAAGGGCACGCCTAACTCGAACGCGATGGAGCTCGCGAGTCGGGGATGTGCGTTCCCGGTGAAAATCATCAAACCGGGTGGGGAGAGGTCAGATCGCTTCGAGCTCATAAAAATAGTGGCTGGGGCGCTAGGACTCGAACCTAGGAATGCGGGAATCAAAATCCCGTGCCTTACCAGCTTGGCGACGCCCCAAGCTGTCCGCAGTGTAATCGTGCACAGTGTTTGCTGAGCGCGTTTACCTTGTGGAGCCCGCTATTTTCAGCCGGTCGCGGCTTGCTTGTCAAACCAATTCGTAATCGAACGCACTGCGCGACAATTCCAGACACTGGGCGCTTCGAGCAGCGCCGTGCCGGCGCTAGCTAAACTGGGCGCCTGCGCGTACACGGCACTGCCGCTGCCGGTAAGGCGTGCATTGCCTAAGCGCAGCTGCAGCCAGTTCATCGCCCGGCCAATTTCGGCTGACTGCGCCAAAGCCACCGGTTCGAACACATTGCCGGTGGGCGTATTAGACAGGTAATTGGCCAAGCTGATCGGCGCGCAATCACGCTGCAGCCGCGGATCGGCGAACATCGGGCCAGTCGCTAGCGATACGCCGGGGTAAATCACGGCGTAATGGCGCTCGACATAAGGCAGCGGTGTTAATAGTTCACCAATGCCTTCGGCGAAAGCGGGTTGCTGGCCGATAAACACCGGCACATCGGCACCCAGCGACAAACCCAAACGCGCCAGCGTGGCCAGATCGAGCTGCAGATTCCATAGGCGATTGAGCGCCAACAACACCGCGGCCGCATCGGCGCTGCCGCCGCCTAAGCCCGCACCGTTGGGAATGTGTTTGTTCAGCGTTAAACGGCAGCCGCTGCGCGCTGCCGCCAGCGGTTGCAGTAGGCGTGCCGCACGCACCGTCAGATCGGCATCGGTGGGCACGTCCGCAAGCCCGCCGATGCGCTCAATGGCGCCATCGGTGGTGGCCTCAATGCGCAATTCGTCGTGCCAATCGATCAGCTCAAAGGCGCTCTGCAAGCAGTGGTAACCGTCGGGCCTGCGGCCGACGATATGCAGAAAGCGGTTGAGCTTGGCGGGCGGAAATAACAGCATGGGCTAGGGCGCCGCGGCGATTACTCAATCGAGGTGTTTGGGTCGAAATTCCAGCGGCGGATCGACATACGGACTTGATGATCTCCAGAACGCGCGAAAAGTTTGCGTGGCATAGGCGGATCTTGGTCAAGTTGGCGTTCGAGATAGCGAATGTCCCAGCCGGATTGGTGCAGAGTGTGTAGTTGTCCGTGGGGATCGAACTGCAGTTCACTGCTGCTGCCCGGTGCGCGCATGCCTAACACCCAAAAACGCAAAGCGGCGGCGGGTAGTCGCCAGCCGAGTTCGCGTTCTAGCAGTTCTTCTGCGCTGTTGGCGACCCGCACTGCGCCGTTGGACTCGATCAATACGGCTTGGCCGGGTCGCACTTCCAAGCGCCAGTTTTGTGCGCTGATCGGTGCGGTGAAGCGCAAACTGAACGAACTGCCGCGTTGTTGCCATTCGAAACGACCGCTGCCGCCTTGTTTACCATCGCTGATTGCAATGCGGCCGCTCAGGTCAAAATCGACCCGCTCAAAAACGCGCGATTCGTGCTCGGAAAGCAGGCGTTCGCCAACTGCAACATCGGCCAACGGCCGCACCCGCTGCGGTGCGCACGCGGAAATTGCCAGCACTGCGAGCGCACAAAATAACCAGCGCCTCAAGGTAAAAGCCCAGGTTGTAGGCGTTTAACGCTTTCCAGCAGCACCGGATGATTCGGCCAGCGCTGCAGCGCAGCGCGCCACAAGGCCGTTGCTTCGTCGCGTTTGTCGGCCATCCACAAGACCTCGGCCAAGTGCGCCGCCACCTCGCCATCTGGTTCTAGTTGATAGGCGCGACGCAGGTAACTGAGCGCTTTTGTCAGATTGCCGAGCCGATATTGCACCCAGCCCATGCTATCGACGAAGGCCGCATCGTCCGGCTGTTTAGCGATCGCCCGTTGGATGTAATCGAGCGCTTCCTGGTGGCGATCGGTGCGATCCGCCAGCGTGTAACCGAGCGCATTGAGCGCCTGAGGATTCTCTGGATCTAGCTCAAGAATGCTGCGTAAATCCTGCTCCAGGCCGGGTACGTCGTTGTTGGCGATGCGAAACAGCGCGCGTGCATAGAGCAAGCGAAAATCCTGCTGATACAGGCTGAGCGCCTCATCGTAAACCGTTAGCGCGGCTGCACGGTCACTGTCGGTCAGCAGTTCGGCTTCCAACAAATAGGCGTCGACACGCTGTTGGTCATCGTCTACCTGGAGACGCGTTTGCACCAACAGCGCGCGAGCGCCGGGCAAATCGTTCTTTTCGCGCGCCAACAGCACGCTGCGCCGCAACTGCGCTTCATGCCACGCGGCGCCCTTGGGTTCTTGGGCGTACCAAGACAGCGCCAAGTCGGTCGATTTGCGCAATTCGAACAATTGACCGAGCAGAAAAGCGCGCGAACGCACGCGCTCGCGACTGCTGTTACGCAAACTACGTTCGATGCGTTTCAGCAGTTTTGCGTTGGGTTTGCTGGCGACATTGGCCAGCCGGGCGGAAAGCGCCCGATCGTCTTGCGGATCGGCTTTGGCCAGTATGTAGTCCGCCCGGTCTACATCGCCGTTTTGTGCGTGCAGGGCCGCCAGCGCGAGGCGTAGCTCAAAATCCTCCGGTGCCAGATCGAGGGCTTTTTCTAGCGCTTTAAGCGCTTGCGGCGAGTCGCCCGCTGCCATTTGCGCTTGGGCTCGCCTGCGCCAAGCTTCTGCGCTTTTAGGATTGGCTGCGGTTTCCGATTCCGCCAATTGCACCGCGCTTTCTTTGTCGCCCAGATTGTTGGCGACCGCTGACCAATTTGGCCCCTTGCTGAGTGGCTTCAATGCACCCGCCTGCACCAACACGCGCAGACTCTGCGGCGCTGACGCACGGTTCTCGGCGGCCACCAGCACCTGCGCTACGGCGCGCTGGGCGTCCACTGAGTTGTCCGCCAACAGCTCCAATAGCAGGGCTTCGGCATCGGCGCGCCGCGCGCTTGCCATCGCCACCCAGGCCAGCGTGCGCTTGGCGCCGATGGCGTTCGGCTGCAGCGCAAGCCAGCGCTTCCCTACGCGCTCGGCGGCGTCGTAGTCCTTGGCAAACAGCGCCACGGTGGCGGCGCGTTCGATCAAATCGACTTGTTGGCTCTGCACCGCGGCTTTTGCGTACTCGCTAGCGGCAGCGTCTAGCGATCCAGACTGCAAGGCGAACTCGGCCTTCAGCGCGAATCCGAGTACGTCGACGCCAGCGTTAGCGCCCGCCGCCGCTGGATTGGCGGTCAATATCGCTGCACAGAGCCAGCACGCACGCCATGCAGATCGGCGCGCAGAATGAACCTTCGCTTTCGCGGCCTTAGTCAATTTGAGCAAGTGCTTGATCTTCGTGGGCGCGGCCACACACAATTCCCGGTTTGAATAGAGCATGCTTCATTCTATGGCTATTCTGGCGCTAGGCATCAATCACGCAAGCGCCCCGATCGCAATCCGCGAGCGGGTGGCGTTTGCGCCTGAGCGTACACCAGAGGCGCTTAAAGATCTGAGTATGCTGCCCGGTGTGGGTGCTGCGGCCATTTTGAGCACCTGCAATCGTACTGAACTGTATGTGGACCATGCGCCGGGTGCCGAACAAGGCGCGTTGGATTGGCTGGAGCGGGTGCATGGTTTGGCGCACCGCAGCTTGCATGCGGCAACCTATCAATACCAAGACGCGCAAGCGGTGCGCCATGTGTTTCGGGTTGCCACGGGGCTGGACTCACTGGTGGTGGGTGAACCGCAGATTCTTGGTCAATTGAAGCAGGCGTATCGAATTGCCCTGGATGCGCGCACTTTGTCGGGCCCGCTCGACCAACTGCTGCAACGCAGCTTTTCGGTGGCCAAAACGGTGCGCACCGAAACCCGTTTGGGCGCCAATGCCGTTTCCGTTGCCTATGCGGCAGTTCGGCTGGCCTGTCAGGTATTTGACGAGATGCCCAAACGCCAGGCGCTACTGGTGGGTGCCGGTGAAACGATTGAGCTGGTCGCGCGCCATTTGTTAGGCGTGGGCGTGCGGCGCACCACGGTGGTGAACCGCACCATTGAGCGCGCCCGCGTGTTGGCTGATCGCATTGGCGGTCAGGCGGCACGTTTGGTCGACCTAGAAAGTCATTTGGGTGATTGCGACATCCTGGTCACCGCAACCCATGGCAGCGAGCCGCTTATTCGTTGTGATGCGCTGCGTCGCGCTTTTGTCGGCCGCCGGCGCCGGCCGCTATTCGCCGTGGACTTGGGCGTGCCGCGCAACATCGAAGCCAGTGTGGCCGAGCTTGAAGATGTGTATCTGTATACCGTCGACGATCTGCGCGGTGTGGTGGAGGAGGGCATGCGCGGACGCCGCGATGCCGCCGCGCAAGCCGAATCGATGGTCACGTTGCATGTTGAAGAATTCATGGCGTGGTCGCGCGAACGCGCCGCTGCGTCGACCATCATCAGCATGCGCCGCCGTGCCGAGATGGCGCGCAGCGATGTGCTCAATCGCGCGTTAAAACGCTTGCGGCAGGGCGAAAACCCCGAGCGTGTGTTGACTTATCTGTCGCAGACCTTGACCAATCGGCTGCTGCATCGACCCACCGTCGGCTTACGCAGCGCAGCAGCGCTGGGCGACGAAGAATTCGTCGAATTCGCTTCCCGCCTGCTGGCTTTGGAGCCGCTGCACAGCGACGAAAACTGACTCGCGCCGCGAGCTTGTCGCGAGCGTGAGGGCGCTGCCCATGCGACGACAACGCATTCGGGTCAAAAAAGCGCGGAAAACGTGCACTCACTTGCGGCGCACTACACCAGCGGTGCATGTTTACCCTCACCCTTAACGACTGTGCTTTCGATGAATCCACGTATTCGGCAAAAACTTGAGGAAATGAGCGAGCGCCTGCAAGAGGTGCAATTGCTCCTTGCGCAGCCTGAGACGCTATCGGACGGCACGCGATTTCGCGATCTGTCGCGCGAGTATTCGCAACTGGATGACTTGGCCCGCGATTACGCGCAATACCTGCGATTGGAAGCGGATTTGGCCGCGACGCAAGCCATGGCGGAGGCCGAACGCGGTGAAATGCGCGAAATGGCGCAGGCAGAAGCCAACGAACTGCAGGCGCACATGGACAGTTTAGGTGGCTCGCTGGCGATGAATCTGGTCCCGGTCGATCCGCGCGATGAACGCAATTTGTTTCTCGAAGTGCGCGCGGGTACCGGTGGAGACGAGGCCGCCATCTTCGCCGGCGACTTGTTTCGCATGTATGCGCGCTACGCAGAACGCCGCGGCTGGCGCGTAGAGGTGCTCAGTGACAGCGCTGGCGAGCATGGTGGTTTTAAAGAAATCATCGCTCGCGTGGAAGGCCAGAGCGCTTATTCGGCGTTGAAGTTTGAATCCGGCACGCATCGCGTGCAGCGAGTTCCAGAAACCGAAGCGCAAGGACGCGTCCACACCTCCGCGTGCACGGTGGCAATCCTGCCCGAACTGGAGGAGATCGATACCACGCCGCTGAATCCGGCTGATCTGAAGGTCGATACCTTCCGCGCATCCGGCGCCGGTGGTCAGCACGTCAACAAAACCGATTCCGCCATTCGCATCACCCATTTGCCGACCGGTGTCGTGGTCGAATGCCAGGACGAACGCTCGCAGCACAAAAATCGGGCGCGGGCGATGAGCTTGTTGCAAGCGCGGCTGATTGATGCCGAACGCAGCAAACAGGCGCAACAACAATCAGACGATCGCAAATTGCAGGTGGGCAGCGGCGACCGTTCGCAACGCATCCGCACCTACAACTTTCCCCAGGGTCGATTGACCGATCACCGCATCAACTTGACGCTCTACCAACTTGGCGATGTGCTCGGTGGCGCCCTTGATCAAGTCATCGAACCGCTTAAGCAGGAAGATCGCGCCCAGGCGCTGGACGCTTTGCTCGGACGCAATTGATAAGAATCGGAACGATGTGCTACCAGGGGCCAAAAAACCGGTCGACCGAGCAGTATCAAGCCGCTCACACTTTTCATTGATCCAACCTATTCGTGTAACCTAATTGTGGGCGTGTGAATCTGTGCGCAGGTTCGCAACCCAGCAAGTTTGGATGTCGGGGGCGACATCCTTGTCTGGCTCCTTGGGGATTGAGGTGAATGCGATGAATAAAGTCCGTACTTGGAAGACCCAGGTCCTTCCGTCAGTGATGGTTTTGCTGGCGATGGTTTCACTGTCGGGTTGCGGTAGTGACGAGCCCGCGCCGACCACAACTCCCGCCGCAGGTGCGGCGCCAGTTGCGCCGGTGGCAGTGGCAGCGACAGCGACAGCGGAGCCGACGGGCGCAGCACAAACGGTTCCTGAGTTGCTGGAGGCCGCCAGGGTGGCGATGCGCGAGCAACGCTTGATTCAGCCGGTCGGTGACAACGCCATTGAGTACTACCTGAAAGTCATTGACGCGGAGCCTGAGAATCGCCACGCGCAGTTGGCCATTTTGGAATTGATGCCACTCGCCCAAGGTGTCGCTGAGCAAATGATCGATACCGATCGTTTGGACGAAGCGCAATCGGCCGTTGCCCTGTTAAAACGCGCGCAGCCGACGTCAGTTGTGGTCACCAATTTGGAGCAGCGCATCACCACCCAGCGCCGCGCTGCCGATCAAAAGCTCCAAGCCGAAGAAGAACAAGCGCGCTTAGCTGAGCGTCAGGCCCGCGATCAGGCCGCCACGCAAGCGGCTGCCGCTGCCGCGCCAAGCGCACCCGTTCCGAGCCGCCCACCAACCACTGCGCCACGCGATCCGGTCAGCACGCCGCCGGTGAGCACGGCACCGCCCACCCAAGTGGCATCGGCAGCGCCCGCTACATCGATAGCCGCAGACACCGCACCGCAAAACCAAGATTTCAAGTTAGTGAAGCGGGTCAATCCCACCTATCCGTCGCAGGCGCTGCGTTCTCGCACTGAAGGCTGGGTCGAACTGTCGTTCACGGTGGGTGTGGATGGCAATGTCGATGGTGTCGAAGTGGTCAATGCCAATCCGCGCCGCGTGTTTGATCGCGAGGCGATGCGCGCCTTGAGTCAGTGGAAGTTCACCCCACGCGTTGAAGACGGCAAAGCGGTCGCCGCCAAGGCCCGTCAGCGTTTGGAGTTCAACCTCAACTGAGCTTTGTGGCAGGTTTGACGGGATAGCTTCGATTAGGAGTTTCATGAGCGTAATCCTGCAGATCGACAACCTCTCCAAAACCTACGCTTCCGGATTACAAGCGCTTAAACCCACCCAACTTTCCATTGAGCGGGGTGAGATCTTTGCTCTGCTTGGCCCCAATGGTGCGGGTAAGACCACGCTGATCAGCATGGTCTGTGGGTTGCTTAGGGCAAGCACCGGCACGGTGACCGTGGACGGGCACGATATTCAGCGCGATTATCGTGCGGCACGTTCTTTGATCGGTTTGGTGCCGCAGGAACTGGCCACCGAGATGTTTGAAACACCCATGGCGGCCGCGGCCTTCAGCCGTGGTTTGTTCGGGCGCCCGCCGGATCCCGCATTGATCGAACGCGTGTTGCGTGGCTTAAGCCTGTGGGATAAACGCAAGGATGGCATTCAAACGCTGTCGGGCGGCATGAAACGGCGCGTGATGATTGCCAAAGCGCTGGCACACGAACCCAGATTATTGTTTCTCGACGAACCCACCGCCGGTGTTGACGTTGAACTGCGGCGCGATATGTGGGCGCTGGTGCGCGCGTTGCGCGATGACGGCGTCACCATCATCCTGACCACGCATTACATCGAAGAAGCCGAAGAAATGGCCGATCGCATTGGTGTGATCGACAAAGGCGAATTGATTCTGGTCGAAGAAAAAGCGCGGTTGATGCGCAAACTAGGCAGTAAAAAATTAACGCTGCAACTGCAGGATCCGCTAACCACGATTCCGGTCGAGTTGGACAATTGGCAGCTGAGCTTGAAAGACGGCGGCCATGTGCTCGAATACCGTTTTGATATTCATGCTGAGCAAAACGGTATACCTAGTTTGCTGCGGCGTTTGCACGAACTCGGTATTGGCTTTCGTGACCTGAATACCGAGCAGAGTTCGCTGGAAGATATTTTTGTCAGTTTGACTTCCAAACAGCCGGCGGTTGTCGCATGAGCACTGGCAAGATCAGCGCACAAGCTTTCGCGGTGCCACGCTTCAATAGGCGTGCCGTTTGGGCAATTTACCGTTTTGAAATGGCGCGTTTTCTGCGCACCGTGGGGCAGAGCTTATTGACTCCGGTCATTACCACCTCGCTGTATTTTGTGGTGTTTGGCGCCGCCATTGGTTCACGCATGGGAGACGTGGACGGCGTCAGTTACGGCGCTTTCATTGTGCCTGGCCTGATCATGTTGTCAGTCCTCACGGAAAGCATCAATAACGCCGCATTCGGAATTTATTTCCCGCGCTGGACCGGGACCAGTTACGAGCTGTTGTCGGCACCCATCTCGCCGTTTGAAATCGTCTGCGGTTATGTGGGTGCTGCTGCGACCAAATCGATCGTCTTGGGTTTAGTTATTCTCGCCACCGCCAGTTTATTCGTATCCTTTCAGGTGGCTCATCCGATCTGGATGTTTGGCTTTTTGGTGTTGACTGCGCTTAGTTTTTGCCTATTTGGATTCATCATCGGCATTTGGGCGCAGAACTGGGAACAGTTACAGGTGATCCCGATGCTGGTGATTACGCCATTGACCTTTCTGGGTGGCGCGTTCTATTCGATCAATATGCTGCCGGGCGTCTGGAAAACTATCGCCTTATTTAATCCGATTGTGTATCTGGTCAGCGGTTTTCGCTGGAGTTTTTTCGGTAGCGCCGATGTCGCCGTGGGTCTGAGCTTGGCGGCCACCTGCGGGTTCTTTATTGTGTGTCTGGCGATTGTTTGGTGGATTTTCCGTAGCGGTTATCGGTTGAAGCAATAAC
>CAZLSB010000064.1:0-16900 GCA_964561825.1 uncultured Xanthomonas sp.
GGAGCAGAACATGGTCGAGTGATTGCGGCATGGCGATGGGTCGGGCTTTCAGCCCCTGATCAGCGATGGGTCGGGCTTTCAGCCCTTGATCAGGCGCTGGCAACCTGGGGCGTTGCCCCAGGCTGGTATGGAGGCGCGCCTTTGGCGGTGAAATACAGAGAATCGAGCGGGCGCCGGTTAGGTATCCCATCATCCCATCCAGGCCGGCGAAAATCTTCAGCGCCTGCCGTGGCAATCCAGTGACTTTCGGGACGCCAAAGGCGAAGGCGCTGGATCGCCGCGGTCGCTTAAAAGGCTCCCTCGCAAAGACGAGTCTTGTTGGGTTCATGGCCCGTGTGCATTTTTGGGCTGAAAAAGGACGCTCGCTAAGACGATTTTTTGAGGGTGCCTCACCGCTGCCGCGTTACTGGTTGGAGTTGGTGCTATCGACCCACAACGCACACCGCCCTGCATACTCAAACCCCCGCAGCCCGGACCCTATGCGCTTGAGCGAAGCCTCATCCAACCGCCGTTTGGGACCTTGGAGCGCTTGCGCCATTGTGGTTGCCAACATGATTGGCACTGGCGTGTTTTCGACCTTGAGTTATCAGGTCCATGCGCTGCCGGACGAACGGGCGATTTTGTTGCTGTGGGTGCTGGGTGGGATCTCGGCGCTCGCCGGTGCGCTGTGTTGCGCTGAATTGGGCGCCGCGCGGCCGCGTTCTGGGGGCGAGTACGCCTTGCTCACCCAGTTATTTCATCCGGCCGTCGGCTTTGTGGCTGGCTGGATCTCCATTGTGGCCGGTTTTGCCGGGCCGATTGCGGCTGCAGCGCTAGCGTTTTCGGCCTATCTGGGTAAATTGTGGCCGGCGGTGGCGGCACTGCCGATGCTGGTGGCGATCGTCCTGGTCACACTGATCAGTGCGCTGCACATGTTGCGGGTAGAAATCGGCGCGCGTTTTCAGGTGGTCACCACCTTGCTGAAGATTTTGGTGATGGTAGCGATTGTTTTTGCCGCCTTGCTGTACGCGCCGCCGCGCGCGGCAACCCAATCGGATTTGTTCAGCGTGGTCGCCAATCCGGCCTTTGCGGTGTCGCTGATTTACGTCACCTACGCCTATTTGGGCTGGAACGCGGCGCTCTACGTGGCCGGTGAAGTGCGCGATCCGCAGCGTACGCTGCCGCTCGCGCTGATCGCCAGTACCGCGCTGGTGACGCTGTTGTACGTCGCGGTCAATTGGGCTTTCCTACGCTTGGTGCCGTTTGACCAACTGGTGAAGATTAATCCAGGCGCCATGTCGGTGGAGAACGAGTTAGCGGTCGGCTTTTTGGCGGGTCGCGCCTTGTTTGGTGAGTCCGGCGGCATGATCGTCGGCGGCGCGATCGCCTTTACGCTGATTTCTACGGTGAGTGCGATGATTCTGGCTGGCCCACGCGTATTGGCGGCGATGGCCGAAGATTGGCGACCTTTTGCGGTGTTCGGGCGTCGCCACAGCGGCGGCTCACCACGTTTGGCGATAAGCTTTCAGTGGCTGCTGATCGTGATTTTGCTGCTCAGCGCCAGTTTTGAATTCGTCGTCAACTTTATCGGCGTTTCATTGAGCCTGTTTAACATGGCGGTCATCGTCGGATTTCTGCGCGATCGCCTGAAGTTTCCGGACCGCATCAGGCCGTTTCGCGCGCCATTGGGTTGGCCTGCCGGTGTGCTTTTTCTCACCATCAACGCGTGGATGATCGTATTTCTGGCGATCAATCAACCCAAGGCGGTGCTGCTGTCCTTGGCGTCAATCGTAGTGGCATTCGCTTGCTATTGGCCGTTGCGCAAACATGCGCCGCAACACGCCGCGGAAGTGCCCAAGTAGGCTGCGAGTCAAGTGGATGCAAAAAAACCTCAGCGCACAGCGCCGACCCGCCCCAGCCTTTGGTGGGTTCGATCTGTGATCGAACGCTTTTCCCTCCAGACCATCGATCACCACCTCTTGGTGTAGATTGCCCGACTCCCATCGCCCAATCTGCCGCGTTCCGATGCCCTTAGATTCCCAAATCCTCCGCGGGTTTGCGCTTGCGCTGTTCCTACTGGCGACCCCAGCGGCTGCGCTGGAGCTTTGTCAGGGTGCCAATCCGACGGCCACTTGGAACCAAGGCGCGCTCAATGACACGGCACGCGTGCTGGCCGGTTTGCGCACGCCGCTGGAGTCGGAACTAGCGCAAGTGGTCGCGCCACAAGCCTTGGAGCGCCATCGCCAAAGTCTGGGCAGTAGCTGGGCGGCGCTGCGCGAGCGTCAGCTGCAACCGGTTGCACGTTTTGCGCGAGCGCAGTTGGGGTCGGTAGAAAGCTCGGCAAAGCGCGTCTTTTATCCGTTTAGCGGGCCCGATGCACTGTATTTGCTGACCCTATTCCCAGACGCGCAGCTGTCGATTTTGACCGGTTTGGAGCCAGTGGGCAGTGTGCCGGATTTTGCTGGCTTGGATGCCAAGGAAATCGAGGCGGGCCTGGCTGAAATTCGCAAATCCTTATACGCGATTTTGTCGTTCAGTTTTTTCCGCACCAATGATTTGACCGTCGATTTACGCCGCAGTCGCTTTTCTGGGGTAACGCCGATTCTCTTTGTATTTCTGGCCGAGGCGGGTTATGCGGTGTTAGATGTGCGTTATGTGCTGCTGACGCCAGCGGCTGAACTTTGCCAAGCCGATCCGACATTAACTGCCAAACCGCCGGCGGGTTATATCGGCGGCGTTGAGGTTGAGTATTTCCTTCCGGATGATTTGGGTTTCCGGCGCATGATTTATTTTGCCGCCGATTTGGGTGATGGCGGTTTGAAGCGCACGCCGCAATATCTGGATTTTGTGGCGCAGATGAATCCGGATGCGACCTATTTGAAAAGCGCATCCTATTTAATGTACAAACCCTATTTTTCGCTGGTGCGAAAACTGATTCTGGAACACAGCGATTGGGTGCTGCAGGACGATTCAGGCATCCCACATAACTGGTTTCGTCCCGCACTTTGGGACGCCACTTTATTTGGTCGATACGGCTCGCCCATTGCGTTATTCGGTAATTGGACCCAAACGGCGCTGCGCGCAGCCTATGCGGACGGCGATCCGCAGCCTTTAGATTTTGGCATTGGATATCGGCACCGCAAGAACGATAGTAATTTGCAGCTCTATCGTAAGAAAGTGGTCGATGCGACGCCGTGACACATTGAAGTTGCTGTTAGCCCCGCTGGGCGCACCCGCGCGGGCAAATGGCGCCATGCCATTGCCAGCCAAAGCTGCTGTCGCAGATCCGCAATTGAGCCAAGCGCTGCAAAACGCCGGTCCAGCGGTGCGTAGAGTGCTGGCGGACGCTACGTATGAGCCACAAATACTGTGGACACGGTTTGCGCGCGATGCGCATGGGCAATGGCAGGCCAAAGTCACGCAGCAGTGGGGTGTGCAGCAGCAGCGTTGGTTTGCCGCCGCGAGTTTTATCAAGTTGCCGGTCGCGGCGCTGCTCGGCGAGGTTTTGTGCAGGCGCGGATTGGTCAACCAGATCAATGATTTACATCTGCGCGTTGATAGGGCTGATGCCTGCGCGCCCTTGCCGCAAGGCCCATCATGGCCGCTGGCCAGCCTGCTGCGCGCGATGCTGGTGGTCAGCGACAACCGCAGTTACAACGCGCTGGTTGAATTACTGGGCAGCGACGCCGTTCACGCGCGGCTCGCCGAGATTGGCTATCCAGACAGCCGTGTTGGCGCGCGTTTGGGCTGTGCTGCGGCCACGCGGCCCGGTAAGTTGGCAGCGCGATTAACCGATAGTCGCGGACATTTACTGTGGGATTCGCCGGCGATACCTGAAGAAAAGCCGCAACCCTTCCCATTCGGCGTAGCGCAAAAGGGTCGTGCTTGGTTGCAAAATGGACAGTTGATTGCCGGGCCGCGCGACTTTACGACGTCCAATTTTATGCCTTTAAATGAAGTACACCGCATGACCATGGAACTTGGCAGCGGCACCGCGCCTGCGGAAAATGCCTTTGTTTTATGCCCGGCCATGCGCGAATGGCTACGCGCCACTATGTTGATGACGCCGCGACAATGCGCCGATACACGCTGTGGACAATGGCCGGATGATCACGGCAAGTGGTTAATCGCAAGCGACGCGCAGGGCCACCTGCCCGCTTCATTAGACATCGCCAGCAAAAATGCGCAGGCCTTCGGTTATTTGGGCGACAGCGCATTTATTGTAGATAACGCGCGCAATTTGGCTTTCGGACTCAGCGCCAGCATTTTTGTCGATCGCGACGGGGTATTAAACGACGGACGTTATGCCTACACCGATATCGGCCGTCCATTTTTGCGGGAATTAGGTGCGGCGATACTGGCGTTTGAGCGACGCGCGGAGTAGGGCTGGTTGTTGGTGTTGGTTGGTGGTGTTGATGTGGGGAAATGTCATAAAGTGAGCGCTGGCTCATTCTGGATGGTGCTTTGGTGACAATTTGGGATGACGCATCGCCTTCAATTCATCATTCCCGCATATCGAGAATCCAAGCCCTCACCACGATCGTTGCGCGTTGCACATGGCCTACGGCGCCAGCGGGGCGATTTAAAACTCAGTAGCGCCAGCGGCGCGTTTTCATATCAGCCTGGGGGCAACGCCCCAGGTAAGCGCTGAGGTTGTTCTGCACCCTGTTCCTGGGGCGTTGCCCCAGGCTGCTATAGAGCGGGCCGTTGGCCCTTCAACCACCAACTACCAACTACCAACCACCAACTATCAACGCCTTACAGCGTTGCCGCGCCCGGGCAATTCAAAAATGCCGACTTGCTCAGCCACCCATTGTCAGGGTAGTAGGCAAACAACAACTGTCCGTCCTTGAGCTTGTCGATCAGTGGCTTGGCGATGTCGCGACGCACCGCTGGGCAGCCAAAGCTACGTCCCAGACGCCCCTGTGCTTTGGCCATAGCAGCGTCCACATAGGGTGCGCCGTGTATCACGATATCTCTCACTCGGGCATGGTCGTTGATGCCGGGTTCCAGACCATCCATACGCAAGGAGTACCCGTTCCCGCCTTGGTAAGTTTCGCCCGTTCGAAACAAGCCTAGGCTGGACTGAAAACTTCCTTCGACATTGGAAAACTGCTTGGCGAAATTGGCGCCACTGCCACGACCGTGAGCAACATGCTCCACATACAACAATGTCGGTTTTTGCAGATCAAAAACCCACAGGCGAGGGTCAGTGGAGGGTCGTGAGTAATCAATCACCGCCAGCCGATCGTCCACCTGCGCTCGGCCCGCTGCTACCGCGCAGCCGCGCGCGGTAAGCGCCAACGCAATCACCTTTGGGTCTGCGTCACGCGCCAAATGGGCAAGGCGGGTCGCCAGATCGGTTGCCCCCAATGCCGGTGCGAAACTCAGCGAAACTAGGCAAGCGTAGCGGTAAAGCTTGTGCATGAGTTGACCACTCCTCGATGCGCTAGTGAGGCCCCACCATATCCCACCAGGACCTCAACAAACCGTCGGCAGTCCGATTCGCTCGGCAGCCGTTAACATCCACGGAACTTCGGCTCGCGTTTTTCCATGAACGCGCGCATGGCTTCGGCGAAGTCTTCCGATTGCAACAACAGACCGTTTTGGATTGCTGCGGCGCGGTTGCCGGCCTGCACTTGCGCCTCAATGCGGTCGCCCATCGTGCGTTTGATGCCGGCGACCACCAGCGGTGGGTTGGCGGCGATGCGGCTGGCCAAGCTGCGCGCGGCTTGCAGCAGCGTCTCCCGGTCGCTCAACACCTGGGTCACCAGTCCCATGCGCAGCGCGAAGTCGGCATCAAAATCCTCGCCAGTCAGGGCAATTTGTCGCGCCCAGCCTTCGCCAACGATATGGGGCAAGCGTGAAATGCCGCCGAGGTCGGAGACGATGCCAACCTTGACCTCACGCAGGGCAAAGCGCGCCCGTTCGCTGGCCAATCGAATATCGCACGCAGCGACCATTTCGATACCAGCGCCTATGCACCAACCGTCGATAGCTGCAATCACTGGCAAGCGGCTGTTCGCGATGGCGGCAAAGCCAGCCTGCATGCGCGTCGCCTGCTCAACCACCGCTTGGCGACCGGGCGCTCCGTTCGCCAACATAGCGCCGATTTCACTCGCCATCGCCGGTAAATCCAGGCCGTAGCTGAAGTGTTCGCCCGCGCCGTGCACAATCAGCGCCCGCAAACTGGCATCCGTTTCCAGTTCGGCGATAGCGCCAGGCAGTTCGCGCCAAAACTCCGGGCCCATCGCATTGCCACGTCCTGGCCCTATCAACACCAGTTCGGCGGTATCCGCAGCCGGGCGGTCAATTCGCAAGGAACGCATAGCGGGCTTTTCTTCACTCAATTTTGATGTGAAGAAAAATACGCCAGCGCGACCAAACCTAGGCCGAACGAGTGAGCGACTTCGTGGCGATTTGCGCCCGCCGCAACCCAATCTCGTGATCAAGCTAGACTTCTCGGCGACTTTTACCGTCAGGATCTTAGGTGCGAAGCCCATACTTATTTTTGGCTGCAGTGAGTCTGTATTGCTTGGGGTCAACGGCCGGATGGGCTGCGCAATGCATCGGTTTGGTTTTAGGCGGCGGTGGCGCACGTGGCGCTGCGCATATCGGCGTGTTGAAAGTCCTGGAACGCGAGCGCGTGCCAATTTGCCGCATCGCGGGGACCAGCATGGGTTCGATCGTCGGCGGCTTGTATGCGTCTGGGTATTCGCCCGAAGAAATCGAACAAGTGCTTAATGCGGTGGATTGGAAAGACGTACTGAATGACGATCCGTCCCGCGTGGATTTCCCGATGCGGCGCAAGAATGACACGCTGCGTTATTTAATGAATGCCAAAGTGGGTTTGCGTGGCGGCGCAATCCAATTTCCACGAGGCGTCATTCAGGGGCAGAAACTATTGCTCTTGTTGCGCCGTTTGACCATTCATACTTGGCGAACGGCTAATTTTGATGCGCTGCCGATTCCCTTCCGCGCGGTGGCCACCGATATTGTCAGCGGTAAACAAGTATTATTTAGTAAGGGCGATCTGGGCTTGGCTATTCGCGCCAGCATGTCAGTTCCTGCGGCATTTGCGCCTATACGCGTGGACGGCCGCATGATGGTGGATGGTGGCATTGTTAACAATGTGCCGGTTGATGTGGTGCAGGCAATGGGCGCGGATCGATTAATTGTAGTGGACGTGGGTGCGCCATTGGCGGAGGATAGTGAGCTTAATTCGCCGTTTGCCGTTACCATGCAAATGCTCGATGTGTTAATGAAACAACGTACTGAGTTGATGTTAGAGAAAATGTCGCCAGGCGATGTCAAGATACTGCCGCAATTGGGCGATATCGGCAGCGCGGATTTTGTTCGTTCGGGTAGTGCAATTCCACTCGGTGTGCAGGCGGCTGAGTTACATGTGTCACGACTGCGCGAGTTGTCCGTATCAGAGGATGAATATCGGCGTTATCGTGAGCGTCACCGGCGGCAGATCTTTGATTCGCCGATGGTCAGTTTTATCAATGTGTTAAAAACGCGCAGTAAGACGGCGGGTTATGTGGAGCGTGGGTTGGATGGTTTGCAGGGACAGAAGCTGGATATCGCCAAGCTAGAGAAATCCATTGGTGGTGCCTTTGGCTTAGGAAACTATGAGCGTGTTACTTGGCGCCCGGTTGAGCAAGACGGCAAAACGGGAATCGAAGTGATACCAGTCGATAAGGGTTGGGGACCCAACTTCCTGGCCTTCGGATTGCAGATTAGTGATAATTTTGAGGGCCGTAACGACTATCAGCTGGGTCTGGAATATACGATGACCGGATTGAATATTTACGGTGGCGAATGGCGTTCACGCTTGGAGATGGGCCGCGTCACCGGCCTGCGTAGCGAGTTCTTTCAGCCAGCCGGTGATCGTGCGCAATATTATATATCGCCATTTATAGAATACCGAGCTTTTGATCAGCCAATCAGCTTCGATGGCGCGGCAGCTGCCGAATATCGCGTACGCCGAGCAAGCCTGGGTTTTGATATTGGCTACGAATTCGGCGGCTCAACGCGCTTGTACGCTGGCCTCGTGCGTGGGCATGGCAACGCCTCGCTCACCATTGGCGATAGTTTGCTTCCAGGACTATCCCTACAAAGTGCGACGGCGCGGTTTGGTTTTATTCGCGATACATTGGACGACGCCAATTTTCCCGCATCTGGCAGCCGCGGCGAGTTTCTACTGGTGGCGGATGTGACTGGACTGGGTAGTGATGGTGATGGCGAAATTGCCGTGTTCAATTGGGACAAAGCCTACAATCGCGGCGCTAATCGTTTGTTGCTGGGTGCACGCTTGCAAACCACTTGGGGAGAGCCGGCGGTGTTGGATGCACTTTCACCCTTAGGTGGATTTACCAATCTGTCAGGTTACACTGAGCGTGAATTAGTCGGTGCGCACAGCGCGCTATTTCGCAGCGTCTATTATCGACGTCTGGGCAGCGAGGGCCAATTATTTTCCGTGCCAGCCTTTGTTGGAGGCAGTATTGAAGCAGGCAACGTATTCGACAATCGTGCGCAAGTGGTCAGCCTAAATAATCTGATCTTTGCAGGCAGTGTGTTTGTCGGACTGGATTCGCCATTAGGGCCGATTTTTCTAGGATTTGGCCGCGCCGACACCGGTAGCAGTTCGGTGTACCTGAACTTTGGCACCCTGCTGCGGCCGCGTTTGTAACAATCCGGCGAATGTGGCATCAAGACCCGCAGTGGCCTAGCCCGCGTGCATTGTCGGGCTGAAAAAGGACGCTCGCAATGAACCGATGTCGTAAGTCATTGATTCGTATTGCGAGGTCTTCGACGCGACAGCGGCGACAGCCGTGGCAACCCAGCGACGTTGGTGGTGGCTTAAGCGAACGTCCCTGGATTGCCGCGGTCGCTTTAGGCTCTCTCGCAAAGACGAGTCTTGTGGGGTTCATCCGTGTGCATTTTTGGGCTGAAAAAGGACGCTCGCAGTGACGTCGCTTAACAGCCCACATCAGTTTGACTCGCACCCTACGCAAGCACGCAAGCAGGACTAGTTGTCAAAACCCCCAGTCCGCTCTAACATCTGCAGGCTAAGTGCGCCGCTGTAGCTCAGTTGGTAGAGCAACTGATTCGTAATCAGTAGGTCCGCAGTTCGAGTCTGCGCAGCGGCACCAGTTAAAACAAACACTTAGCGCGGTTTTCGGGCGTCTAGACGACCGCTATTTTTTTTCGGGTCACCAATAGGTCATCACGCGGAATCCAGCACCTTGCGTAGCGGCTTCTGGTAGCCGCCGGCGAGGTTCCAGGCGATCGGCAGGACGCGCCCCGCGCAGTGCTCAATCCCGATGCGGTCGCGCTCGCGCAGTTGTTCCGATGTCAGCCAGCCAGCGAGCGGATCGTCGACCTGCGGATCGGCGCCCGCTTGGTACAGCAGGAGGTCGCTATAGAGTTGTGGCCCGCGCTGTCGTCGCATTTCGCCGCTTCTTTGACATAGGTCCTGTTTGTGTTGTCGCTATAGAGTTGTGGCCCGCGCTGTCATCGCATTGGCTGCGCGCCGCGCCTTGCATCCATCCGCTTAAGCCACGCAACGCATCTCACGCTGAAAGTCTGACAGGCTGCTGGGCTGCTGGATCAGCAGCGCATCTATCGACTACGACCGCTAAATCAGCCCGTGCGATGGGGAAGGGCTGGGACAGGCGGGCGTTGATGCGTTCGGACATGGGAGCCTCGCTGGGTGGCTTTGCTGGCACATCGTTGCACGGGTGCGCGCGCTGTCGTCAAAATTGCCCCAAATGCGACCAACCCGCGCCTGCCCAAGGCGATAGCTGTAAGGCGCCCAGGCGAAACTGAGTGATGGACTGTGTTAGAAATCGCGCACTGCGCAACGAACGCACAGATACGGCCCCGATGAGCATTGCCATCCACCACAATCCAGACTGCGGCACCTCCAGAAACGTGCTGGCGATCATTCGCGCCGCGGGGGTTGAGCCGGTCGTTATTGAATACCTGCAGACCGGCTGGACCAAGCCGCAGCTGCAAGGCTTGTTTGCGGCAGCCGGATTGACCCCGCGCGGCGCGCTGCGCACGAGCAAATCGCCAGCGGCGGAGCTGGGGTTGCTGGATCCCGCGGTCGATGACGAAACGCTGCTGGCGGCGATGGTTGAACATCCGCTGCTGGTCAACCGGCCGATCGTTTGTTCGCCCAAGGGCGTGCGCCTGTGCCGGCCAAGCGAGCTGGTGCTTGATCTGTTGGAGCGCTTGCCGCCGGGGCCGCTCTACAGAGAAGACGGCGAGTTGTTGATCGACGCCCGTGGTCGGCGGGTTGGCAGCCAGGATGGCTAAACAATGCTGAGCGCAGATCAGGTGCAATCGCTGGCGCCGGATTCGGCTTCAGCGGCGGCCGGACGCAAACTGGGCGGGCCCGTGCACTGGCAGGCGTTGGGGCGCTCGGCGCGTGGGTTGTGGGGTGAGTGCAAGGGCAGCGCGCTGTATCAGACGCGGGTTGATCTGCTCGACTATTCCAGCAAATGCACCTGCCCATCGCGCAAGTTTCCGTGCAAACACGCTCTCGGCCTGCTGTTTTTGGCGGCCGCGGCCGCGGCGCAATTGACTGAACGGGACGAGCCGCAGTGGGTCGCCGATTGGCTCAACCAGCGCCAGCAAAAAGCCCAAGCGAAAGCGCAGCCCGCGGAAAAAAAGCCGGTCGACGAAAAAGCGCAGGCCAAGCGCGCGGACGCCCGGATCAGTGCAATGCTGGCGGGTTTGGACGTGACCGAGCGCTGGCTGCACGATTTGGTCCAGCAAGGCCTAGCACAAAGCGATCTGGACCAGCAGTTGAAAACCGCAGCCTTGCGTTTGCAGGATGCCAAAGCCGGTGCGCTGGCCGAGCGCTTGCGGCAGATCGGGGCGATGAGCGAACGCCAGCAGAGCGAGCGCATCGCGCAGCTGGGCCAAGTGCAGTGGCTGATTGATCTGTTTCGCAGGCGCGATCAGTTGTCAGCCGCTTGGCGGGCCGAAGTGGATGCCTGGGTGGGCTTGAGCGAGCGCGAGGAAGAGGTGCTGGATTCGGGTGAGCGCGTAAGCGGGGAGTTTTTCATCGCCGGCGTGAGCAGCATCGAAGGCGAGCGTCTGCGTGAGGAGCGCACCTGGTTGATTGAGCCCGGCGGGCGCAGCTTTCTCAAGCTTGAGTTTTTGTTCGGTGCGGCGCGCGGGGCGCTGTTCCCAGCCGGGGCAAGCGTCTCCGGCACGCTTGCGTTGTACCGCGCCTGCGCCGCGCAGCGCGTGCTGCTTGCGCAGACCGAACTTAAGCCAACCCAGGTGATCCCGGCGCTGCACCACATCAATGAGGCGCTGACTTTGCACGCCGCGCAACTGGCGCGCTCGCCGTTTTGTCGAACAAGCGCTGCCTGTGTGGCGGATCTAACGGTGATCGCCCATCAAGATTCGTACTGGTTACACGATCGCAGCGGCGTGGCGCTGCCGATTGCCGCGGGTGAGGCCGGCTTGCTGGCTTTTCTGCGCACCGGCGCGCATCCGGCCACGATTGCTTTTGCTCACGATGGCCACTGCGCACAGCTGTTGGGCTTTGCTATGGCAGACGCGCCACCTTCGAGTTGGGCGGCTCTGTGAACGATCCCTTGCATTTGGCCCTGACCATTGGTTTAAGCCGAGGCGGCAGCTTTGAGCCGCCTGCGCTGCTTGCCGAGCACCTACAAGGGCGCGGCCCGGCGGCGGCCTTGCGCGCGGTGGCTGCGATGGCTTGCCTGGAGGCCGGGGCACGCGTGCCCGACAGCCTGCCGGCGCTCGATCCGGCACCTGCAGAAACCCAAGCTACGCTGCGCCCGAGCGCGGTCAGCTTGCTGATAATTGTTTGCGTATCCGAAACCTGGCTGCTGGACGAAGCACTGGCCGTGCTGGCCGAGCGCGGCATGCGCGTCCCGCACGCGGTGCTGGCCATGTTGCTGGGCAGCGCCGAGACGAAGATGCGGCGGCGAGTTGCTGCGGTTGCCGGCGAACGCGGCCGCTGGCTGGGGCTGCATGTGAAGGCGCATGCGTGGTTGCGCCAAGCGCCACGCAGCGCCGATGCAGCCGTCCTGCGGCGGGTGTTTGCGGAGGGCAGCACGCTGGAGCGCGAGGGCGCACTGAAGGGCTGGCGCGCGCTTGATGCCACCGCGGCGCGTGAGGCGCTCAGCCTTGATTTCAGCAAAGATCCGGCCGATGTGCGGCTGCGCCTGTTGGCCTGTCTGCGGGTGGGCTTGGCGCCGGACGATGAGCCTTTTCTCGCCAGCGTCATTAGCGATCGCGCCGCGACTGTGCAGGCCGAGGCGCGCCGGCTGGCGCTCAAACTGCCAAGCAGCGCGATCAGCGAGCGCATGCGGCTGCGGCTTGCGCAGCTGTTGAAGTTCAAACGCGCTGAACTTGAGCTTGATCTGAGCGCGCCCTGGCTGCCTGATTGGGCCAGCGATGGCCTGCTCGAACCACCGCAAAACCATGCCAGTCCGCGCTCGTTTCGCGCGCGCCAGCTGGCCTGCCTGACGCAGCCGCGCGATTGGCTGCGCCTGAGCGCGCTGGAGCCAGCGGAATTTGCGCAGACGCTGTGCGCCAGCGTTTGGTTTAGCGAACTGATGTCGGGGTGGGCGGAGGCCGGCGCCGCGCTCGGGGCCCTGGCTGAACCGCTGGTCGAACAGCTGTGCGCGGAATTTGCTGCCAAGCACTCCGCGCGGCGTGACTACCAGCGTATTGAGGCCGCGAAGTTCGCGATCTCGCAATTGGACGCGGCGTCCTGGGCGCGGCAACTGTCGGCACTGCTGCACAGTGAGGGCTTGAGCGAGCACGCGATTGCGCTTTTGCCGCGCCCATGGCCGCGCGAGGCCACTCGAATTTGGGCCGCTCAGTTGCGCAAACGCTTAAGCGATGTCCCGATCCCGAAGGCCGGCGAACCCAATCCGGCGAACACGTTTTACCCAGCACAAGCGCGCATCGGCTACGAACTTGATCAAGCCCGCCAAGGCATCGACCCCAGCCATATCGAGCCCGCGCTCGACACGCTTAACGTGGTCGCTGAGCATCCATTGGTCGATCGCATCGAATCCTTTCAACGCGCCTTACAGTTGCGCCTTCGTATCCACATGGAGTTCTATTCATGAGCCAACCAGACGTTCTGCGCGCTCCGGCCGAAATCACCTATGCCGAGGAGTTAAGCGCGCTTGCAAAGTTTGATCAGCACCCGCGTCCGGCACAGTGGCGCTTGAGTCCCAAGGCAGTGCGCACTTACTTGCTGGGCGGCAGCTTGGCCGATGGCACGCAAATCAGCGCCAAGTACATCGGTGACGCGCGGGTGATTGAGATCGCGATTGCGACCCTGCTGACCGATCGCGCACTGCTGCTGCTGGGCGTGCCCGGCACCGCGAAGAGCTGGGTCAGCGAGCATTTGGCGGCCGCCATTTGCGGTGATTCCACCTTGATGATCCAAGGCACCGCCGGCACCGATGAATCGGCGTTGCGCTACGGCTGGAACTACGCGGAGCTGATTGCCAAAGGGCCATCGGAGCGCGCCCTGGTGGAAAGCCCGATGATGCGCGGCATGCGCAGCGGCGCCTTGGTTCGTTTGGAAGAGCTCACCCGCATCAGCGCCGAAGTACAAGACACCCTGATCACCCTGTTGAGCGAAAAAACCCTGCCGGTGCCGGAGCTCAACATGCAGGTGCCCGCGGTGCGTGGCTTTAACGTGATTGCCACCGCCAACAACCGCGACCGCGGCGTCAATGAGCTGTCCAGCGCCCTGATGCGCCGCTTCAACACGGTGATTTTGCCGACTCCGGGCAGCCTGGAGGAAGAAATCGCCATCGTCGAAAAGCGCGTCGCCGAGCAAGCCGTCGCGCTGAAACTGCCGCCGGTCAGCATCGGCGTGCCCGAGGAAATTCGGCGCGTCGTGCAGGTGTTTCGCGAGCTGCGTTTGGGCGCCACCAGCGAAGGCAACAAGATCAAATCGCCGAGCGGCACGCTGTCCACCGCCGAAGCCATCAGCGTGGTGAATCACGGCTTGGCGCTCTCGGCTTACTACGGCGATGGCCGCTTGCAGGCCAGCGATATCGCGGCCGGTTTGATCGGTGCCGTGGTCAAAGACCCATTGCAGGACCAAGCGGTGCTGGCCGAATACTTGAAAACCGTGGTGCGTGAGCGCGAAGGCTGGAAGGATCTCTATCGCGCAGTCAACGCGCTGATCTGAACGCCGCAATGACGCGCATTTTTGGCATTCGTCACCACGGGCCAGGCTCAGGCTTAAGCCTGCGCGCAGCGCTTGAGGAATACGCGCCGGACTGCGTTTTGATCGAAGGCCCACCCGAGGCCGACAGCCTGCTTGCGCTGCTGCGGGACCCCGGCTATCAGCCGCCGCTGGCGCTGTTGCTCTCGCAGGTCGATGCGCCGCAGCATTCGGTGTTTTATCCGTTTGCCGCCCATTCGCCGGAATGGATTGCCATTCAATATGCGCAGGCGTCGGCTGTTGCGGTGCGCTTTTGCGATTGGCCAGCTGCGGCATCTATGGCTTTTGTCCATGAGCAGGCGCAAGCGCCGGAGCCAGACGTGGGCACGGCGCCGCGCCCGGATCCGATTGCGCTGTTGGCGGCAGCCGCCGATGCGGGAGACGCCGAGCTCTGGTGGGATGGTTTGATCGAGCAACAAACCTCGGCCGCAGATGTTTTTGAGGCGATCAGCGAGGCCATGGCCGAGGGTCGGGCGGGGCATTTGGACCCGCGCAACGCGCTCCGTGAAGCGGCGATGCGGCAAGCCGTGCGCGAGGCCTGTAAAGCGGGCGCGCAGCGGATTGCGCTGGTGTGCGGCGCTTACCATGCGCCGGCATTGAGCGCGGCGATCACGCCCAAGGCCGATGCGCCCTTGCTGGCCGAAATCAAACGCCTCAGCAAGGCGATCAAGCTGCATGTCGCCTGGGTGCCGTGGAGTCAAAGCCGCCTAAGCCTGGCCAGCGCCTATGGTGCCGGCATGCCCGCGCCGGCTTGGTATGCGGACATGTTCGTCGCAGGCGAGCGAGCGCACGTGCGCTTCTTGGCGCGCGCCGCTGTCTGTTTGCGCGCGGCTGATCTTGAAGCCTCCAGCGCCAGCGTGATTGAAGCGGTGCGCTTGGCCGAAACATTGAGCGCCATGCGCGGGCGCCGCCTGCCTGGATTGGCCGAAGTGCGTGAGGCGGCGCTCAGCGTGCTGGCGCGCGGCGATGCCAATCGTTATGCGCTGATTGCCAACACGCTGGAAATCAACGAAGCCTTTGGCACGGTTGCCGCGGATGCGCCCAGCCTGCCCTTGAAGCGCGATTTTGAATGCTGCCTGCGCGCACTCAAGCTCAAGCGAACTGCGGAGATCAAGTCGCTCGACCTTGATCTGCGCGAGCAAAATGGCTTGGCCCGCAGCTGCTTTTTCCATCGCTGCCGCATGTTGGGTCTGCAGTTTGCCGCGCCCGAAGTCAAGCACGGGCGCACGCTCGGCAGCTTCCATGAATACTGGACGCTGCGCTTTGTTCCAGAAGACGAAATCAAGCTGCTGGAAGCGAGTCAGCTGGGCGCGAGCGTGCATGACGCGGCCTGCGCGCAAATGTTAGATGGGCTGGCCGACTGTGCGCTGGACGAGATCTGCACGCGGCTGCAAAGCGCCAGCGATGCCCAGCTGAACTTGACCGTGCCCAAACTCTTAAGCGCGCTGGGTGCGGCCTCCGCACAAGGCGATGCCAGCCTGCTGCTGGCGGCGCTGCCACCGCTGCTCAATCTGCACCGCTATGGGTCGCTGCGCGGTTTCGCGCCCAATCAAATCGCGCCCATCTGCACGGTGATGTTGGAGCGCCTGAGCGCCGGCCTGCAGCTCGTCGCGCGCGGCATCAACAGCGAAGCGGCCAGCGCCATCCTAGCTCAGCTGGCGCGCTTGAGCCCTGCGCTGGAGTCGAGCGAAGAACCGGCATGGCAGGCCGCGTTCGCGCAGGCGCTGGAGAGCCTTGATGGAACCGCCGTACATCCCATGCTGCGTGGTTATGCGGCGCGCTTTGCGTTCGAACAAGGCGCTGGCGATAGCCAAGCGTTTAGCGCTGCTGCGCGCTTGGCACTATCGCCGGTGGTGCCGCCGGCGGACGCCAGCGACTGGATCCTTGGCGCACTCAAAGGGCCGGCGCTGGTGCTCAGCCACGGTGCCTTGTTGGGGCTGATCGATAGCTGGCTGCGCGGCTTGCACGAGGACGATTTCAGCGCCTTGCTGCCGGGATTACGGCGCGCATTTTCCGAGTTCGATCGCAACGAACGCCGCATCATCGGCGAGCGGGTGGCGCAAGGTGAGCGCGCGCTGGCGCCAGCCTTAAGCGGGATCGAGCTCGACCCGCTGCGTGTACAGATGTTGCTGCCCACCCTGCAGGAATTGCTGCGATGAACGACGACCGCCGCTGGCGCCTGATATTGGGTGACGCCGCCGAGCCCGCCTGCGGCAGCTTGGCCAATGGCCTTGATCGCGGCATGGACAAAGCCTTAAGCGAGCTTTACGACGGCAAAGAGCGCAAAGGCGGTTTGGGCAGCAGTCAGCCGCAAGTGGCGCGCTGGCTGGGCGACATCCGCCGCTATTTCCCAACCTCGGTGGTCCAGCTCCTACAAAAAGATGCGATCGAGCGCAAAAACCTCAAATCGATCCTGCTCGAACCAGAAACCCTCGCCACCATCGAGGTGGACGTGGCCGTCGAGCTTCTTGACCGCGGTCCTGACGGTCACCGAGCACGACGCACAGGTCATGCCCTCGACCTTCAAGGTCGCGCTGTGGTTCGCGGTGACCGCGGCGGTCGGCTCGGCGCTCGCGTTCGGGGCGCAGGCGCCGCAGGAGAGGACGGCCGGCGCGGCCAGGAAACCGGCGAGGAGGAGGGTCGCGAGACGCTGCATGGGAGCTCCCTCAGAAC
>CAZLSB010000065.1:0-4667 GCA_964561825.1 uncultured Xanthomonas sp.
AAGGCGTCGAAGACATCCACTTTCACGTGTTTGAGCCGCGCAGCCTGCGGTTGAGCCTGAGTTATCGGTTTTGATCCTAACAGCCTGTCGGACTTTCGGCGTGAGATGCGTTGTGTGGCGCAACGGATGGATGCAAGGCGTGGCGCGCAGCCAATGGCGGTTCGCAGGCTGATCAAATCCTACTCAGACTGGCGTGGTGAGGATTCCGACAGGCTGCGAGCAGCCTGTCGGGTCTGCGGAAGTAGGACGAAAATCGGCGCTGGATTATTAGCCGCTGATCGCCGCCTGTGCCGCTGCGAGGCGGGCGATCGGTACGCGGAATGGCGAGCAGCTGACGTAGTCGAGGCCGACTCGGTGGAAGAAGGCGACCGAGGCTGGGTCGCCGCCGTGTTCGCCGCAGACGCCGACCTCGATGTCTGGCCGCACTGAACGGCCTTTTTCGACTGCCATGGCCACCAACAAACCGACGCCTTTCTGGTCGATGCTGCGAAACGGATCTTGCTCGTAAATGCCGTTCTTCAGATAGTCGGGCAGGAACTTGCCGGCATCGTCGCGCGAGAAACCCATGGTCATCTGGGTCAAATCGTTGGTGCCAAATGAAAAGAACTCCGCTTGCCGAGCAATGCTCTCGGCAACTAGGGCGGCGCGCGGTGTTTCGATCATTGTGCCCAACAGGTAATGCAGCGTTTCGCCGCGCTCGGCAAACACCTGCGCCGCGGTGGCGCGAATCACCGCGGCCTGGGCGTTGAACTCGCGCACGGTGCCCACCAGTGGCACCATGATCTCCGCTTTGACCACACAGCCCTGGGCTTGCATGTTCAGGCCGGCTTCGAAAATGGCGCGCGACTGCATTTCGGTGATCTCTGGATAGGTAATACCCAGACGACAACCGCGATGGCCCAACATCGGATTGAACTCATGTAACTCATCCACACGCATGCGAATCTTGCCGGGGGAAACCTTCATCTGCGCGGCCATCACCCTTTGCCCCGCTTCGTCGTGCGGGACAAACTCGTGCAGCGGCGGATCCAACAGGCGAATCGTCACCGGCAGGCCGTTCATTTCACGGAACATGCCCTCAAAGTCGTCACGTTGCATCGGCAGCAGCTTGGCCAAGGCCTTGCGGCGGCCGGCTTCGTCATCGGCCAGAATCATCTCGCGCACGGCATTGATGCGCTCACCTTCGAAAAACATGTGCTCGGTGCGGCACAAACCGATACCGGTGGCGCCAAATTCACGCGCCACCTTGGCATCGCTGGGCGTGTCGGCATTGCTGCGTACTTCCAGCCTGCGGTAACGATCGGCTAGCGCCATCAACGCACCGAAATCGCCGCTGAGCTCGGCATCCTTAGTTTGGATTTGGCCGGCAAAAACTTCGCCGCTAGAGCCGTTGAGCGATAACCACGCGCCTTCTGGATAGATCGTTTCGCCAATGCTCATGGTGCGGGCTTTGTAGTCGACATGCACGGCGCCAGCGCCTGAAACGCAGCACTTACCCATGCCGCGGGCGACTACCGCGGCGTGCGAGGTCATGCCACCGCGCGCGGTCAGAATGCCCTTGGCCACGCTCATACCACGCAAGTCTTCGGGGGAGGTTTCCTGGCGCACCAAAATGACCGGCTTGCCTTGTTTGACCCATTCCTCGGCCTCATCAGCAAAAAACACGATTTGCCCGGTGGCGGCACCCGGAGACGCCGGTAAACCACGCGCGATGACTTTGGCCGCCTGCAGCGCTTTGGGGTCAAAGATGGGATGCAGCAGATCGTTCAAGCGGTCTGGCACCACGCGCAGCAGCGCGGTTTTTTCGTCCAGCATGCCTTGCTGCAGCATTTCCATCGCGATGCGCACCATGGCCGCACCGGTGCGTTTGCCGTTGCGCGTTTGCAACATCCATAACTTGTCTTCCTGGATGGTAAATTCCAGGTCTTGCATGTCCTTGAAGTGGTTTTCCAGCGTGGTCTCGGCGTGCAGCAATTGCTGGTAGATGCTGGGCATCAACTCTTCCAGCGACGGATATTTACTGCTGCGCTCCTCCTCGCTGACCAAGGCCAATTGCGCCCAGCGGCGCGATCCCACGAGCGAAACCTGTTGCGGCGTGCGAATGCCGGCGACCACGTCTTCACCCTGCGCGTTGACCAGGAATTCACCGTTGAACAGATCCTCGCCGGTGCCGGCGTCGCGCGAGAAGGCCACGCCGGTGGCGCTGCTGTCGCCCAAATTACCGAACACCATGGCCTGCACGTTGACCGCCGTGCCCCAGGCTTCGGGGATATCGTTGAGTTCTCGGTAAACGCGTGCGCGATCGTTATTCCAGCTTTCAAACACCGCCACCACCGCGCCCCATAGCTGTTCCCAAGGATCAGTTGGGAACTCACGCCCAATTCGCGCGCGAATCAAGCCTTTGAAACGGATCACCAGTTCTTGCAGGTCGGAGGTGTCCAGATCGGTATCGAGCTGGACGCCTTTTTTGTCTTTGACCATATCGATAATGACCTCGAACGGGTCATGTTCTTCCTTGGAGACGGGTTTCAGGCCCATCACCACGTCGCCATACATTTGCACGAAGCGGCGATAGGAATCCCAAGCAAAACGCTCATTGCCGGCCTTGGCGGCCAGTCCGAGCACTGCTTCATCGTTCAGACCCAAATTGAGGATGGTGTCCATCATGCCGGGCATCGAGGCACGTGCCCCAGAACGCACCGAGAGCAGCAGCGGGTCCTCGGCATTGCCGAAACGTTTGCCCATCTCCTGCTCAATGAAGGTGATACCTTGCAGCACTTCGCTCTCAATAAGCTGCAGGGCATGATCCCGACCGTGCGCGGTGAACTCGGTGCAGGCCTCCGTGCTGATGGTAAAGCCGGAGGGCACCGTGATACCCAAACGACACATCTCGGCCAAGTTGGCGCCCTTGCCGCCGAGCAAATTTTTCATCGATGCCGCACCATCGGTGTGCGAGCTGCCGAATAGATAAACGTATTTTGTGCTGGTGGTCATGCTTGGCTCGATTGGTTGGTTGTGGGTCATTGCGCCCAAATTCATGCTCGGCCAAAAGCAGATGACCCAATTTGACGCGCATCAACTTGCGTGCGCGACTTCTTAACAGCGCGCCAGTGCGTCGGCGGTCACCAGGCAGATGCCCCGCTCGGTTACGTGAAAGCGTGCGCAATCCTGCTCCAAGTCGACACCGGCGGTGAACCCGTCGGGCAAAACGCAGCGTTTGTCGATGATCGCGCGGCGTATCACCACATTCTGGCCAATGATGGCGCGTGGCAATACCACGGAATCTTCAATCAGCGCGCCGTCGGACACGCGCACGCCATCAAAAAGGATCGAACGGCGAACCTTACCGCCACTGACGATACAGCCCGTTGACACCAGCGAATCGGTGGCCATGCCGCAGCGACCCGCTTCATCGAATACAAACTTGGCCGGCGGCCCGGTGCGTCGTTTGCCCAGCATGGGCCAGGATTCGTCGTACAAGTTGAGCTCTGGCACCACGTGGGTCAAATCCAGATTGGCCTCCCAATACGCATCCAGCGTGCCCACATCGCGCCAATACGGCCTATCGCCGACCATGTTCACGCAGCTGTCCTCGAAACGGTGTGCGTAGACGCGCGCCCGATCCAACACACCGGGAATCAGGTCGCGGCCAAAGTCGTGGCTGGACTTGGGATCAGCAGCATCGCGCTCCAGCTCCGCAAGCAGGAAAGCCGCACTGAAGGTGTAAATCCCCATGCTGATCAAGGCACGATCCGGTTTGCCAGGAATTGGCTTAGGGCTGGCTGGCTTCTCATCGAATGCCACAATGCGCCCCTCAAGATCGACCGCCATGACGCCAAAGTCGCAGGCATCCGCTACTGGCACATCCAGGCAGGCAACTGACAAGTCCGCACCACGCGCGACGTGCTCCGCCAGCATCCGCGAATAGTCCATCTTGTAGATATGGTCGCCGGCCAACACCACCACGTAATCGGGCAGCGTCTCGCGTATCAGGTCGAGGTTCTGGTACACCGCGTTGGCGGTGCCGCTGTACCAACCTTCACCGTGTTGTTGTTGCGCGGGAACAATGTCGACAAATTCGCGCAGGCTTGATTCAAGAAAACCCCAACTGCGCTCGACGTGGCGGATCAAACTCTGCGCTTTGTATTGGGTCAGCACGCCAATGCGGCGCAGACCCGAGTTCAGGCAGTTGCCCAGCGCAAAGTCGATGATGCGCATGGTGCCGGCAAACGGCACTGCGGGTTTGGCGCGATGATCAGTCAGTTGCCGCAGCCGGCTGCCACGACCACCGGCCAGGACCAGCGCGTAGGTGTTCTGCGTAATAGAGCGGAGCGAGTCGGTATGCATCCCAGACACCTAGCTTGATGGGGCCTCTATACGGAGCGATGCGATCCGGCTCGCTGTTGGCGAGCCGTTGCATTGCGTAACTGCCTTCGAGCATGCGGGCTAAGGGCTGCTCAATCGTTGATCGGCGTCAAGGGTGAAGCTGGGCGAGCACATGGATGAACCTCAGGGCATGAATTGAGCCATGGTGGGTTCGACCTGCGCTTCATCGGTCGAACGCTTTTTGGCCATGAAGCGCGGAACAGTCCGCGCATAGCGCGGGCCTATCCGCTTTTCCTGCATGGTGACGGAAAAGCGTTCGATCACAGATCGAACCCACCAAA
>CAZLSB010000065.1:4767-16861 GCA_964561825.1 uncultured Xanthomonas sp.
TTTCCTGCATGGTGACGGAAAAGCGTTCGATCACAGATCGAACCCACCAAAGGCCGACCGTGGGCCATTGCTGTGCGCTGACGCTTTTCCTGCATGGTGACGGAAAAGCGTTCGATCACAGATCGAACCCACCAAAGGCCCCGCACACGGGTGGCTCCGAGAGCGGCCATATGGCGCCCCTTCGAAAAAAACCCTTGTGTGATCCACATCCCACGCGAACTCCTGAAGACTCAACGTCGCTGGCGGCGCTCGTGAGTTTGGCCCTTGCTGGCGATCTCGACGAACTCGGCGGCGCGCGCGGCGTGTAGTTTGATGGCGTCGTCGAGCGTGAATACGCCGACCAAGCTGCCACTATGGTTGACGATGGGCAGGCGGCGCACACCGTGCGCATGCATGCGCTCGACGGCGACTGCGGTGTCCTCGGTTTCCTGCGCAATCACCAGCTTACTGCTCATCACATCGGCCACCGTGGTCTTCGCGGGATCAAGATCATTGCCGAGTACCTCAATGACGATGTCGCGGTCGGTGAGGATGCCGGCGGGAATACGCGCATCGTCGGGTTGGTCTACTACGATCAGGTCACCGACGTGATGTTTGCGCATCAACCGCGCAGCTTCGATGATTCCCGTGGTTCTGCTGCAGCACACCACGTCCAGCACACACACTTCTTGCAGCAACATATTTGTCTCCCTAAGGTCAGTTCCGATTTTTGTTAATGAGCGCAGCGCGATTTGCACGCATTTTTGTCCACCTTTCAAGTCGCTAGCATGCGCGCCAATTCGATCAACTGGGGGTCGACCGGTTTGCTCTGATTGGCTACCTCGCCGAGTGGCGTGCGGCGGACCTGCCCTCCCACCCAGCCAACCAACACGCCATGGTAACCCTGTAGCAAATTCTGCACCGCAGCGGCGCCAAGTTGCGTGGCAAGGATACGATCGAACACGCCTGGGCTGCCGCCGCGTTGGATGTGCCCCAAGCGCGTCAGACGTAGATCAAAGCCGAGTCGCTCTTGATGCGCCTTGAAGTACGCGGCCAACCCTTCCGCGTCATACCGTGCACCCTCGGCAACCACGACGATCGCATGGCTTTTGCCGCGCTCGCTGGCCTGACGCAGATCGCGCGCGACGTCTTCTGGATCGACGTCAATCTCCGGAATGACAATGGACTCAACGCCACCGGCAATGCCGACCATCAGCGCCAAATAGCCGCATTTGCGCCCCATCACTTCGACCAAAAAAGCGCGTTCGTGCGAAGCCGCCGTCACCCGCAGCCGGTCGATCGCTTCCAGCGCAATATCGGCCGCCGTAGTGGCGCCGATGGTGACGTCTGTGCCGAGCAAGTCGTTATCGATTGTCGAGGCGACACCGACCACGGCCAAGCCGCGTCTTGACAAGATGTGCGCGCCGCTTTGCGAACCGTTACCGCCGATCACCACCAAGCCCGTGATGCCGTACTCGTCCATTTGCTGCAGCGCCCGGCACTGCCCGGCCTCGGTCTTCAGTTCTAGACAACGGGTGGTGCCCAGGAAGGTGCCGCCGCGCTGCACAATGCCGCCTACATCACGCGGGCCCAGCGGCACAAATTCACCATTCACCAGCCCAGAATAGCCGTGTCTTACGCCGAACATTTCCACGCCGAGCGCCGCGCCGGTGCGCACGGCGGCACGCACCGCAGCGTTCATGCCAGGCGCATCACCCCCACTGGTCAGCACTGCTACCCGCTTGATCTTCATTGTGTATGCACCTGTTAGAAAATGAATTTCGACCCAACATCGGTGCCGGGCAGCGAAGACGCTTCAGCAAATACGCGGCAGCGCTTCGCCGCTGAGCCAGTCCACTACGCGGCGCCCACCCACGCCGGTGCGCATCTGTACAAAACGCTGTGGATCTGCTTGCACGACACCGATCCGCGCTGCATGCACGCCCAGCGGGTGCGCGCGTAGCGCAGAGAGCGCAGTGTCAGCCGCCTCCGCTGCCACGATAGCGACCAATTTGCCTTCATTGGCGATGTACAGCGGGTCCAAACCCAGCATCTCACAGGCCGCGGCGACCTGCGGCTGCACCGGGATCGCTGCCTCGTCGAGCAGCATGCCCACCGCGGACTGGCGCGCAATCTCGTTGAGCGTGGTGGCGAGCCCACCGCGCGTTGGATCGCGCAGCACCCGCACCGCGCCTTCCGGCAGTGCGCTAAGCAATGCGGCCACCAACAAATGCAAAGGCGCGCTGTCCGACAAGATCTCGGTATCGAACTGCAGCGACTCACGCTGCGACAGAACGGCCACGCCGTGCTCGCCAATGCTGCCCGACAGCAACAGCACGTCGCCGGGCCGCGCATTCGCGCCGCCGATATCCCGTTGCGCCGGCATCAGGCCCAGCCCGGTGGTGCTAATGAACACCCCGTCACCCTTACCGCGTTCCACCACTTTGGTGTCGCCGGTGACCACCGGCGTGCCGCAATGGCGCGCGGCCGCCGCCATCGACTCAACGATGCGCGCCAATTGCGCCAGCGGCAGTCCTTCTTCAAGGATAAAGCTGGCACTCAAGTAGAGCGGCATGGCGCCGAGCATGGCGACATCGTTCACCGTGCCATGCACCGCCAAGCTGCCGATGTCGCCGCCAGGGAAAAACAGCGGGGAAATGACATGCGCATCGGTAGCCATCACCAGTCGCATGCCCTGCGGCACTGTGAGTCGCGCAGCATCATTGCCCTGCCGCAGGTAGGGGTTATCAAAAGCCCGGACGAACAGTTCCTCGACCAGTTGTGCGCCGACGCGACCGCCCGCGCCATGGTTCATGTCGATACGGCCCGACTTCAAATCGAGCGGCTTCATGTAGGCTAATCGAGGGCTCATATGACGACCGCATCGCGAAAGCGACCATAGCTATAATGCGCCGCGCAGGAGCCCTCACTGGAGACCATGCAGGAGCCCAGCGGATTCTCCGGCGTGCACACGGTGGCGAACAGTTTGCAGTCGGTCGGTTGTTTAACGCCCCGCAAGATGGCGCCACAGTCGCACTGCTTGTGGTCCGCAACCGGCTGATAACGCAGGTCAAAACGGCGCTCGGCGTCAAAAGCGGCAAACGCTGGGCGAATCTGCAAGGCGCTGTGTGGCACCTCACCGAGGCCGCGCCATTCAAAACTGTCGCGCATCTCAAACACCTCCGCCACCACTGCCTGCGCGGTGGCGTTGCCGTAGCGCTGGACGGCGCGGGTGAACTGATTCTCGACTTCAGCGCGGCCATCGTTGACCTGCCGCAGCAGCATCAGAATCGACTGCATCAGGTCCAAAGGCTCGAAACCAGAGATCACCACCGGTTTGTGCCAAGCGCGGGCGAAGGGCTCGTAGGGTGCCGAGCCGATCACGATGCTGACGTGCGCCGGGCCGACGAAACCATCCAGCGGCAAGCGCCCGTATTGCGCAGCCTCAGGGGATTGCAGAATGTGGGTGATGGCGGGCGGCGTCAGCACGTGATTGCACAGCAGGCTGAAGTTGCTAATGCCTGCGCGCGCTGCTTGACGCAATACCAATGCGCTCGGCGGTGTGGTCGTCTCAAAGCCGATCGCCAGAAACACCACCTCGCGCGTCGGATGGGCACGCGCCAAGTGCAGCGCATCGGCGGGTGAATAGACCATGCGGATGTCGGCGCCCCGTGCCTTGGCGCGCTGCAGCGACAATCCAGCCGAGGCCGGAACGCGCATCACATCGCCATAGGTACACAACAGCACGCCGCGCTGCAACGCCAACTGCAGCGCCATGTCGATACGGCCCACCGGTAGCACGCATACCGGACAGCCGGGGCCATGGATCATGCGTAGGTTTGGCGGCAGCAGATCGAGTACGCCGTGGCGTGCCAAGGCGTGCGTGTGGCCACCGCAAAACTCCATAAAGTGGTAGCGCCGCGCCGTATCCGCCTCGGCAAGCAAGCTAGCCGCCAAATTGCGGGCCAGCGCCTGATCGCGAAATTCATCGACATACTTCATGCGCGGCTCAGTTCAGCAAACAATGCCAAGCTCGCCAGCGCCTCAGCCTCATCGAGCAAACCCAGCGCATGGCCCACATGCACGATGACGTAGTCACCGACTTGCGCCTCAGGCACCAAGGCCACGCTGATTTGTTTGCGCACGCCGCCAAGGTCGACCACGGCTTGCTCGTCGCCCAAGCGCTCTACGATGCGCGCTGGCAAGGCTAGACACATGCTCAGGCCTGCTCGTCAACGGATAGCTGCGCGCCGGCAGCGCACGTCGCGGCTGCCACCCACGCCTGGCCAAGCGCTAGACCGGCATCGCCGTAACCTGCTTGCGCGGGCTCCAATACGCGCAGTCCAACGCGTTGCAGTTCACGCCGCAGCCGGTTGAGCAAGATGCGGTTGGCAAAACAGCCACCGCCCAGCACCACGGTATCCAAATCGTTGTCCGCGGCGGCGCCAATGGCACGCTGCGCCAGCGCGCTGACGAGTCCAAGATGAAACATGGCTGCGCCGCGCGCGACGGCGTCTGCGCCTTGGGCAGGTAAGTCAAACAGTTGCAGCACCAGCGGCTGCAGGTCCAGCGAGGGCCAGTCAAATTGAAAGCTTGGGTTGGCGTCTAACCAGCCGCTGGCGGCCTGCTCAAGCGCTATTGCCGCTTGCGCCTCAGACGACTGCTTGGTACTCAAGCCGAGCGCACCAGCGGCGGCATCGAACCAGCGGCCGGCAGCGCTGCTGCGCGGGCAGTGCAAATCACGCTGCAGCATGGTGTGCACCAGCCCTGCCGCCGTCGCGCCAACCTGCGGCGCGAAGCGCGCGACGATTTCCTCGCCGCGACCGGCCGCCTGCAGCAGCGCCGCGGCCAGACGCCACGGCTCACGCGCCGCGGCGTCGCCGCCGGGCATAGCAAGCGGCGCCAAGTGGTCGATACGGCGCCATTGCGCCTGCTCGCCTACCCACAAAATCTCCCCACCCCAGGCGCTGCCGTCGCTGCCCAAACCCACGCCATCCAAGGCGATGCCAATCACCGCAGCGTCTGTCAGGTGTTCGGCCAGTGCCACGCCAATGTGCGCATGATGGTGCTGCACCGCCACGGCCGGCACACCCAAGCGCTCGGCCAGCGCGAGCGCCAGTTGCGTGCTGTGGAAATCGGGGTGCAGGTCGTGCGCCACCGCTTGCAGTGGACTGCCACTCAATGCCAACAGCGTCTCAATCGAATCGGCCAAGTCAGCGCAGGCCACAGCGTCACCGAGGTCACCATGCATGGCTGACCAGTGCACACGATCTCCATCGAGCAGGCAGGCGCGATTCTTTAAGTAGGCACCACAGGCCAACACCGTGCTCGGTATCGCACGTGGCAAGGTCTGCAAGTTCATGCCGCCCTCGCCTCGTCGATCGACTGCAGCAACCAGTCTATCCACACCTCAATGCCGTCACCGCGCGTGGCGGACAGCTGCAACACCTGCAGATCTGGATTGATGCCTCGCGCCCAGGCTATGCAGCGGGCAACGTCGAAGCTGACATACGGCAGCAAATCGATCTTGTTCAACACCATCAGCTGAGCTGCGGCGAACATGTCTGGATATTTCAGTGGTTTATCGTCGCCCTCGGTGACCGACAAGATGACCACCTTGGCCGCCTCACCCAAATCCCATAAGGCCGGGCAGACCAAATTGCCGACGTTTTCAATGAACAGCAGCGCATGGGGGTGGTGATCTGCTGCTGGCGTGCCAATGTGGCTGTGACTGTGCGAATGCAGATCTAGGCGCGCGAAGGCGTCGCCGACCATCTGCGCATCGAGATGACAGCCGCGCCCGGTATTGACCTGAATGGCCGCGGCTCCGGCGGCTTGGATGCGGTCGGCATCCAGCCGAGTTTGCTGATCGCCTTCAATCACCGCCAGCGGCAGCTGCGGCGCGCGCTGGCCTAAGGCGGCGATGGTGGCGCACAGCAGCGTGGTTTTGCCCGAGCCGGGGCTGGACAGCAAGTTGTACGCAGTAACACCATGCGCGGCGAAATGGGCACGATTACGATCGGCCAGTTTTTGGTTGGCGCCCAGCACATCGGCCTCAATTTGCACCACGCGCAGGGCGCTCAAGCTCGGCAGTGAAGCGCTTGCGACACCCTGACCGTAGTGCAGTTCAACAACTGCCGGGGTGCCGTGCTGCTCGTTTACTTGACCACATCCACAAACCACACACATCGTCGGCTCCTTCAGGGTACCAGCAGGTCGAGCACGCGTAAGGCGTGCCCCCCGCAAGGCCGCAGCGGCACAGCCCCGCACTGTGGACAGGGATCGGCGCGGCTGAAAATCTCCACCTCGGCGGCGCATTCTATGCACCAAGCACGGCCCGGCGGTTGTTCGATATCAATGCGGGCGCCGGCCAGACAAGTGCCCTGGGCGATCGCGCTGAGCGCAAAGCGTAGCGCATCCACCTCGACGCCACATAATGCGCCGGCTTCTAGCCGCAGCAGCGCAACCTGTCGGAAGCCGTCACGCGCCGCGGCGTCCTGCACTATGCGCAAAATCTCGGCGGCAAGGCTTAGCTCATGCATGGCTCAGTGTCGGTGGTAGCCGGAGGGAGCGCGCTTGCTCGCGATCCTTTTGTACTTCATTGGCACCGATTGCGCGCGAGCACGCTCCCACAAGGGCTTCAGTCACAGCCTCGCCGCCTGCCTACCGGAGCCCTGACCCGCGGGCTGGATCACCACATCACTTTGACCCCCACCCAGCCAATCCTGCGCCCAATGCAGCGCGCATTCCAGATGCGCCAGGGCGAGCGCGCTGGGTGGCTCGCCGAGCTCAAATTGCATGCCGCGAATCGCCAACAAGGTGCACAGTGGCGGATCGGCCGCATGCAGATCGCGGTAAACCTGCAGCAAGGCTTGCGGAGACAGCGCATGACTACTCAGACTGGCGTCGCGCTGCGCTCCGACACGGCGTGTTTCAAACGGCGGCGCGGCGCTCAAGCTAGCGTCAATAAACAGCACACGCGAGCGCCCTGCGAGGTCTAGCGCATGTTCGACCATCAACTGGTAGTCGTCGAGGAATTCGATATCGGCGCGGCAAACCAGCGCGCTACGCAGCCGCTCTACACACAAAGGACCCAGCGCATCGTCACCGCGGCTGCGGTTGCCCCAGCCAAACACCAGCAGCGGCGCGGTCAAGCTGCGCCCGTTGCGGGCTGATGCAGGAACTCGCCCTCTGGCGATCTCAGCACGCGGTCGAGCGGCTCACCAGCGGCGCCCAGCAGTGTCACTTCCAGCGGCATCTTGCCGAGTGCGTGGGTGGCGCATGACAAACAGGGATCGTAAGCGCGGATGGCGACTTCAATATGGTTCAGCAGGCCTTCGGTGAGTTCCTGGCCGTCCAGATATTCGCGCGCCACCGAACGCACCGCTTCGTTCATCGCTTGATTGTTGTGGGTGGTGGAGACGATCAGATTGCACATCGTCACCAAGTCGTCGTCACCCACTTCGTAGTGGTGAATCAAGGTCCCACGCGGCGCCTCAATCACACCCACGCCACTTCCCCGGCGCGTGCCGCTGGCCATCAAGTCGCCGGCCAGAATGTCGGGATCGTCGAGCAATTGCGCGATGACCTCCATGCAGTGCAGCACCTCAATCATGCGTGCCCAGTGATAGGCCAAACTGGCGTGGATCGGCTGGCCCTTACCCCAGTCGATAAATTCGCGACGCTGCGCCTCGGCCAGCGGGCTGGGAATGAAGTCGCAATTCTGCAGCCGCGCCAATGGGCCGACGCGATACCAGCCATGCTCGCGCCCCAGACTCTTCAGGAACGGGAATTTCATGTAGGTCCAAGGTTTGACCTCCTCTTCAATGAGGTCCAGATAACCCTGATCGCTGGCACCGTCAAACAAGATGTCACCGTGGGCATCGCGCGCCCGGAGCACGCCGTCGTACAAATCGAGCGCGCCATCCGCGCGCACCAGCGACAGCATATTGGAGGGAAAGCTAGCAAAGCTGTCGTACAGCGCCGGATTCTGCGCATGCAGGGTTTTTGCAATGTCGACCGCGTCCTGCGACCACGCGATCATCTGCGCGACGTCCCGCAACAGCAACGCGCGATCTGCCGCGCTGACGTGTTTGTTCATGCCACCGGGCACCGAGCCGGTGCCGTGCACGCGTTTACCGGCGGTCGCGCGGATGACTTCCTGCCCGTATTTGCGCAGCAGCACGCCTTTTTTGGCGATGTCGGGGTGCGCTGCGGCAACCCCGACAATGTTGCGCCGATTGACCTCGGAGTCGAAACCAAACAACAGGTCGGGGCTGGACAGATGGAAAAAATGCAGCGCGTTGCTCTGCATCACCTGACCGTAATGCATCAGCCGGCGGATCTTGATGGCGCTTGGCGTGGCAGGCGTGGCGCCGACCACAAGGTCGAGCGCCTTGCTGGCTGCCAGGTGATGCGACACCGGGCAAATACCGCACAGGCGCTGCACCATCACCGGCACTTCCCAGTACGGCCGGCCCTCAATGAACTTCTCGAAGCCGCGAAACTCGACAATGTGCAGACGCACTTGCTGCACGCGCTGGTGCTCGTCGAGCAAAATGGTCACTTTGCCATGGCCTTCGACGCGCGACACCGGATCGATGGCAATCCGCCGCAGGCCTTGCGGTTGGGCAGCGGTTTCCAGAGAGCTAGCAGCCTGTCGGACTTTCATAGCGAGTGCGCCGGTAGCGCTTTTGACGCAGAGCGGTGACGAATATTCCGGTAGTTTTGTTGAGTTTTATTTGTCTTTTTTGCGCCGCAGCGCGCCAAAAGCGCTTCCGGCCCTGCGGGTTGCGCATCTGAACGGCGTCTGCGGCGTTGCAACCCCAACGGAAGAGCCATTGGCTGCGCGCCGCGCCTTGCATCCATTCGCTTAATCCACACAACACGTCTCACGCGCAAAGTCCGACAGCCTGCTATTGATCGTTGTTCAGTCATAACGCAAAAGCCCGTGGCCCAGATGCGGCGTGCGTCCGGCCATCAGGTCAGTCAGAAAGACCCAGAAAGCATCGGCCGACGGCGGGCAGCCGGGCAGGAAGTAGTCGACATGCACCACCTCGTGGATGGGATGCACCTTGTTGAGTGGCAGCGGCAATTCTGGGTCATTGGGTATGGCGCTGCCGGACGACATGCCCGGTCGAGTGCGGTAAACATCGACCAGCATTTGTCCAATATCGAGGTGGTTGCGCTGCGCCGGCAGCCCGCCGTTAATAGCGCAGGCGCCGACCGCGACCAGCGTCTTACAGTGCGCGCGGAATTCACGCAGCACAATGACGTTCTCGGCATTACACAATCCACCTTCGATCAGGCCGATGTCGCAATGCCCGACTTGTTTAATGTCGGTCAGCGGCGAGCGATCAAACTCAATGTGTTCGAGCAACTCGAACAAACGCTCGTCGATGTCCAAAAAAGACATATGGCAGCCAAAACATCCCGCCAGTGAGACGGTCGCCACTTTTAGCTTGCGCGAACCATGTGGCATGACGGGCAGGTTCATAGCTGTCCCTCAACCTGCCCCGAGACCGGCACCAAGTCGAAGCGCCGCTCGCCAATCGGCACGGCAAAGCCCTGGCGCTTGGTCAGAATGACGCCCACCGGACAGATGCTCGCGGCGCGATCACCCAGTGCCATATCGGTATCACCCAGTTGCCCGCTGAGGCTATTGACCAGCAGGTGGGTGCCGATACCGTGACCGCCGATCGCAAACACGCCCTTGCCGTCCACCTCGCGGCTGGCCCGCACACATAGCTCGCACAGGATGCAGCGATTGAAGTCAAGCAGCAGATCAGGATGGCTGGCGTCCACCGGTCGGTCTGGGTAAAACTCCTCGAAGTGCGGCCCTTCCATACCCATCTGGTAAGCGGTCGCCTGCAGCAGACAGTTGCCACTTTTTTCACAACTGGGGCAAAAATGGTTGCCTTCCACAAACAACATCTGCAACAACAGCTTGCGCTGTGCGTTCAACTCGTCGGTATGGCTTTCCACATCCAGTCCGGACGTGGCGCGCACCGTACACGCAGCAGCGGGCCGGCCATTCACCTTGACCGTGCAAATGCTGCAGGATCCGTGCGGCGCGAAATCAGGATGCCAGCACAAATGGGGAATGTAGCGACCCACGCGGGTCGCCGCCTGCAGCAGGGTGTCACCCAATTGGAAGGGCAGATCCTCGCCATCCAGCGAAAAACTTTGCTCGACTTCTCTCATGTCAGCTTCTCCAGATGCGCACCTGGGTCGTCGCGACCGGTCATCTGCCGCGCGATCGACAACTCAGCATCTAAATCGAACGCGGGTTCAAAGTACAGCGACTTCAGGTGTCGCTCATAGGCTGGACGAAACTTGGCAATGGTGTCGCGCAGCGGGTTGCAGGCGCTGGCGCCCAGCCCGCAATGGGTAGTGGCATGCAATAGTTTGTCCAGCTCGAACAGCACATCGATATCATGGCGCGAGCCGTGACCAGCCGCCAATTTGTCCATGCGTTTGACCACCAGCGCGGTGCCAACGCGGCACGGCGTGCAGAAACCGCAACTCTCGTGCGCGAAAAAATGCGCAAAACCGCGCGCCACCTCGAACATATCGCGACTGCGATTGAACACCATAAAAGCGCCGGCGGTGGGCACGTCCTCAAAAGCAATCCGGCGACCGAATTCGAAGGCCGACAGGCACACGCCCGACGGCCCGCCAACTTGCACCGCTTGGGTGTCGTGCGCGCCGCAGTCTTCCAGGATGCGCCCGATGCGCGTGCCAAACGGGTACTCGTACAAGCCCGGTCGCTCACAATCGCCAGACACCGAGTGAATCTTGGTGCCGGTCGACTTGGGGGTGCCGATCGCCGCCCACCACGCGCCACCACGCAGCGCGATATGCACAGCGGCGCAAAAGGTCTCGACATTGTTGACGATGGTCGGATAACCCAAATAACCACTCTGCACCGGAAACGGTGGGCGGATACGCGGCGTGCCACGCTTACCTTCCAGCGATTCAATCAGGGCGGACTCTTCGCCACACACATAGGCACCCGCGCCGACGTGGATCTGGATATCGAAGTCAAACCCTGGACGGCCAAGGATCGCGTGACCGAGCAGTTGCGCATCGCGCCGACGCTGCAGCATGAGCTGCAATGCATCGAGCAGATAACGGTACTCGCCACGCAAATAGATAAAACCACGGCGCGCACCAATCAGATGCGCGGCGATGGTCATGCCTTCGACCACGGTATCGGCATAACGCGTGAGCAACACCCGGTCTTTGAAAGTACCCGGCTCACCCTCATCCGCATTGCAGACCACGATGTGCTCGCTACCCGCTGACTGACGGCACAGTGACCACTTCAAGCCAGTCGCAAAGCCGGCCCCACCGCGCCCACGCAAGTTGCTGTGCTGCATTTCAGCCAGCATCGCCGCGACCCCACGCGCCAGCGCAGCCGACAGCGCGACACCCGGCAAAGGCGGTTCAGCCAGCAGCACATCCGCGCGTCGGATCTGGTCTTGCACCGCAAACCAGTCAGCTGGCCACTGCGCGACCGGCACCCGTTGGCGCACCAGCGTAGCCAAAAGCGCGATGCGCGGCGCGTCCATCTGCGTCAATACTTGGTGGTGATTGACCAGCAACGCGGGTCCCTGATCACCCAAACCCGTGCAGGAAGTGCGTTCCACACTGACCACGCCATCTGCAGCCACGCGACCGGGCGCGACCCCCAGACGCCGACACAAATCAACCAGCAGCGCCTCGCTGCCCAGCATGCGATCCGTGACATTGTCACTAAACAAGATGCGATAAGCGCCGACCGGCTGGGTATGAAAGAAACGATAGAAGCTGGCCACGCCCTGCACCTGGGCCAAGGACAAGCCGAGCGCCGTTGCCACCTCCGCCAAGCTGTCACGCGGCAACCAACCCTGCTGCGCCTGCAACTCACGCAGGATCTGCACCAGCGCATGCGGATCACGGTTAAATCGAGCCAACAAGGCATCGATATCGGGTTTAACGTAATCAAGGCCGCGCGCAACGTGGGTCATAACGAACCTTGGGCTAAAACGGATGCAAGTTTCGATTATGCGCACCCAACCATCTGCCAAATATTGATGGCGCTCAATTGCCTGAGGGCGGCACTTGCACCGAG
>CAZLSB010000066.1:0-16430 GCA_964561825.1 uncultured Xanthomonas sp.
GCATTCTGGTAGTGGTGGGTGGCGCGCCGATCAGCGCGCAGCGCCGCGCCGGCGTGCCCGTGTCTTTTGTGGAGCCGGCATTGTTGGGTGAAATCAGCATTACGCGCGGTCCGGCCACCGTGCATTTTGGCCCGGGCGCGCTGGGTGGGGCGATTTCCATCGAACCACGTTGGTTTGACGGTGGCACGGTCGCCGCCAGTTACGCTGGTTCGGGCGATGAAGCCAGTCTGATGGGTGGATTTGGTAGCGAGTCCTTCTCGATTGCTGCGGCGCGTCACCAAGCCGACGACAGTCGATCGGCCAATGGCACGCCGTTGAACACCAGCTTCGAGCGCGCTAGCGCCAGCTTGCAGTACCGCACGCGTCTGGGCGATTTCGCTTTCGATGGCCTGCTACTGCCATCCCGCACCGAAAACATCGGCAAATCCAATAGCCGTTTCCCAACCCGCGATACCACCTACCCCGAGGACGAACACACGCTGGCGCGCCTGCGTCTGCGGCATGACAACGGCTTTGAGGTCAGTGTGCATGGTCACGATCAAGCGCTGCTGACCTACAACCAGCGGCCCGGTTCCGCCGATACCTACGCGTACGTCGAGAGCACTGATCTGGGCGCCACGCTGCAACAGACCTTCAAGATGGACGAATTTAGTCACAACATCGGCGTCGAGTTTCTCGGTCGTCGTGATGTGAATGGTTTCGACGCGCGCAGCACGCTGAACAATCGCACCTACAGTCTGCGCGATGCCAGTGAGGATTCGGTGTCGGTATTTGGCGTGAGCGATTGGCGTATCGCGCCGGAATTTGCCGTTGAACTAGGTGGGCGTTTCAGCACCATCAAACAACAACAAGGCGGCGCTAGCTCTAAGGATTCCGATAGCGCGTTCACCGCCGGCGCGATGTGGACACCCAGCGAAGTCAACCGTTGGACGCTGAATCTGTCCAGTGGCTATCGCTTCGCGACCTTGGAAGAGCGCTTTTTCACCGGCGTGACTCCACAAGGCGAAATCCGCGGCAATCCAGACCTGTCCTCAGAAAGTTCGCTTGGCGTGGACTTAGGTTACGCCTGGCACTTTGGCAATTGGGGCGCAGAAGTCCACGTGTGGCGCACCCAGGTCGATGATTTGATCTCGCTGTTCGCCATCCAGCCCGGATTGAATGGTTACACCAATGTCAGCGGCGCCAAACTGCACGGCGCCGAAGGCGTGCTGTCGTGGACGCCCACTAGCGGTTTAGTGCTGCGTGCCACCGGCGCCGTAGTCCGCAGCAAAGACGAGCGCACCGGCAACCCACTATTTGGGTCACCGCCGGTGACCGCCACCTTGGAAGCGAAGTACGACTTCTCCGATTTCACCTTTGGCGCCTTCTACAGTCATCGCTGGCGAGTCGACCGACCGGGCTTTGAAGAAGTCAAACGCGACGCAGTCGACGTGGTCGATCTAGATCTAACCTGGCACCTCAGCGCAGCCTGGAACCTGCAACTATTCGTGCGCAATGCGCTCGACGAAGACTACGTCGCCACCTCCGACGTACTCTCCGCGCTGGCCCCCGAGCGTTCGGTGGGCATTAACGTGGTGTGGGCCAGTTTTTAGAGTTGCACAGAGCTGCGCTTAGGGCCGTTGGCGCGGCAATTTGCGCGTTCAAGCGGCGTGACTTTGGTGAGGGCCAAAGGCCCGTTCCATAGCGGCCTGGGGCAACGCCCCAGGTAACGGGAAAAGAATGTCCTGAGCGCTGAAGGCGCGACCCATTTGTCCCCCTTGGTCACGCTTGGCTTACGACCGCCGTGATGCGTGCCACGGCATTGATCGGGCTTTCAGCCCTCTTTTTGGTTGACGGCGCTCACCTTGGGCGTTGCCCCATTTTTCTACCGACATTTTGCCCCTCCGGGGCATCAAGCTCGAAGGCAACCGTCCCGTAGAGACGCAATGTCGGTAGAAAAAGGGCAACAAACACCCCCTCGTCGCGTAGGGACGCAATGTGGGCGGTTGGTTGGTGGTTGGTGGACCGTTCACACAGTCGAATCGACCGGACGCGCGCGCTGTAGGTTCACCTGCACTGTGTGCGCTCGCCGGTCGTTGATCAGCGTGATGGAATCACTGGTCTGCTCCACCTTGTCCAGGGTCATCATCGTATGGTGATGGTCAGACCAAGTCTGGGTGACCTTGATCTGGTAGACGGTTTGCAGATAGCGATAGCTCAGCGTGTAGTGCGTCCAGTGATCTGGCAAACAGGCTTCGATCTTCAACTGCGTACCTTCCACGCGGAGCCCGAGCAGCGATTCGGTGATCAACCGATAGAGCCAGCCGGCGGAGCCGGTGTACCAGGTCCAACCACCGCGACCGATATGCGGGGCCACGGCATACACATCAGCGGCGACCACATAAGGCTCTGCCTTGTAGGTGTCGATGGCGCTACCGCGGCCATGATTAATCGGGTTGATCAGTTGCAGCAGTTCCCACGCGCGTTTGTTATCGCCCAGTTTGGCAAAGGCCATGGCGGCCCAGATCGCTGCGTGGGTGTATTGGCCGCCATTTTCGCGCACGCCGGGTACATAGCCTTTGATGTAGCCGGGGTTCAGCGCCGACGTGTCGAACGGCGGATCAAGCAATTGGATCACGCCGGTTGCGCGGCGCACCAGATGTTGATCCAGACTGTCCATCGCCTGGCGCGCCTGGTCTGGCGCAGCGACGCCGGACAACACCGACCAACTTTGTGCGATTGAATCGATTCGACATTCGGTATTGCTGGCCGAACCCAAGGGCGTGCCGTCATCGAAGTAGGCGCGTCGATACCAGGCGCCATCCCAGCCGTGCGCATCCAAATTTTGGCGCAAAAGTTGCGCCTGTTGCTGGCAGCGTTGCTGGACGAGCGCATCACCGCGCAGGCGCGCTATCTCACCAAATTGGCTCAGCACCTCGTGCAGGAAAAAGCCCAGCCAGACGCTCTCACCTTGGCCATGAATGCCTACTAGGTTCATGCCATCGTTCCAGTCGCCAGAGCCCATCAACGGCAGACCACGCTCGCCAAAACGCAAACCATGCTCAATGGCGCGCACACAATGTTGATACAAAGTAGCCGATTCATCGGCGCGGCCGGGCAGATCGTAATAGGACTCTTCGCCTACGCCCAGCGCGCGGCCCTCAAGGAAATGCGTCGTTTCATCAAACACGGCAAAGTCCGAGGTGATTTGTACGTAGCGACAGCAAGCCAAGGGTAGCCACAGATAATCGTCCGAACAGCGGGTGCGCACACCACGTCCGGATGGCGGATGCCACCAATGTTGCACATCACCTTGTGGGTACTGGCGCTGCGCGCAGCGCAGCAAGTGCGCGCGCACTAACTGCGGCTGGGCGTGCACCAAGGCCATAACGTCCTGCAACTGATCACGAAACCCAAAGGCGCCACCGGACTGGTAATAACCCGAGCGCGCCCACAAACGGCAGGCCAGAACCTGGTAGACCAACCAGCCGTTGCTGAGCAAATTTAGCGCAGGATCCGGTGTTTCAACCACCAGCGTGCTCAGCGTGTGCTGCCAGTACTTGTGCACTTGGTTCAACGCGCTACGCGCTGTGCCAGGCGTGCGCGAGCGCAATGCCAACTCCTGCACGCTGTCCAGATCGTCGCCCGCACCGAGGCGAAAGACGATCTCGCGCTCCTGCCCATCAGCCAGCTCAAACGGCACCTGGATCGCTCCGCAAGGATCAAATCCCGCGCCTACCTGGCCAGACAGGCGCACTCGACGCATGGCGGCTGGTGCGCTGAGTTTGCCGTTGCGGCCGATAAACTCCGCCCGATCACCGGTCAGCGAGCGCGACAAGTCGTCGACATCAAAAAACGCCACACATCCGGCAAATTCGTTGTTGTAGGCATTGTGTGCGATCAGCGCACCGCTGCTGCGATCCACCGCCGTCACCACATGCATGGCGGTCTTGGAGCGTAAATCGCCGAGCACCCATTCGACGTAACCGGTTGCCGACAAGCGCCGGTTCCGACCAGAACCGTTGCGAATTTTCAGCACCGAATACTTCACCGACTCGTTCAGGTCGACAAAAACCCAGAGCTCAGAGCGGATTCCCCCGCAGCTGTGTTCAAACACGCTGTAGCCAAAACCGTGGCGACTCACGTACGGCATCGCGCCGCGACAAGGTAAGGGCGTAGGCGACCAGTAATAACCGGTTTCTTCGTCGCGCAGAAAAAACGCTTCGCCGCTGCTGGCACCGACCGGATCATCGCTCCACGGGGTCAAGCGGAACTCGTGTGCGTTGTCGTGGAAGGTGTAGCCGGGCCCGCTCTCGGTGAGCACCGTGCCGAAACGGGCATTCGCCAGCACGTTCGACCACGGCAACGGTGTGAGCTGCGCGGCCACCGTGGTGATGACGTACTCGCGGCCATCGGCGCTAAAACCACCCAACGCATTGGCCTGTTGCAGGTCGCTACGCGCCGGTTCGGCGGCTGCGGCCGGCTCGGGCCGATGACGGCGGCTGGGGGTCAATAGTGGAATGCGTTTTTCTGGCGGCTGGGCCCGATCGATTTGCTCGGTTAGACCGCCTTGGGTATCGGACAAAATCACCCGCGCCACGGCCTGCAACAGGATGCGGTCTTCGCTCGGGATTTGCTCAGCGTAGCGCACAAAAATGCCACCTGGACGGTCTATGGCATGGGACTCAATACCAGTTGCGATCAAGGCCAAGATCTGATCCTGCAGACGCTGGCGATAGCCGATGTGGTCTTCATTCCAGATCACCAGATCGACGCTCAGCCCCTTGAGCCGCCAATAGCCGTGGCATTGAATGACCAACCTAGCCAAGTCAAGATTCGCGGCATCGCTGATCTTCAACAGCACGATGGGCAGATCGCCGGAGATCGCATAACCCCACAGCCCCGATTGGCCGCGTCGATTCTGGAGTAGCACCTGGCTCTCAGCGCGCAGACTGGCGTGCGCGTAGATCACCCGTCCGGCCAAGCGCCGAAACGACTGAGCATCGGCCTCGCTGACATTAATCTGGCGCAGCAGCACGCCCGCATGGGTAGGTGCGATGTCGAAAGCCCGATCTGTCAAGTGGCGATCTTGATATTTATCGACCAATGCCATGCACAACTCGTGGCTGACTGCGGCACCGGTGACAAAATCAAGGCTGGCGGATTGCTCGGGTTTTAACGTCAATTGGCAGCGGATCGCGATGATCGGATCAAGCACCGAACCATCCGTGTTAGACAGCGGACCCAGGTGCGCCAGCGCGAGCGGAGCTGCCACGCTGCGCCCGCGTCCGATAAAGCGCATTCGATCGGTCTCATACGAGATGCTCTCGATCGGACTTCCGTTGGGCGCCAATAAGTGGAACATCCACGGTGTCGCTTCGCCGATCGAGCGCGGACGTCGTGTGCACGCGATGGCGCGCCTGGCGGGATGAATCTTGGTTTGCACAAACAGGTTGCCAAAGCTGGTTTGCGTCAGATCAGCGGCGGGTTGCGCTAACACGACTTCGGCATAACTGGTGATCTCGATGGTCCGCGCGCTGCGCGAGCGATTGGTGACGCGTACCCTGCGTACTTCAATGTCGTCCTCAGGCGAGACCACCACCTCTGTGTAGGTTTCGATCTCGACATCCAGACGGCGGTACTCGGCACGGCCTTCGGCGAACATCGCTTCATAGTGCTCGGCGCGTCGGCCCACTGGCTGCTCGGCGGCCGACCAGACTTCGCCGCTGGCGACGTCACGCAGATAGACAAAATTGCCCCAGTTATCGCAGGTGCTGTCTTCGCGCCAGCGGGTGACCGCAAGATCCTTCCAGCGACTGTAGCCACCGCCGGAATTACTGAGCATGACGTGGTAGCGACCATTGGACAGCAAATGCACTTCAGGATTGGCGGTCTGCGCGCCCATCGGTGCCTGCACCGACGGCGTTGGCGCATCAAAGAAGGCGCTGCCATCGCTATCGACAGTCGAGCGCACGCTGATCACCGCGTTCTTGGGGATGCGCTCTTGCAGCAACAAGATCGCCGATTGCACCTGTAGATCGGCCTCGAAACGGCGCTGCATGGGTCGATCCAACAGCAGATGCGCCAAGGACAGCAAACTCATGCCCTGGTGGTGCGCCATGTAAGACCGCACGATCACCGATGACTGGTTGCGCTGCAGACGTGAGGGGGTGAAATCGATCGCCTCAAAAAAGCCAAAACGGCCCTCCAAACCGGCTTCGGACAGCCGCTGTAAGTTGCTACAGGCGGCTTCTGGCGCCACCATCAGCGCCAGCGCAGAGGCATAGGGCGCGACTACAGAGTCTTCCGCCAAACCGCGTTTCAGTCCCAAACCCGGCACACCGAAGGCGTGGTACTGGTAGTTGAGACTGGCATCGAAGGTGTAATAGCCCGATTCCGACACGCCCCACGGCAGTCCACGCTGATTGCCGTAAGCAATTTGCTGAGCCACCGCGGCCTGACAGGTCTGATCGAGCAACGTGCCGGCGTAGCTCGGCATCACCAGCATCGGCATCAGGTACTCAAACATCGATCCGCTCCACGACACCAGGATCGGCTCGCCGCCGGCGCTGGTCAGCAAACGGCCCAACGCAAACCAGCTCTCCTGCGGCAACTGCCCTTGAGCGATCGCCACAAAACAGGTGAGTCGGGCTTCAGAAGCCAGCAGATCGTAGTAACTGGTATCACGCCGGAAATGATCGACGTTGTAGCCCACGGCCAGCAGATGGCGCGCGCTGTCGTACAAAAATGCGTAGGACATTTGCGCAAAATCGTTGGCCTGCATTGCTACCTGGCTGGTCGTCGCGATGCGCTGGCGCGCGCGTTCGCGGCCCAGCGCCAGCAGTGCAGGCAGGTCTTGGCGCCAATCTGCAGCGGATGAACTGGATGACTGGTCCTCAACAGTGATCAGCGGTGCCAGCGTCACCCGCAGCCCGGCTAGTGCGCGTAAGGTGGGAATAGCGCCCAACTCAAGCTGCAAACCCTGCTGGACGAGTTCATCGAAAGCCGGCGCATCGGCACCATGGCCCGCCGGGTGGCTAAGCCAAGGCGCCAGAAAAACCAAGTCTTCACTCAGATCCAGACACTGACGCCAAACGGCATCAATCCAATACTGCTGATCGGCATCGCCACCTTGCGCGGCGACCATGTCGGCGGCCAACTCGGCCAAGGCCTGCAAGCCGCGCACTTGCGTGCGTAGCGTGTTTGGCGACTGATTGCGCAGGGTGTCCAATTGCCGGCGCATGCGCAGCAGCGTGGCGCTCGTGTCGCCCCAGGTGTGCTCAGCGACCGCCAAGGCATCGCTCAGGCCGGCAAATAAGCGCGGCGAGCTGATCGGCTGGTACGGTAGTGCTAACAGGCCGATCCTCAGTGTCACTAAGTGACCGGCCAAGTTGCCACTGTCGACCGATGAAATGTAGCGCGGTGGCAGTGGCTGCAAGCTGTGCGTGTCGTACCAGTTGTAAAAGTGGCCTTGATGGCGTTCCAGCCGCGCCATGCTGATCAAGGTTTGCGCACAGCGCGTCAACAGCGAGGCCGCGCTGATGTAGGCAAAATCATGCGCTGCCAGATTAGCCAGCAGGCCCAAGCCCATATTGGTGGGCGAGGTTCGATGGGCGGTGACTGGCCCCGGCAACAGCTGATAATTATCGGGCGGCAGCCAATGATCTTCGGCAACCATAAACTGATCGAAAAACGCCCAAGTTTTGCGCGCGATGCGCTGCAGGAACAGGCTTTGTTCCGCGGCCAGCGTGATTTGCGTGCGGCGCAGCGGCAAACTCAGCCAATAGGCCAAAGCCGGCGCGGCCAGCCACAAACCCAATAACGGTGCCGCAGCCAACCACGCGCCGGGTCGCAAAGCGCCGACGGCGAGCACGGCGATGACCAGCGTCGGCGCAAACCACATGCTGCGGTAGCTGTCGCGCAGGCGCAGCTGCGGGCGGCGCGCGCTGGCACTGGACACCCGCCATTCCAGCAGCAGACGTCGGCTGATGTACATGCGCCACAGCGTGCGCACGATCGCATCCACATTAACGTAGGCCTCATACGGCAGGCACGCCAGGCGAAACAGCGCCACCGCAAAACTATGGCGCAAGGCCTGCAGAACACTGCGCGCATGCGCCATCAGCGCGACATCCATCGGCTTACGACAGACATCCACCATGGCAATCAATACCGGTGGCAAGGCGATTACGCTGAGCACCGCCAGTGTCCACAGCAGCGGCGCTTGCGCCAAAGCCCAGCCGCTCAGCAATAACAGCAACAGTGCGGCGGGCAACACACTGCGCCGCAGATTATCCAGGACTTTGCCACGCGATAACGGCGTGAGCGGGTTATCTAGGCGTTTGGCGTCGGCACCCGGCACGCGTGGCAACAGCCACTGCGCGATTTGCCAATCACCGCGAATCCAGCGCACCTGCCGGCTGACATCGGCCTCATAGCGGGTGGGATAGTCCTCGTACAGTTGCACATCACTGATCAATCCGGAACGCGCGTGACAGCCCTCTAACAAATCGTGACTGAGAATGCGATTTTCCGGCAGCCGGCCACCCAAGCTCCATTCAAACGCATCAATGTCATAGATGCCTTTGCCGATAAAGGAGCCTTCGCCAAACACATCTTGATAAACGTCGGAAACCGAGCGGGTATAAGGATCAATGCCCGGCTCACTGCCACACAACTGCGCATAACGCGAGCGATTCGCCCCGGACAGGGTAGCGGCCATGCGTGGCTGCAAAATGCCGTAACCTCCGCAGACGCGCCGCCGTGCCGCGTCGAAACGTGGTCGATTCAACGGATGCGCCATCGCACCGACCAGTTGCCGCGCCGTCTCGCGCGGCAACTGGGTGTCGGTGTCCAAGGTAATGATGTAACGGAACGGGCCGAGCGCATCAAGGTCGCCGACCACCCGTGCAAAACGCTGCGCACCATGGCCGCGCAATAGCGCGTTCAAATCAGCCAGCTTGCCGCGCTTACGCTCCTCGCCCATCCAAACGCCTTCCGAAGGATTCCAGCGCCGCGGACGGTGAAACAACAAAAAGCGACTACCGTCGGCTTCCTGATATTTGGCGTTGAGCGCCTCAATGCCGTATTGCGCGCGCTGCAGCAACACAGCGTCGCTGAGCAGCACTTCGCTGGCGGCGTCGTTGTAATCGGTGAGCAAGGCGAAATGCAGATGCGCATCGCGATTGCCGAGAAAGCGGACTTCTAGCCCTTCCAGTAAATCGTCCACATCCGCAGCACTGCCGATCAAACTAGGCACCACCACCAAGGTGCGCATATCTGCCGGCAGACCGAGCGCGTAGTCCATGCGCGGCAGACGTTTGGGACTGACCGATAGCGTTGCCAACCAATTGCACAGCGCAGTGGCCAGTTGGCTGGCGACCAACAAGCTTGGCGCCGCAACCCATAACAAAGCCCAGTTAGACAGCCCGTCGGCGCGTGCAAACAGCAAGAACATGCCGGCCAACAGGAATGACAACAACAGCATCGCCGTCAGGTACAAAAACCGCGGGCGACGCGCAAATCGAAGCCGCGCCAGCAATGGCAAACGCACCTGCACCGCAGCTTCCAGCTCGTCCAAACCAGCGTCGATCAAATAGTAGCCCAGGTGCGCCAAATGACTTTGGCCACTCGCTGCACCCAGCCTGGCCAGTTCGACCGCGGCGCTGGCTACTTCAATTTCGGACTTCACACTGCGTTTAGCGAGGCGGTCCACCACTTGGCGATACTGGTCGCGCGTGGCGAAATCCATCGCGCCATAAATGCCGGTCGGATCGAGTTTGAATAGCTGCTCGACCGCGCTCATCGTCTCAACGAACTCGCGCCAGTCCATGGCGCCCAGGAAACGCAAGCTGCCGATCGAATTGCTAATGGAGACCTGATCGGAAGCTTGTTGCTGGTTCTCGGCCAGCACCATGACCTCGGTGGTCAAACTCGATTCGGCCAGCCTTTGTTCAATCCAGGTCAAAGGCAAAGCCAACGCCGGCCCCTGACCCTGCAGGCGCCGCGCCAATTCGGCGACAAAGGCGCCCGACATCGGCGGCCGCGAGCGCGCCATATCGGCGATAACCAGGATCAGACTTTTCGGATCGTCGGCGGCGATATCGATCATACGAGTGGCCCAATCCTGAGCCAGATTGACGTGCGCGCGGGCAGCCGCGAGACCCGCGCCGACGCGGCGCAGATTCTCGATCAGTGCCAAGCGCAACATGATCGGGATGGCCCAGAGTTCACCCAGAGTCAAGCTGGTGACAGTTTGGTAGGCCGCCACAAAGCGCCTAAGCATTTCCGCGTCCACCCGACCATCGCCGTGCGAAATCACCTCCAACACGAGATCGTAAACGCGCGGCAGCCCGGCGGCGGATCCCTCCGCCAGTCGCGGCAGTTCGCGGCTGTAGTTTTTCGGCAGATGGCGACGTGCGGTGCGAATTTGCTCGTCAATCAGATGGAAATTGTCGAGCAACCATTCGCCGGCCGGAACAATCGGCAAACGCGCCTTGACTGCCGCGGTGAGCACCGAGCAGCTCTCAATCAGACTCGTTTGATTATCATCCAGACGTTTCAACAAACGGTCATGCGACGCGCTTTTGCTGATTTGATGGGTGCCAGCCAGCCAACGACCATGCTGCTCCATCTGATCCACGCTGTAGAGTTCAGCGCGCAATGGCGTCTGATCGAGCGCCGCAGCGTCAAAGGCACCTTTGTCCCGAGCGCGCGCGCCGCGCAACACCGTCCTGACCCATAAACCGGGTTTCATCGTATCCGCCTGTGGGAATCAGCCAAACGGTCATGGCTGGTAGCCATCCGTAGTCATGAACGTGTTCGCCGACGTGACCGCTGCCAGGCTCACTGAACGACTTCGAAGGCAACACTACGGGGCCATGCCGCTGCCCTCTGTCTGCTGGCGCACAGCGCAAGGCGTGGGCAGCGGGCGATTTGACTGACGGATGGGAATCGGCTTGCTGGCACTCATTCGCGCGCTCGCTGCTGATCTCTACGCCGATAAGCTGCTAAATCGGCTTGCCAGTGCCGGTATACTGACGCCCGCGATGGCTGGTTATAGTCATCCGCGAGGCGTAGCGAGGTGCAGTGCACTTCCCGCCCAGTCCACTCGATCTGCGGGGCCAACCATGAACAAAACTTCTCACTTGAAGGCAGCGTTTGCGCTGCTCTGCAGCCTTCTTGGCGCGAGCGCCTTTGCCAACGAGGCACTCTGGCGCGATGTCGATCCCAACGATATTGCCAACCGCGGCCAGCGCTGGGTTGCTCCGCAGCAAGCCAGGACGGTGGAACTCAATTTCGGTGTTTTGCGCAACCTGCTGCAGCAGGCGCCGATGGAAGGTCAATTGGCCACGCGCGCCAGCCCGGTGATCCTGTCCCTACCGATGCCCGACGGCCAGTTTGCGCGCTTCGCGTTGGTTGAGTCGCCGGTGATGGAAGCCGCACTGGCAGCCAAGTTCCCGGATATCCGCACCTACGCTGGCCAGGGACTGGACGATGCCAACGCCACGCTGCGGCTAGACATCACACCCAAGGGTTTTCACGCTCAAGTTCTGGGCAGCAGTGAGTTCTACATCGATCCCTACCAGGTTCAGGACGAATACCACTACGTGGTGTATTCGCGCCGCGGTTTTGGCGACTCCGGCAAGCAGTATCGTTGTGGCACCGACGGCTCCGACCCGCATCTTCCAGCCACGCTGCCGGCGAAGCTTGCCGGCGGCCCGACGCCAAACAACCCAGCCGGCAGCAGCCTGCGCACCTATCGGACGGCGATAGCGGCTACTTCGTCTTACACCAATGCCTTCGGTGGCACCGTGGCGGACGGCATTGCCGGTCTGACCACGATGGTGAACCGCTTGAACGGTATCTTTGAGCGCGAATTCGCGCTGCGTCTGGTGCTGGTCGCCAATAATGATCTGATCGTCTACACCAACTCGAACGTCGGTCCGATCGGAGTTACACCGACGAGCCCCTCCTTGACCATTCAAAACACCATCAACAACGCGATCGGCATTGCCAACTACGATCTGGGCCATGCAGTGGGCGGTTCCGGCGGCGGCGGCGCGATTGTCCCGCTCGGTAATGTCTGCGGCACCTCCAAAGCGCGCGGATACACCTCATTAAACCCGCCGCGTGGCGATATCTTTGACATCGATTTTGTGGCGCATGAACTGGGCCACCAACTAGGCGGCAGCCACACTTGGAACGGCTGCGGCGGAGGCGGGCAATGGACCGCCACGGCGGCCATGGAACCGGGCAGCGGCACCACCATCATGGCGTACGCGGGCATCTGCCCGGACAATCTGCTGCCCAATAGCGACGCCTATTTCCATGCGCGCAGCTTTACGCAGATTTGGCAGATCATCAATAACGGCGGACCGGGCAACGGCAACACCGTTTGCGGCACAACCACACCCACCGGCAACGATCCGCCCAATCTGACCGCACCGGCCAACATGACGATGCCAGAACGCACCCCGTTCCAATTGACCGCAGCGGCCACCGACCCCAACGTCGGCGATGTGCTCACCTACAATTGGGAACAGGTGGACACCGGCCCGCAGGGCTCTCCGAGCGCTACCGGCGACAACGTGACCGCACCACTATTCCGCTCCTTCCCGGCGAGCACCTCGCCGACGCGCATTTTCCCGTCGCTGCGCTACATCCTTGACAATGCCAACCAGCCGCCCGCGACAATCACCTTGCCTCCGGCAGCCGGCACCTACTTGCCCGGCGAAATCCTGCCGAATCCGGCCACCGGCACACGGGTGATGAATTTCCGTGTCACCGCGCGCGATGGTCGCGCCGGTGGCGGCGGTCTGGGCCACTCCGCCGACGTGCTAGTCACGGCAGTCGCTGATGTCGGACCGTTTTTGGTCGGCAACGTCACGGGTGAACAAACCGGCGGCGCCTCACTGGCGGTGACTTGGTCGGTAGCTAACACCGATCTAGCGCCGGTCAGCACCACGCAGGTCAATATCCTGATTTCTCTGGATGGTGGATACACCTTTGAAACGCTGCTCGCCAACACGCCGAATGATGGCGCGCAATCGGTCACCTTGCCGGATATCGACACCAGCCGCGCGCGCATCAAAATTGAAGCCGCCAATGGCACCGGCATTGCTGCTGGCAATACCTATTTTGACATCACCGACGGCAACTTCCAGATTGATGCCGGCGGCACACCGGTCACTGTGACCGTGTCCTTGGCCCCGGCTGACCTGATCGTCACGCAACAAGGCTCACCGGCGCCGGCCACACGCAATATTGCGACGATTGCTGACGGCATTGCGCCGTTTTCTGTCACCGCCGATACCTATCCGCCCAATCCGGAGTTGACCATTCAGAGCTTGCAGGTAACCGGCAACACGGTGTCGGCCACGGCAGCGGCCAGTTGTCTGCTTGCTGCACCAAACTTGCCGAGTTTCCGCACTTACCCGGCCGTGCTGTGGGTCGTTGACAGCACCGGCAGCCAGGCTTCCGCGGTGTTTCCGATCAACGTGTCGAACAACAGTATCCCCACACTCGGCACCTACACGACGCGCACCGTCGCGGCCGGCGCCTCGACCACCGCCACGCCAACCGCAGCTCCCGCTGACGCCAACAGCAACCAAAGCAGCGTCACCGTCAGCCCCACCACGCTGCCGGGCGGTGGCACCGTCAGCGTGGCCCCGAATGGTGTGGTTTCGATTACCACAACGGCTGGCACCACGCTCGGCAACTATCCAGTTACGGTCTCGGTCAGCGACAGTTGCGGCGCGCAAACGTCGAAGTCCTTCACCCTGCGGGTGTTGAGTCCGAACCCCTTGTTAGGTATTGGCCCGGCGACGGTCACCAGCGGCAACGCTATCCTCGAACCACGGGAGTGCAATACGCTCAATGTGGCGGTGGGCAATAGCGGCGGCACTACGGCGACCGTGGTCAGCGCGGTGCTAAGCAGCGTTACCCCTGGCGTCAGCATCGCGCAAGGCAACTCGACGTATCCCAACATTCCCACCGATGGCAGCCAAGTCAACGATATTGCCTACCAAGTCAGCACGGCGCCGAGCATGGTGTGCGGCACTTCGGTGGCGTTCACCCACACGGTGAACTACAGCGGCGGCCCGCCGACCGTGCTCAATTTCAATCTGCCGATTGGCGGCCCGCCGGCCACCAACTACAACTTTGTCAGCGAGACCGGTACGACCGCGCCCACCGGATCCACGCTGGTAACGGGCAGTCAAGATGACAATGTGATCGTGCCGGTGACCTTGCCGGGCGGCTTTGCGTTTCAGGTGTACGGCACGCCGGTCACGCAATTGCGTGCAGATACCAACGGTGTGCTGGTATTCAACGCTGGCACCGTATCGTCCTCGATCAACAACGGCGCACTGCCAAGCGCCGCCTATGCCGCCCCAAGCTTGTTCCCCTTCTGGGACGATCTGGACCTGCGCACCACGGTCGCTACTGGCGGTGGCATTTACACCCAGGTAACCGGCGTGGCGCCCAATCGCAGCTTCGACATCCAGTGGCGCGCGGTGCGTTTCGTGAGTGGGGCGGCTACCCCAGTAGCGCCGACCATCGTCTTCACCGTGCGACTGTTTGAAACCACCAATCGAATCGAAGTGTTCTACACAACGGTGATCGGCAATGGCGGTGGTGCGTCGGGTTCGTCCGCGACGGTGGGCATCCAGGCCGCGGGCACAGGCACCGTGCTCACCTCGTTCTCCGTTAATACGCCCGCATTGTCCGCCGGCCAAAAACTCACCGTGACCCGCGCAATTGCCTGCACGGTAGGAACAAACGTGTGCGGCGAGCTGCCAAACAACGTGTTCGCCAACGGCTTCGAGTAGTTTCAGGACGGGACAAAACGCTAGCCGGCTTTAGAGCCGGCTAGCAGCCTGTCGGGCTTTGCGCGTGAGATGCGTTGTGAGGCTGGGCGGATGGCTGCTGGGTGTCTTGAGGTTGCTGAGTGATAGCGCAGCTCGCTAAAACTGCACCCGCAAGCCCAATGCAATGCCGCGGCCAGGCAATTCGACGACGTCTTTCAGGAACGAGGTGTGCACGCGCGCTTGTTGATCGGTTAAATTTCGGGCGTCTACAAAGGCTTCCCAACCCACGTCGCCCACGTCCCAATGGTAGGCGCCACCGGCGTTGATCATGGTGTATCCAGCGCTTGGCGTTTCGTTGTCTGCCACATCATCCTGCTTGGCGGAACGCACAACGCTCAGATTTGCGCGCCAGCCGTTGCTGAACCAACGCAATTCGCTGCCAAGCCGGGAGGGGACAATGCGTGGCACGTTGCCCGCGTCGTTTAGCGTGGCGCGCACGCTGTCGCCGAACAGACGCAGCGCCCAATTGCCAGTGGCATTGTCGGCCAACTGCAGCGTGGCCTCCGCTTCAAATCCGCGGAAATGGGCATCGTCCTGGGTCCATTGGCGAATCGGCAAGGCCTCGTCACCTGCGCCGTCGAACTCGCCGGTATCAACTAGGTAAATGAAATTGTTGAAACGGTTGTGATAGGCCGACAGCTTCGCGTCGAAACGCTCGCTGTGAAAATGCAGGCCAATCTCCAGTTGATTGGCGGCTTCTTCGGTCAAATTAGGGTCGCCGATTTCGTAGGAACCGGTGGCAACGTGCGGACCATCGGCAAACAACTCTTCTTCGGCCGGCGCGCGCTCCGCGTGATCCAGATTGGCAACAATCTCCCAGGTTTCGCTTAAAGTCCAGATGGCGCCAGCGGATAGGCTCAGCGGACTGAAGCTACGTTCTGGCGAGCCATCCGGATCACTGCTGACCCGGTCAATACGCGCACCCAGATCGAGTTGCACGGCATCCCATTTATACTGCTCAACCACGAACAGCCCGCTGCTGCGCGACTGCGTGCGCGGCACGAAGGCTTCCTCACCGATCGCTTCAAACTCGCTGCGATTGAGCTGCACACCGACCGCCCCCAGCCAGCCGCCAATTGCTTCGTGGGTGAGCTCGATACGGCCCTCAGTGGCATCTTTGACAAACTTCGTACCGATTTCCTCACCTTCAAACTCAATGTGCTGATAGTCGGTGCTGGCAAGGCTGTAGCGCAGATACCGAGCGCCCGCGAAGGGTGCATTTAAGCCGCCCTTGAGTTCCACGCGGTCCTGATCGATAGCTAGAAAAACGCCCGGTTCGCCGGCGTCTGCATCTCCCGGCTCACCAGGATTGCCGTAGCTATCCTCGTAGCGCGAGATCGCAAGGCCAAGAAAACCCCAGTCGCCAAGCAAGGAAGCGCCGACGCTGGCGGTGTCGGTGTCCAGGAAGCTATTGGCTTGCTGACCACCATCTGGCAAGTCGTAATTGTCATTGCGGCGCTGCACGGCGTCGACGTGCAGTGCGAATTGCTCGTTGCCGCCGCGTAGGCGCAGCATTCCAGTGTGCCCGTCATTCACGCTATCAAAGCGTAGTTCTGCGCGCCCGGAAAGCGCGCTTTCCGG
>CAZLSB010000067.1:0-16378 GCA_964561825.1 uncultured Xanthomonas sp.
CGCGGCATGCCGCACGCCGGCTTGAACGGCTGGCGGCTGCGCCGCCAGACCGAGGGAATAGTTATTCTATTCCAACGAGTTGCAACGCAGCCATGCGCAGCCATGCGCAGCCAGAACCGTACAATCTGCGACGTAGCGGACCCACACCATAGGTGCACTGATCAAAGTGCTGAAAAGTCAAAAGAATCATCGCGTTATGGGTGATGGGAAGCGGTCAACTGAGGTTTCCAGGGTAATGACTCCGTTTGGTGGAGGATCGATCGTGCAGGCCATCCCAGCTCAAAACTCTCCAGCAGCCTGCGCGCGGGCGCGGATCAGCGCGGCGAGTACGTCCGGCGCGTAATCGAAGGAATCGTAATACAAACGATCTTCCGGCAGGGCCGCGGCGACAAAACTACGTCGACCCACTTCGATCATCGGCGGCGGGCCACTCATATAAAGGTCAAAGCGCGACAGATCGGGGAAGTCCTTCAATACCGCCTCGTGGACCGGACCGGACCGGTATTGGTTGCGCTCCAAAGCGGTGGCCTCGGATAAAACCGGGGTGTAGCGCACATTGTGATGCGCAGTTTGCCAGCTGCGGCACAGGGATTCCAAATACAAATCGCTGACATGCCGCGCGCCCCAGTAAATGTGCAAAGCGCGCTGGGAATGGCGATCAATCAGATGTTCGACGATCGCTTTGATCGGCGCGAAACCGGTGCCGCCAGCCATCAGCACGATCGGCCGATCGCCACCTTCGCGCGGAACAAAGGTGCCGAGCGGCGCCTCGATGCGCAGCACCTGGCCCAAGCGCAATTCGTCAAACACAAACTGGGTGAATCCACCACCGGCGATGCGCCGTATGTGCAAATCCAGCGTATCGCCATGTTGCGGCGCATTGGCAATTGAAAAGGCCCGACGTTTGCCTTCTGGCAGCAAAATATCCAGATATTGGCCGGGCAAATAGTTAAAAGCCTCGCGCTTGGCGGGCAATAACTTGAGTTCCATCACATCGTCGCAGAGGCGATTTTTGGCAGCGACTTTGACCGCCAATTGGCGAATCGGGATGCCGGCAATCGCCTCCACTTCGCGGATCGCCATGGTCAAATCGCCCACCGGCACCGCCTGACACAACAAAGCCTGCCCGGCTGCGCGCTCTGCATCAGACAGCGCGCTTGGCGGGTTGTACGGGTATTCAACCGCGCCCTGCAAAAGCTGCCCCTTGCAACTGCCGCAACTGCCCGATAGGCAGCTGTACGGTAGCGCCAAGCCAGCGCGGCGCGCGGCTGCCAGCACTGTCTCGCCCAGTTGCACGTCAAATGCCTTAGCGCTGCCGGCGATCTGAACCCGATGCGTTACCGCGGAATGGTTTGTCATCTGCACAGTATCGCGCGTCAGATGCAAGGATGGCGTAGTCGTTTGCGTGCGATACGCGCAGACGCAAAACGGGGGCCGTAGCCCCCGTTTTTTTTCTAAATCAGCTGAGCGATCACCAAGCCCACTTGGTGGCCAGCAGCACGCGAGTGCCGCCGTTTTCGCCCCATTCGACGCCGTCAGTGGCGTGCACATAGTTCAAATCGACGGTCATTGGCCCAAAGGACTTAGACAAACCGACCAATACGTCCTCGTAGGACCCGTCATTGGAGTCCTCTAGATCATAATGGCCCACTGCGCCGTTTAAGGTCAGCTCGCCCCACGGCAACGGGTAGGTGCCGGTCGCTTGGTAATAGATGCCAGTTTCACTCGAATTGAACACATCGTTCGAATAACCGATCTGGAAGCCCAGGTAATCACCCACACCCAAACCGAACAGCAGTTCCGTGTAGTTGTAGGCGCTTTGGTCGGAGTAAACATAGGTCAGCAGCGTGGCTTTGTAGCTGAGGGTGTCCGAAAAATTGCCGGCCCAACCCACGTAAAAATCGAACTCAAAATTGGCTTGGTCACCATCGACAAAGTCGACGTTGGACGCCCAAGTGCCGACGAACAAACCACTGTCATGCGACCAGTCAATGCCGCCCTGGACCGCTGGACCTTCGTTAGTTTGGGAAACGCCGCGGAAGGCGTAGTCGCTGACGACGCCGAGATTGAACGAAAACGGGCCGGATGCTTCTTCGGCGTCCTGGGCGAAAGCCGGAACAGAAATTGCCGCGAGCAGGGCAGCCGTCAATAGGCGAAATCGCATGGTGAGTCTCCTGATGCATTATTAGGTTTGAAACGGGGCGTGGCGATTGTGAAGCTAATCTGAGTAGATGGCTAGTGCATCTACTCCAATATGGGCCAGCGCACAGACTAGGGCATTGTGGGTTGGTGGCTACGAGCTGCACGACAACATCGAACAGCCCGCCCGTTCGCGCGCCCATTCGGGGCGGCGTTGCGCGTGGTGTGAGCGACCCGCCTGTTCGGTGTACGGTTGTCGCAAGGTATCCAACCATTCGTGCAGCGGCGCAACATCCCCTTGTTCGGCGGCGTCGATGGCCACTTGAGCCAAATAATTGCGCGGCACGTAGAGCGGATTGGTCGCCTGCATGGCGTTGCGCCGTTGCGCCGCAGGCCTAGGATCGGCTAACGCACGGGCCGCGTAGGCGTGCAACCAAGCGTTCCACTCGCTCGCCTGCGCTGCCACGCGCTCGGGGGCGTAAAACGCGGGTATCAACGTGTCGATAACCGGTGCCGCCAAATCCAAGTCGGTCAGATGTCGAAAAGCCAGGGTTAAATCGACTTCGCATCGCTGTAACAAACCAAAAAAATCGCGCGCCAGGGCCAAATCGGCCTCTTCCATCGACTGCCAGCCAAAACGCGCGGCGGTCAAGCGTGCATGTTCGCTGCCAAATAATTCGCCGTAGCGCCGCAAACCCTCCTGCAGCGGCGCCTCGTCCGGAAATAACGGCAGCAACGCGCCGGCCAGTGCGGACAAATTCCACTGGCCAATCTCCGGTTGCCGCCCGTATGCATAACGACGGCCTGCAAAATCGGTGGTGTTCGGTGTCCAATCCGGGTCGAAGGGTTCCAACCAACCGTAGGGGCCGTAGTCGATCGTCAAACCCAGAATCGACAAGTTATCGGTATTCATCACGCCGTGCACAAAACCGACGCGCATCCATTGGGCAATGAGCCGTGCGCTGCGCTCGCAAATCTCGATAAACCACGCGGCGCGCCGCTGTTCGGTACTTCCGGTCAACTGCGGGTAATCGCGTGCCAAAGTGAAGTCGACCAGTTTCTCCAATAATTCGAGGTCTTTGCGCGCCGCCGGCAGTTCAAAATGGCCGAAACGGATAAAAGAAGGCGCCACGCGACAGACAATCGCCCCCGGTTCGGCGCGCGGATTGCCGTTGTAAAACATATCGCGCACTACTTGATCGCCGCTGCCGATCAGCGACAGCGCGCGCGTGCTCGGTACACCCAGGTAATGCATGGCCTCCGAACAGACGAACTCGCGCAGCGAGGAACGCAGCACCGCGCGGCCGTCGGCATGTCGCGAATAGGGCGTACGCCCCGCACCTTTGAGCTGCAATTCGTGGCGCACGCCGCTGCTACCGATCACTTCGCCCAAACTGATCGCGCGACCATCACCCAATTGCCCAGCCCAACGACCAAACTGGTGTCCGCCGTAGTTTGCCGCGTAAGGTTGCATGCCCGGCCACAGCTGGTTACCCGCAAAAACTTGCGCAAAATCAGCAGATTCGACGCTTTCCGCGCTCAAACCGATGGACAATGCCACCTCCGGCGAATACGCCAAAAGACGCGGCGCTGACACCGGCGTAGGCAAGACGCGGGAATAAGCAGCGCCCAGAACTTGACGAGTCTGCGGGCTGGCGTTGGCATCACCGGGTAAATCGCGCACGTAACGGTTGTCGAAGAGCAGGGACAAGGGCAACTCCATTGTGGTTAAACGGGGTACGGGGCAAGCCGATCTGAGAGCAGCCGGCAGCGCCGCGTGGCCCGTTGTCATGCGAGCATGCGCTCATGCTCAATATCATCCTCTATCAGCCTGAGATTCCGCCGAATACAGGCAATGTGATTCGCCTGGCGGCCAATACGGGCGCGTCTTTGCATCTGATCGAACCACTCGGATTTGAACTGGACGACACGCGATTGCGGCGTGCGGGTTTGGATTACCACGAGTACGCCAGTCTGAAAACTTGGCCTGATCTGGATGCATGCTTGGCTGGTCTGCACCAGCCGCGCTGTTTTGCGCTCAGTACCCACGGTCAGCGCTCGCCCTATGAAACCCAATTTGCCAGCGGCGATGCCTTGTTGTTTGGCTGCGAAACACGCGGATTGCCAGCGCAGGTACGCGCGCAGTTTGCTGTCGATCGCCTATTGCGTCTGCCGATGCGCGCTGATTCACGCAGCCTGAATCTATCCAACGCGGTGGCGGTAGTGGTTTTCGAAGCTTGGCGGCAGCTGGGCTTCACTGGTAGTGCGTAAATGAAGGACCCCGCGCGTCGGCCCCGGTGCGGCGCGCGGGGCACTTCCCCCGCAGTACAGGCCCCCAGGCCACACACTGCTGAATCCTTGTCGCAAATGCCATGCCACCACGGGTGCTGCCCAACGTGTTGTTTTTAAACACTTTACCGCATGTATCGATGGTTGCGCTGCACAACAACAGTGCACGCATGCTGGCCGTGCGCCAGCACCGCGCATGCGCGCGCGTTATGCTCAAAGCGACTGCACAGCATGAATCAATATGACCGATCCGTTCGCCCTACCAGAAGCCGCCCTCGCCGCCTACCTGGCTGACCATCTGCCGGGTTTCGTTGGCCCACTGACGGCAAGCAAGTTCAAGGGTGGGCAGTCCAATCCTACTTATCTGATTGAGGCAGTTTCTGGCACCTATGTGTTGCGCCGTAAACCGCCGGGACAGTTATTGGCCTCGGCACACGCGGTGGATCGCGAATTTAAAGTGCTGAGCGCGCTGGAATCGAGCGCCGTGCCAGTCGCCAAACCGCTGCATTTATGTACTGACGACAGCGTCATCGGCTCGATATTTTATCTGATGAGTCATGTGCCCGGGCGCATTTTTTGGGACCCGGCATTACCCGATTTGTCGCCCGAAGAACGCGCTGACTGTTACGACGAAATTCTGCGCGTGCTCGCGGCGCTGCATCGCGTGGATGTGGCCGCTGCCGGGCTGGCTGACTATGGCAAACCCGGTAACTATTTTGCGCGGCAGTTGAAGCGTTGGAGCGAGCAATATCGCGCCAGCGAAATGCAGCGTTACGAGGTGATGGAAGAGCTGATGACGTGGTTGCACACCCATCTGCCCGCCGACGATGGTGCGGTGTCTTTGGTGCACGGCGATTGGCGCATCGACAACCTGATTTTTGCGGTAGGCGACAACGATTTCGCGTCGAATGCTGCGCAGATCCGCGCGGTGGTCGATTGGGAATTGTCTACGCTGGGGCATCCCTTGTCCGACTTGGGCTATTTTTGCATGGCGCTGCGGCTGCCGCGCAACCCGGTGATCCCTGGATTGATGGGTTTGGATCGACTCGCGCTGGGCATCCCCAGCGAAGCGGCCATTGTCGCGCGTTACGCGGCGCTCAGCGGTCGCGAGGTGTTCAACGATTGGCCATTCATCCTGGCGTTTAACTTTTTCCGTCTCGCCGCCATTGCCCAGGGCGTGGCTAAACGCGCAACGCAAGGCAATGCCTCCAGCACGCAAGCCGATACTACCGGCAAAATGGTGCCCACCATTGCCGCACTCGGGTTGGCCGCGGCGCGCGGAGAGTAAGTGCTAAACCTGCTGCAAATCTAACCACCCTTTCACAAACTCGCCTTATTTTGGAAAAAACCGATGACCGACGAACAAAAGCAGTTATACCAACGTGCTGACGCCATCATTCAACTGGCTAACTCACAGTTAGACGAACTCAAACCGGGCCGGGTCAGTGCTTCCACGCTGTTTGCCGCAGCCAGATTGAACGCGTGGGTTTCTGCGCTGGGTTTTCCCAATGCGGAGGACATGAAATCGAACAAAGCCGAGAAAGTGGAATTCTTTATTGCACAGTATCGAGCGATGCTGGAAGAAAACTACGATGACTACGTGCTCAACTTCACCCATTACATGGGCGAAAAGGCGACCATCTAGCGCGGGCTTAGATTTTGGACGAACGGCTGTTTAGCCGGCTGGCGACGCGCCTTACGGACGGCGCGCTGGTGCTCGCCAGCGTGCTCAACACGCGTGGAGCGACCCCTCGCAAGCGTGGCGCACGCATGTTGATCGGCCCCGATTGGGCCGAATTTAGCATCGGCGGCGGACTCGCTGAAGCGCGCGTGTTGGCGGCCGCGCGCAATCTGCTTGAGCAGCGCAGCGCTGCCGACCTAGTGCGGATTGATCTGACCGGCGGCAGCGATTCTGCCGGTGTTTGTGGTGGCAGCATGCTGTTGGCGCTGCGGCGCTGGTGCGCTGACGATTCGGGCCAGCGCGCCGCGCAGATTGCCAGCGCTTTGCGCGGCGGTCTGCCGGTTGAACTGCGCGGCGCTGATGTCGGCGATCCCAGCGGCGCGCGGGTGATTGCGCCGGATGCGCGATTGTTGATCGTCGGCGGCGGGCATTGCGGCGCCGCGCTCTACGAACTAGCGCAATCAGTGGATTTTGATCTGTGGATATTTGACCCACGCCCCGAGTATGCACACGCCACGCAGTTTCCCGGCGCACAGGTATTGAGCGGTGATTTTGCGCAATTGCACCTTGCGCTTGACACTCAGCGGGACATCTACGCGGTGTTGCTGAACCGCGATTTTCACAGTGACGTCGATACGCTGCGGGTATTCGCCGGCGCGCAGTTTGCGTTCCTCGGCATGATGGGCAGCCGCAAACGCATTGCTGCCGTACTAGCCGCATTGCCAACGCAGCACGCGCAGTCGTTGTCCGCATTGCAGGCGCCCGTCGGCTTGGCCATCGGCGCACAAACACCCCACGAAATCGCGATCAGCGTGTTAGCCCATCTGATTCAAGCGCGCGCTAGCCGCCTACGGTCCTGACAGGGCCGCCAAAATGGCGGCGGCAACTTGGCGAGGGTGTCCTAGAAACGGGGCATGGCCGGCGCCTTCGATGAGCACGAAGCGTGCGCCCGGTGCGGCGTTGGCGGCGGCTTGCAGCGCGGCCCACGGCACCAAACGATCGCGTTTGCCGGCGATCCACAAGCTGGGCATTTGCAGGTGCGCAAGCTCTGCGCGCAAATCGGTCTGGGCCAAAATGGCCAAACCATCGACCAGCACGCGCGGATCGGATGGCGGACATAACGCCAAACGCTCACGGAGCCAGCGGATTTCGCTGCGGGCGTGCGCATCACCCTGCACTTCCAGAGCCAAAAAACGCTCAATCGTAGCCGCATAGTCACGCGCTAAATCGTCGGCAAACTGCGAAAAAACGGCTGGCGATACCGCATGTGGCCAATCAGCGCCGACCACAAACCGCGGCGATGCGGCGATCTGCACCACGCTCAAAACCCGATCTGGCGCGCGCAGCGCGGCTTCCAATGCAAACAATCCACCTAAGGACCAACCGAGCCAGTGCGCGCTTGGCAACATTGTCAGCAAGCGGTCGACGGTTTGATGAAAAGCTAAGCCGCGCTCATCGCTCAGGCCATGTCCAGGCAAATCAATCACATAACACTGGAAATGCGGCTCCAGCTCACGCAGCAGCGGTGCAAATACACCACCATGCATGGCCCAGCCGTGGATCAAGACCAGGGCTGGGCCGCTACCGCTAACTGACAGGTGCACTCAGAAGTTCGCCACTTTGCGTTGCGTTTTGGCCTCGATGGAATGCGGCAAACAGGTCTCACGCAGCGCCCCGGCATTGACCAGCACCCAGCGGCGACGGTTTGCCTCACCCACCACGGTGCCGCGCTCGGCCAAAAAACAGGCTTGCAGCGACAAGGGTTGAGCCAGAACCCAGCGCTGGTCGGGATCGGCGCGCAGCCAATCCACCGCGGCCAATTCCTGTTGCGCGCGTGGTTTAAGGAAACCAAAAACGGTGGCGGGACGATCGGCCATCAGCAAATTTTGCTCTTTCCAACCAAGCAAGCCGAGCTGCGCGTCCGCACCAATCAGTGCGCCAGCGCGCTGCATCACGCCGCGGGCCGAACGCGAATCATTGATGACCGGATAGGCCCAAAACCCATACAGCAGCCAAACGGCGGTAAGCGTGCCGGCCAGCGCCAGTGCGCCCCGTGCTGGCCTGCAAAGGCCCGCGATCAGCAGGCCGATTAACCCCATCACCAAAGTGATCTGCCAAGGATCAAGCCCGCGCAAATCGCGCAACTGCGCCGCGTATTTGGGTTCACCCAAAATGGCGTAAGCCGATGCGGCTGTCAGCACGCTGCCGAGCAACAATGCAAACGCAAACAAGGTGTGCTGTACGGCGCGCCGTTGCAGCAATGCGGGCAGCGTCGGCGCCAAAGCCAACACCAGCATGGGCAGAGCCGGCATGATGTACACATCACGCTTGCCCGGTGATATGGAAAAAAACACCACAATCAGGACCACATAACTCAAAGGCAACCAGACATGTGCCGGTCGATGGCCACGCCGCCAACGGCGCCACCAATGCGGAATCGTCCAAATCAGCGCAAAACTGGCCGGCAACCACAGCGTGACAATGATGCCGAGGAAATACCAGGGCGGCAAAATATGGTGGGTAGGCTCAAGGTAACGCGTTGCGGTTTGGCCAAACAAAATATCGCGCGCATAAGCGCTGTATGCGGGACTGTCGTTAGTCCACACCGCCCACAACATGGGCACCAGCCACACGGCGACCGCGCCAATAAAGGCCAACGCGGCCAGCGTCACCCGAGCCAAGTCGACCGGCTGCCGTGCGGGCAAACCTTGCCAACCCAAACGCCGCCCCAGCAAGGCCAGCGGAATCAAAAACAGCGCCAAAAAGGCCACGCCCTTAGTGATGGTGCCAAAACCGGCGGCGAAACAACCAATCCAGAACCAGCGCCAATTGGGGCCCAGCAACAAATGGCGCAGCATTCCGTAGGCCGCTAGCGTCATGATGCCGATCAGCGTGCCATCGATCTGCGCGCTGCGCGCCTGCACGGTAAATTGCAGCGTAAAAAGCAGCGTTGCGGCGGCGATCCAGGCGACCTGCCGCCCGTGCAAACGCCGCGTCAAGTCGTAAAGCAACACCAGTGTCAACATGCCGGAAAGCAAAGACGGCAGCAAAAAAGCCACGCGCCAGGAGCCGGTTAAGCTGTAACCGGCCGCCTGCATCCACATAAACATCGGCGGCTTGTCGGAATACAGCTCGTTGCCACGATGCGGAAACAGCCACTGGCCGCTTTCCACCATCTGTTTGGCGACCAGCGCAAAGCGCGGTTCATCGGCGGGCCACGGATCGCGTAAGCCCAGGCCCGCACTCAGCAGCAGCAATCCGAACGCCAGCAGCAGCCAGTACTGGCGCACTGGGTCCGCTTTGCTCACCGCGCTTTCTCCAGACGTATGCCTGATTTACCGAACAGCGCCTCATCCCATTCGATGACGACGAAACCGGCGCCGTCAAAGTGCATCAGCATCAGCGTGCCCAGTTTGCCCTTGGCATCAGCCAGTTGCATGGTTACCAGAGAATCGGTGTGGAACCAAAAACCCGAGCTGGTCTGCGCCTTGCTGCCCCAGCTCACCTGCAATCCAGTGGGGCTATCCAAACGAATCGAAATGGGCTGCCCATTTGCCAGCTTGCCGCCGTATGCGCCAATCATCTGCGCATCTCGATTAGGCTCCTCGACTTCTGGATCGTACAAAACGATTGAGCCAATCGCGTCATAAATGCCGTCTCGCAGCGCCTCAAAACGCGCCGAGCCGGGCTCTTCGCCGGGTCGCACCACGACGAAACCCTTGTCACCGGTGGTGATGGCGATGCGCCCTGGCCCCGCTTTACCCTGTCGATCCGCATCACGCCAAGCCACCAGTGGCACCCGATACAAGGTCAACAAAGGTTCAACGCTACCATCCGCCGCGACCAGCTCAAGCACACCGGCGGCTTCTGCGATGGCTTGCACTTCCGGTAATTGGGCGATGGTCATCTCGCGCCAGCGCACATCATCGGCGCGCCAGGATTCTGGCCGAGTAAAAGCTAGCCCCAAAGCCGGCGCGCCAACGCGCCCGGCAATGGGTGCATCGGGTCCGGTTTTCAGCGGAAAGTTGTCCATGTTCAGCATCGGCGGCGCTTGCGTAGTGCCGCTAGGCTCTGCCGGATCTGCCAATTGCCCTGCGCTGAGCACGGCGCTCATCAATAGGCCACCCACGGCCGCCAGCCACGCGCTGCGGTATTTCATCGTTTGCACCTCTCTGCAGGACTTCGTTGGGCGCGCAGCATAGCCGTTGGTTGGCTGTTGGTTGTTGGATAGCGCCCTCACAGCGCCACCGCCTTGCGCACCATCAGCCAAAAAATCGCCAATACGCCCAAAAAAGCTGGCCAACCGAGCGCGCACCAGATGCGCATGAGCCGGTCAAATTCCGCTGGCAAAGGCTGGCCTTGGGCGTGCGCGCTGGCCGCGAGCCGCGCCAGCCGCACTTGGATGGCCACCACCGGCAACCAGCAGGCGCCAACCAACGCGTACAAGACCAGCGCGGTCAGCACCCAGGGCGTGGTCCACGGTAAAGATAATTGGTGCAACAGTACAAATCCGGTCAGCAATTGGGCGAGCACCGCCGGCGTGGTGAATACAAAATCCGCCATCACCGTCAAGCGTGTGACTCGCGCAATCACCGCAACGTCGGCGCTGCGCCAGCTCATATATTGGAAGAACGCAATTCCCAAGCCAGTCCCAAACAGAACGGTCGCCGATAAAATATGCAGCCATTTCAATAACAAATAACTACTCATCGACGATCTTCCAGCACCCGCATAATCAAAATTGCCGGCAGGATGGCAAGGTTCTTGGCCAGCGCTCCCCAGGGATCCAACCACAAACCGGGCATATAAAAACCCAGTATCAGGGTGTAAGCGAGCACTACCAACAACAGCAGATTGGCGGCTAAGCGAGTGCGCCAATTGCCCAGCAGCATCGCCCCGAGCGCGGCGTCCAGCGCGCTGCCGGCGTAACCCAAAACCACCGCAAGATCCGCGGAAATGGGCAAGGGTGCTGCCAAAATGGCAATTTGCGCTGGCGTTTGGGCAAATCCGGCGATCGCCGACAGCAAGCAGGTCAAACCCAATCCCCAGCGCAATAGCGGCGCCAACGGATACAGTCTGGCCTGCCAGCGGTCTTGTACTTGGCTAGGTTCTTGCGACTGCCACCAGGCAAAAGTCTGCGGCGCCAGCGCAAAACGCGTCTGCAATAGCGCGCAATCCTCCAGCGTGCTGGCATTGCCACGGGCCAACATGCGCACCATTGCCGACCCGAGCGGACCATCGCCCAAGCGATCACCCAATGCCCCAGCCACACGCAACAAACTCATCGGCAGCGGCAGAATCGGCGCTTTGGGCAAGCGCAACCAGCCGCGCAGGCCGCGCAGAAACTGCACCAGCGTGAGCTGCTCTGGCCCCACCACGTTGACGATTTGCGCCGCTTGATCGTGTTCGGGCTCCTGCAGCGCGGCTACCACGATGGCGGCCAGATCGCGCGCGTGCAGGGGTTGAATCAACTGGCGCCCCAGCCCTGGCACCGGCATCAAACCCGGCGCCGCGGCGAGCGCGCGCAATAGCGATGAGCCACCATAACTGCCGGTCAGCGAATACACCAAGGAGGGGCGCAAGATGGTGACCGGTAAGTCGCAGGCCATCAGGTCTGCATCACCACGATGTTTGCTGGCGACAAACTCGGCGTCTCTGGGATTGCCCAAGGCGGAGATTTGCACAAAGCGTCGCACACCCAGTTCGGCGGCCGCGCGCGCCAGCGCCAGCGGCGTTTGTCGATGCACGGCATCTAAGATGTTCTCATCGCCCTTCAGCAATCCAGCAGCGTTTACCACCGCATCGATGCCCTGCAAACGCGGCAACCAGATGGCTGGATCAACATCGCGCTGCAAATCGCAAGCAAGGCTTTGCAGCGCCGGGTCTAGTTCGCCACGCCGGCTGTCCCGCACCGCGGCAATCACGACGTGTCCGCGCGCTTGCAAGGCAGCAACGATGTACCGACCGATAAAACCCAGTGCGCCGACGACCAGTACGTTCATAGCTACGCTCCGCGGCGATTAGATGGTTGCCACGATAACCGATGCCTATTGTCGACCGCGAACACGGCCGGATAATCCTAGGATCATGCCCTTGAACACCACCCAGCGGGTCGAACGCGTCGGTTTTGCGCTGGCAGCATCGGCGGCGATGCTATTTTCTGCCAAAGCGATTCTCGCTAAGTTTTTGTATCGCCATCAAATTGATCCAATCACCTTGATGACGCTGCGCATGGGCTTGGCCATGCCGATATTCATGCTGGTCGCGGTGCTGGAAACCTGGCGCGCCCAGGCGCGCGGGGATCATCTCAATGGCCAACAGTGGCGGCAAATCGCGCTGTTGGGTTTTCTCGGTTATTACGTTTCAAGCTACCTGGATTTTTGGGGTTTGCAGCATATTGCCGCGGCCTTGGAACGTTTGATTCTGTTTTTGACACCGACCTTAGTGTTGGCGCTGGGCGTGCTGCTGCATCGTCGACCGGTACCGCGGCGGCAGCGTTGGGCGCTGGCGATCAGTTATGCCGGCATGATTTTGGTGTTCATCGAACATCTGCGTTTTGACGGTGGCGCTGTCATTTTTGGCAGCGCGCTGGTCTTCGGCGCGGCGCTGGCTTACGCCATCTATTTGGTGCAATCCGGGGAATTGGTCGCCAAAGTGGGCAGTTTGCGGCTGGTGTCCTACGTGATGTTGGTGTCGACCCTGTGCTGTTTTGTCCACTATCTGGCGGTGCATCAGGCCAGCGACTTGTGGCAACCGCGTCCGGTATTGCAGCTATCGCTCATCAATGCGCTGGCCTGCACTGTGGCACCGGTATTTTTGACCATGTTTGCGATCGCCCGCATCGGCGCGGCGCGTACCTCGCAGATGTCGATGCTGGGTCCGGTTTCGCTGCTGTTTCTGGGTTATTGGCTGCTCGATGAGCACCTTAGCCTGACGCAAATTGCGGGCACCGCGGTGGTGCTGGTTGGCATCGGCGTATTGACGGCTAGCCCGCGGCAGGTGCGTTAAGCGCGATTGCGGCACTAACCGCGTTGCCGCGATACACTCAGCAATTGAACCAGACACAGGATCACCGCCATGCAACGTTGGATTCGGCTGCCGCAGGGCGGCTTTCTCGATGCCTCGCAGGTGGTTTTCATCAGCAAAGTGGAGTCTTACGCCAAGATTGATGACGATGGCCACGCCTCTGGCACCGACTACGCAGTCACCGTCGGCATCGGCTTACATCGCGATCAGCAACTGATGATCACCGGCAACAAAGACGAAATTGGCACACTGGTGCGCCAGCTATTGGGACAGGCGCAATCAAGCTGACAGCGGCTTTCGTAAAGGCGGGTGCGCGAAATCCGTGGTGACCCGCACCTGCGCACTTGATCAAGGATTCACTTTTCTTCGCTTTACAGGCCGGTGCGCCTGCGCGACAGTGATCACTTCTGTTCCCTGCGGCCATTCCAGTGCTTCGTGCGTTTCGTCTTTGGGCCAGTGTGTGCTTGCTGGGCGCCGGTTTGGCGCATGCAGAGCCGGTCTCCCGCCTGCTCGATATCAGCAACGCTGGCGCTAACCGGGTGGCGCAGCTCAAAAAATCAGCGGGCGTAGATTGGTGGTTGGAACTCGGGGAGGGTTTGTTAGTAACCGGCGATCGCCAAGTCCTAGATCGCCTGCCGGAGGCCGTTCTCTCTGCTTGGCCCGAGTTAGATCCTGACAGTTTAGTGCTGGAAGCGCGTGGCTGCGGGGTGGATCCACGCTTGCACTTGCCGGCCCTGGCTGACGCCGGGCGCTTTGCGTTGCTGCGTTTGCCACCCATGTTGGCGCGTTACCCAGGCAAACGCGCGGGCGAATGGCAACCGGTGGTGCCAAACACGAGTTACGCCAGCGTGTGGAACAATGATCCAGCCAAAGCGCTGACCGGCGCTGTCGCGGACCCATTGCTGCAACAGGTGGTCGATGCCGTTGATCCGGTTCGTTGGCAACAGCAGTTCACCACATTGACCACTTTTGATCGCAATACCTTCGGTCCAGGCCGCATTCTGGCGCGCGATTGGTTGGTTCAACAGTTTCAGGGCATTGCCAACATCAGCAGCGTGACCACACCGAGTTTCACCTTCAACTACGCCTCACAACAACGCAGCGCTGAAAATGTGTTGGCGATCATGCCCGGCACCACCACGCCAGACGAATGGGTGATTGTCGGTGGCCATTACGACTCCCGAAACACGGTCAATACCTCCACCGTGAATACACCGGGCGCCGAAGACAACGCCACGGGCTGCGCCGGCGTGTTGGAAATGGCGCGCGTGTTAAGTCAATTCGCGCCGCAACGCAGCGTGTTGTTCATGTGTTATTCGGGCGAAGAACAAGGCTTATTTGGCTCCGCGGCGCACGCGCAATCCTTGCTCGCCAGTGGCGATGCAACACGTGTGGCATTCATGCTCAATATGGACATGATTGGTTACAGCGGCGATGCCGATCTGGACGTGCTGATCGAAAGCACCGCCTTGGGTCAGCCTGCGTTCGCGCGCTTTGGCGCACTGGCGTCCATCTACGCGCCGAGTTTACGCATAGTCACCAGCCTAAGCCCTTGTTGTTCAGACCATATCCCGTATTTGAACGTGGGTATTCCGGCCGTGCTGACCATCGCCAATGATTGGAATAGCTATATTTACTATCACACCGCCAACGATGTACCAGCCAATGTCACAAATTCGCTGGCGATGGGAGGCAATTTGTTGAAAATGAATGCGGCGTTTCTGGCCGAAACCGCGCGTGCCTCCGGTAGATCGTTTGCTAACGGTTTTGAGTAGGGCGGGTTTAAAACCCGCCTCTACGTGGCGACGCGATTTGGGGCTATCGTCTGCCGATGTCACGCATCTTGGTTTTTCAACATGTTGCCGCCGAGCCCCTGGGCACGCTGGATCCTTTGATCCGGGCGCGTGGGCATCGTATTCGTTTCGTCAATTTTGAGCGCGAGCCAGACGCACAGCCAGAGGTCGATCGCTACCGCGGTTTGATCGTTTTGGGTGGGCCGATGAATGTCGACGAACAGCATCGACGTACGCATCTGCGTACCGAATTGCAGGTGATCGAAAGCGCCTTAAAGCAGGGCAAGCCGGTTTTCGGGATTTGCCTGGGCGCGCAGCTGTTGGCGCACGTGTTGGGCGCGCCGATTCGTCGGCATACGCAGCCGGAAATCGGCTGGTATGAGCTCCTCACCACCGCCGCCGGGCGCAGCGATCCGGTGTTTTCAGCGCTAGGCGAGCGCAGCCGAGTGTTCCAGTGGCATAGCTATACCTTTGATTTGCCTACCTGCGCGGTGCAATTGGCGCGCACCGAGAGCTGCGAACAACAAGCCTTTCGTTACGGGGAAAGCGCGTACGGCGTGCAGTTTCACCCTGAGGTGGATGACGCGCTGATCCAGCGCTGGTTAGCCACGCCGGACTATCACGCCGAACTCTGTGCGGCCAAACTGCCCCACGATGCGCGCGCTATTCACGACCATAGCCTTGCTCACGCGCCACATTTACGGACGCTCGCCGAGCCGCTGTTCAATTGCTTCCTGGATCTCATTGGTCGACCTGCAGGCCGCACGGTATTGCCTTCCAGGTGACCCTATTTTGGCGCTCGCGCGGAACATCACAACAGCTGATCCTGGCCGTGTAGAATCGCGCATCGCGCAGGTCAGACGCGACATTTCCCACGTTGGCGTTCGAGGTCGAGGACGATGAAGCTTAGCTATGCAATTGCCTTGGCGGCCCTGATTGCCGCATCCCCGGTGTGGTCCGCAGGCGGCGATGCCGCGGCAGGACAGACCAAGGCCGCGGTCTGCGCGGCCTGTCATGGTGTCGACGGCAATAGTGTCGACCCGCAGTACCCCAAAATAGCCGGTCAACACGAAGACTACACCGCGCAACAGTTGGCGCTGTTTAAGAACGGCAAACGCGACAATGCGATCATGTTGGGCTTTTCAGTCACCCTGTCAGATCAGGATATGGCTGATTTGGGCGCCTATTTTGCAACGCAGAAAGCGACTTCGGATATCGCCGACGAAGCCTTTGTCGCGGTGGCGCAGGTTCTTTATCGCAGTGGCGATGCCAAACGCGGAATTCCCGCCTGTATGGCCTGCCATGGCCCAACCGGCACCGGCAATCCAGCCTCGCTTTATCCATCCGTGGCCAGTCAGCATGCCAAATATTCTGCAGATGTATTGCGCCGCTTCCGTCTGCGCGGCCTGTCATGGTGTCGACGGCAATAGTGTCGACCCGCAGTACCCCA
>CAZLSB010000068.1:0-16081 GCA_964561825.1 uncultured Xanthomonas sp.
CGCCCAGTGCGATGCGCGCGGTGTTGTAGAGCACGCCGAAGGCGATCAGCCCGGCCAGCAAGGTGGCGATGAAAGTGAAGATGAGCAGGGATTCGGCCATCGTTTGATAGAAATTCTGGATGGCGGCCTTGCGCGAACCGACCGCGGCGACGCCCGGACGTTCCTCCAGCAGGCGATACAGCTCTTGCTCGAAGCGCGGATCGATCTGCAATAACGCGCTGCTGACGCGTTCGCCCTCGCCGAGCAGCGTATTGAGTGCGTCCAAATCCATATACGCATTGATGCCAATGAACTCTTGCACGGTACCGGCGACCGGCACCGAAAAGTGCAAGCGCGCGCCTTGCAATTGCTGCACTTCAATGAGATCGCCGCGTTTGACGTTCAACATGCGGGCCAGATAGTCGGTCAGCAATAAGCCGCCGACCGGCAAGCTTTGCGGTCGATCACGCACATCCAGAATGCGTTTGAGCCGTGCGCCATTGCGCAGGCCTTGCAGTCCGGTCAATACGCTGCGTGGCCCGGCGCGCAAGCGCACACCGACGCTGCGCGTGCCCTCGACGCTCAAAACGCCGGGCAGCGAGGCGATTTCGGTGAGCGCGTCATAAGCTTCTGGTTCCACAAAACTAACCGCCAGATCGTTGCGCTGCGCCAGCGCAAATTGTTGATCTACCATGAAATTCAGCGCGTCAGACTGGAACATGCCGAGGGTCAACACGCCGCCAGCCAGAGCGATGCCAAAGACTGTGGCGAGTGCTCTCCACGGACGCCGGGTGAGCTGACGCAGGATCATGCGGGTGGGTTGATCCAGCCAACTGCGTGGCAACCAGCGCTCCAACATGGAAGGCCGATATCGCGGCGGCGCTTCCGGGCGCATCGCTTCAGCCGGTGGCAAACGCGCCGCACGAATCAACGCAAATGCGGCGCCCGATAAAGCGGCGGTGAGCGATATGGCGATTGCCGCGGCGACGGCGCTCGGCGCCAGCACAAAATCCAGATAGGGGAATCGATAAAAGCTCATATACAACTGGCCGAGCGAATGACCGAGCCAAGCACCGCCGGCAATGCCAGTTAATGAACCCAACGCGATCACCACGCCGACCATCGCGGCATAATGCCGGCCAATCGCCCCGTGCGTGTAGCCGAAGGCTTTTAAGATGGCAATTTGATCGCGCTGGGTGGCAATCAAGCGGCTAAATACCACGTTCAGCAAAAAGGCGGCGACAGTCATGAAAACCGCTGGAAATACCGTCGCCATGGTTTTCAGCTGATCGAATTCAGCCGACAGAAATTTATGACTCAATTGATCGGCACGCGCTATTGCGCCCAGTCCACCGTAGCTTTCTAAAATCGGATCTAGGCTTTCGATGATGCGCTGCGCTTGTGCGCCGGGTGCAAGACCGATTGCCACGCTATTAAAAGCGCCATCCATACCGTAGGCCGCTTCCAAGGCGCGCTGACTAATCCAAGCAATGGCATAACGCTTGAAATCTGGAAATGCGGCGCCGGCTTGAATCTGATACACATATTCTGGAGAAATGGCGATGCCGACCACCAGATACGTCTCGCGACGACCGCCTACGACTGCACTCAGACTGCCGCCGGGTTGAATACGATGGGCGGTTGCAAAGGCTTCGCCGAGCACGATTTCCCGTTGCGCATACGGTTCTGGTAAGCGTCCGGCGCGTAAATAGAGTTTATTGAGGGCTTTCCCGCCAATATCCGGCAAAGAAATAAGCATGCCACGCACCGGATCGTCAAAGCCCTCCAGGCGAATGCGCATCGGCGCTTGAATGGCTAATTCCATACTGCCCACGCCGTCGATTGCGGCGATATCGGCACCTACACTGAGCGGCGCGCGCTTGAGCGTGGCAAACACATCGGCAAATCGATATTCCAAATAAAAACGCTCACGCGTGGCATTCAGCGAGTCTAAATTAGAAATCGACATCAAAAAGGTTGCAATGCCACTGGCCATGACCAAAATAATCGCCAGCACTTGGCTTTTGACATGCCAGAGATCGCGTAGCAGTTTGCGGTTAAGCGCGGTCATGGTCGCGCCTGCAGCTGGCTTTTCGACCCTGCGCTCACCAACTAATTTCCGCGGCGCGACGCCGCTGCGCGTTGCGCTGTTCGCGTACGATGCGGCCGTCGGATAGGTGAATCACGCGGTGCGCCATCGCGGCGATGCCGGCGTTGTGAGTGATCACAACGGTGGTGGTGCCCAAGCGTTGATTGACCGCCGATAGCGCTTCCAGCACGCGCACGCCGGTTTCTGAATCGAGCGCGCCGGTGGGTTCGTCGCAGAGCAGCACTTCCGGTTGTTTGGCAATCGCGCGGGCAATCGCCACGCGCTGTTGTTGGCCACCGGAGAGTTGCGCCGGGAAGGCATCCAGCCGATCACCGAGGCCGACCAGCGCGAGAGCATCGCCCGCTTTCATCGGATTGCTGGCGATCTCGGTGACCACTTCGACATTTTCGCGTGCGGTCAGGCTGGGAATCAGGTTGTAAAACTGGAACACAAAGCCGACGTGTTCGCGGCGAAAACGGGTCAGCGCGTCTTCGCTGGCGGCCGACAAATCGTGATCGCGGTAGCGCACGCTGCCGGCGCTGGGCACGTCCAAGCCGCCGAGAATGTTTAGCAAGGTGGACTTGCCGCTGCCGGAAGGCCCCAGCAGCACGACGAATTCACCTGCATACAGATCAAGGTCAACGCCGCGCAGTGCGTGAATCTCCACCTCGCCGGTCCGATAGACCTTGGTCAGGCCGCGCGCGCTGAAAACGGTTTCTGGGTGAGGTTCGTTAGGCATGGATGCAGCATAGTTCACATCCGCCAGCGCAACTCCACCCAGTAGATACGATCCTGATAGGGCAATGTGGTTACGCCGTTAGGTGCAGTGACGATCTGCACGGTGCGCTCATTGAGCACATTGTCCACGCCCATGCGCAGGTCCAGATTCGGGTGCCACAGGCCTGCCAAGCGGGACGACCGATCGATGCGGTCATAGCGTCCATTGCCGATAGTGGCGCTGCGGCGTTCGCCGACGTGGTTCCAAGTCAGTCCGTAACTGTGTCGGTCGCTGGTTTTCCAAACAAGCCCGGCGTGCCCCAACCACTTTGGCGTACTCGCAATCGTCGCCAGTTGCCGAGTTCGGTTACGCCTGTCCTGCGCATCGGTATGCGACAGCGCCACTTTGAGATCTAAACCGTCACGCAGCCGCTGATCCCATTCGAGTTCAACGCCATCGGCGCGCGCGTTGACGACGTTGCCGAAGCCTGGTCGTCCCTGTAGGACAAACACCATGTCGTCCAGGCGCGCGCGAAACAGGGTGGCGCGCAGGGTGCGGCCTGGTTGGCGATAGATATAGCTGAACTCAGTGGTGGTATTGACCTCAAAATCCAGTCCACCATTGCTGTCACCTCCGCCATACAGCTCAAAAAACGTCGGTGCGCGGTAGCCTTGGGCGTATTGCGCTTTCAACACATGACGCTCGGCGGGTCGCCAAACCAAGGAGGCGCGCGGCGTCAGCCGTTCGCCGACATCTTGGTTGTCGTCGTAACGTAGACCTAAGGTCAGTTGCAGCGCGTCGTTCAGCTCAATTTGGTTCTGCACGAAAGCGCTCAACACGTTTCGACGTTCATCCTCAACGCGCAACAGGCTGGGCAACTGGCCCGGACCGGTAGGGATGGCGCGAAAGATGGCTAGCGCCGACTTGCAGTTAAGCGCTGTTAGCTTTGGGCACTTCGGGGGCAACAGCATGAGCGCAGCTCGGCACTCCAGAGGCTATCCGGATCGCCGACTTGCAGTTGAGCGCTGTTGGCTTGGCGCACTTCGGGTGTATCAACATGCCGAGTGCAACCCGGCGCTCCGGATAGCCTCTGATCGCCGACTTGCAGTTGAGCACCGTTCACAGCGCCGTTGATTGCGCACCGTGTTGGGCAGGCTGCGCTTAGCCCAACCTGCGCCACCCAATGATCAAAAATTCAGCTTGCGGTGTCTTTCTGACGTGTCGCGCGCACCGCGGCTAGAATCGATAGTCCCAACGTGACAATGACGCCGACGGCGATCCATTGCGGCGGCGCTTGCATCAACACCGCGCCGTAGACTAAACCACCGATCAGAATGACGGCGCCTACGATATAGATGGCAAAGGACATGGCTGCGCTCCAGAAGTTGTGCTGTAGCATTTACCCATATCCGGCAACTGTCGGTGCGATTGCGCACCAAGTTTGGCGCGCTAAGTTGTTTCTAAACGGCGCACTAAGGCGCGCTTTGCCACAAACGCGGCCATAAATCGGAGCTCACGCCGCGACAATCGCCCATTGATCGGTAACTCGCCAACTGAAAGGCATTTCCGTCCCATAGCCATTCGCCGAAACTGCCGCAGTCGCCCATGCCACGGCCCTTGTTGAAACTGCTCAAGCGTCCGCTGTTCGGGTCAAAGTCCGCATTCACCAGATCGGTGCTGCTTCCCATCGCGCCACCGTCATCATTGGGAATCGGAAAACTCAGCGGCGTCAAGGCGCCACGCTGATCGAGCAAAAACCAGCTTGATCCAAAGTTGTAGGCGCCGCCATAACACTGCAGCTTGACCAGCGTGCGCTCGCCCTCGACAGTCCAAGCTTCGTCTTGGATGCCGGAATCGGGTTCCAAGCTCTCGCAACTATCGGGCGGTAAACGGGCGCGCGTGCTTGCGCTGAGCGTGGTCACATCTGCTGTTCCTAATGGCGTAGCGGGCACTGCCTTTAGTCGCGGCAACGTCACCGCAGGCAGCGTTTGCGGCGATTTTTCGCCGCGGCGATGCAGCGCGGTGCTCGTGCCCAAGCGGCCTTGTTGTTCGTCAATCCACAGCATGATCGCACTGGCGCCGGACAGTGAAATGCGGCCCACCGGACCACTATCGCCTACCACGGTCAGCGCGTCGGCGCTGCGCATAGCGCCCATCAGCGCTTCCAGTTCGTCGCTTGTTTCGATCACAAAATCGATGCCCGGCCCACTATCGGCGTCAACCAGATGCCTATCGTTGAATTGCAATAACTCAGCGTCGTCCGCTTGCAGCGTCCAGACTTTGTCACGCGAGATCTCATGGTTGACGCGCAAACGAATGCTGCGCACTTGATCGCCTGCTGCGGGTCCGCGTTCAAAATGCAGCAGCGCGTAACTCTCGGAATCTTCCTTCGCCAAACCAAGCGCGCTGCAGTAGCGAGTGTTGTCACATCCGCCCACCCAATCCTTGATGGCCTTGTAACCATGGGCGCAGGCGCCAGACGCAGCACCGAGCAAAACCGCAAAACCAAGACTTCTGCGCATCCTCACTTTATCCGCACCAAGGCGAGCACGGCGGCGTCGGTTTGCGCCAAGTTGCTGCGGATTTCGGTCAATAGCGCCTGCGACCGCCGTGAGGCTACGGGCTCCACGCCGCTGCTTGGATCGCCTTGAGCAAAAGCGTCAAAACCGCGTTTGAGCATCGCGTATTCGGTGGCGATGTTATTGGCGATGGCCTCGCAGTCAGAGCCGCGACCCAGTAAGCGCCGCAAAATCCGTTCAGTGAGCACCATCTGGCGCGTCAACAAATAGACATACTGAGCGCTGGCGCCGTCCAGCATTTCCACGGCGATCAGTTGGTCAGTTTGCACCAGAATGGGCAACAGACCTGCGCCTATGGGGTCGACCGCGGCATCGCTAAAACACACTGTAGCGGTCTTCGATTGCGCCAAGCTCAGGGACGGAGTGACGCCCGCGCCGAAGCCGAGCGTGACCACCAGTACGTTGCGGCACAGCGTTTTCAACTTCATTGTTGACCTTCCATGGTAGGTAGCAAATCGCATTCTATCTGCTTGCGACTGCGCGCCTCACTCAAACCCGTCGGCAAACATGCCGGCCGGTAGGCCCGCGGCAAGCAAGCTCACGCTATCGATATAAACCACTTGTGGATTGGCAGCCGGCGTGCCGGTGGCATCTTGGATATTGATGCGTTCGAAACTGCCGGTGTAACTGATCGGTGGATCGGCGAATCGCACGCGCACCTCGCGATAGCTGCCAGCGGCGATCGCGCCGCCAGTGACCAAGCCGGCGAGCGGCACATTGACATGCAAAGTGCCTGCGGTTTGCAGAGAGAACTGAAAGTTCTCGCCACCGGTGGTGCCACGGATAAAAAAGCGCAATTCAGGAAACTGCGCTGCGCTAATCGCAGCCCCAGGTTTGGCAAAAGACAAACCTTCGAAGCTATCGGCGTCAAAACGGATGGCGTTGCTGCCGCTGTGGGGATTGCTGGTATTGGCAAAGTTTACCGATCCCCATGAGAAATCCTGCCAGCTGCTCTGCAGGCTATCGGTATAAATGTTCTGGTCGCTCACAACGGCCGCTTGCCGCGAGAAAAACGCCCAACTGGCCGCTGCGGCTTGATTCCATATGCTGTGGCCCATCCCGGCAATCGGGCACCAGCCCATATCGCGCTGGCACCCTTCGTACAACACGCAGGGGGCCGGCACGAAAGCAGCGGTCGTCGCGCCACAACCGTGCGTTGCGATAAAGTTGTTGCGTACACTCACGCCGGTCGCATAGCTGACGCCCGCGGTGTTGTCCGCTACGCCCCACAGCAGCATGGATGCGGGAAGATCGCAGCTCACACCGCCATTGCCGGTGTAGGTGAAGTCGTTGTCGATTGGATACAGGGAGCCGGCATTTACCGCAAATGCGCGGATTTCGCCGGCGCCCATGCGACACGCCACGGCATTGGCCATGGTGCCACCGCCGCTGAATCCCGACAGGAATACCCGAGTGCGATTGATGCCGAGTTCGGCATTCAGCAAGTTGATGACGTCGCGCACAAACTGCACCTCGCGCGTGCGACCCGCTGCGCTGAAGTACTCGAAAGTACCACCCGGTGCGTCGGGGTAAACAAACACTGCGCCACCTGCGGCGCTGCCTTCTATTGGCAGTCCGGCACGAATACTGGCGCCGTTGCCGCCATCGCCATGCAGCACAAAGATCAGCGGTTTGCCTGCAGCGCCGCTGTTTGGCGTCGCCTGCAAAAACGGCCGATTAACGCCACTAGACACCACGCTGCGATTTTGCGTTGCGTAGCCGATGCCTAGATTGTCTGCGACGGCAGATGCGCTGGCCAAAGTGCAAATTGCCAGCAAGACCCATAGTGTGGTGACGGTTCGCTGCACAAATTTCCCCTCATATTGAATTTAGCCCGAGCAAATGCATCCATACACTTGCCCAGACAACTGACCCAAAAAGTGTCTTTTTTGTTCCCTGGCAGCCTGTCGGACTTTCAGCGTCAGATGCGCTGTGTGGCGCACCGGATGGATGCAAGGCGCGACATCGCAGCCAATGGCTCTTCCATTGGCAAGGCTCGCAAGCCGCAGACACCATTCAGACGCGCAACACGGAGGGCCGGACGGCCTTTTGGCATAGCGCAGACTCGAAAGTAGAGCCCAAGCCTACAAAAACCATCCGCGAATGAGTAGAAATGATCGCCAAAAGGACTTCCGGCGCCCTCGCGAGAAAAGTCCGACAGGCTGCTAAACCGCTAATGAAACTGATCGCCGGCCACAGGTCAATGAAAAATTGTATATTCAATTGGCTTTCGCTTTTCCTTGCCTTTCCCTAACGAAATTTGTAGGTCTGCAGGGCCAATATCTGCTGATGAAAATCGCAATTCTCCGGCGTCCCACGTTCGGCGCTAACGTCGTTTTAATAGCAGCGGCCATTTATTTGGTTGCGGCGGTCAATGGCCGCTTTTGGAGCTTGGTTTTCGATAGTGCAGCGAGCGGTGGCATCAGCGCACTTGCTGTGCTTGCGGTCGCAATCGCCTTGTTGTCGCTAACCTTGCTGATGTTGTTGCCGCTAGGTTTGCGCTGGGTAATGAAACCGGCACTGGTCGCGGTGCTGATTTTAGCGGCCGGTGCCGCTTATTTTATCAGTGATTACGGCGCCGTCATTGATCGCCATGCGCTGGCCAGCGTCTACGAAAGTGATGCGCGGGAGGCCAGCGAATGGCTGTCGGCGCGCATGATCTGGACGATTGCACTATATGGCTTGCTGCCCGCGGCGCTGCTTTGCTGGATTAAGGTGGAATGGCAGCCAGTTTGGCGCGAGGCTTGGTCACGATTTAAGCTCGCGGCCCTCGCCTTATTTCTTCTTATTGGCGCAGCATTAGTCAGTGGCAAAGATATTGCGTCTTTACTGCGCAATAATATGGCCTTGCGTTTTGTGGTCAACCCTTATTCTTTGCTTACTGCGCAGTTGTCTTATTTAGATCACGCGCGCAGCGATCAAATGGCGTGGACATCAATCGCACTGGACGCCAAACGTGCAGCGCCTTTGCTAGCCGGGCGCAAGCCGATTGTCGTCATTCTGGTCATTGGCGAATCGGCGCGTGCATCTAGTCTGCATTTGAACGGTTATGGGCGCGACACCGATTTGGAATTGCAACCGATTCCATTGGTGAATTTTAGCCACGTCAGCAGCTGCGGCACCAATACCGCAACCTCGTTACCCTGCATGTTTTCGGATTTAGGTCGGAAATACTATGATGATTCAACGGCCAAACATCGCGATAATCTGCTTGACGTGTTGATGCGCGCAAATTATGACGTGCTCTGGTTGGATAACAACACTGGCAGCAAGGGTTTAGCCAAACATGCCACCGAGCGCAATTTGGCTAATGGTACTGAACCGCCATTATGCGGTAATGAAGGTTGCCTGGACGAAGTGCTGCTCGCTGATTTGCGCCAAACACTGCCGACGATTAGCAAAGATACGGTGATTGTAGTACACATGCTCGGCAGTCATGGCCCTGCCTATTACGCCCGCTACCCGCAAGAATTTGCAGCGTTTACCCCAGAATGCCGCACCAATGAATTGCAGCGCTGCAGCGACGTCGAAATTCTTAATACGTACGATAATTCTATTCTCTATACCACGCATATTCTTGCCAATATGATTGGCCTTTTGGACAATCAACTGTCGTTCAGCATGCCGACTTCCTTAAGCGAAAGGCGTTGTTTGGCGCGGCGTGGTCAGGTTGCTGCGGATGCGCCGGCATGCACCACGCCAAGTACGCCGGTCAACCCCAGCGCGGCAAGCCCATCTGAGCAGAATGTGCAAAGCAAGCCCTTCGACGCTGCGTTGCTGTTCGTTTCAGACCACGGTGAATCGCTCGGCGAACATGGTCTGTACTTGCATGGCGCCCCGTACGCGATCGCGCCCAACGAGCAAACCCACGTGCCGATGATGTTCTGGACCTCCGCTGGTTTTAACGCACGGCGTGAGCTAGACCTCAACTGCCTGCGGCAAGCAAGCTCCAAAGACTATTCCCACGACAACTTCTTCCACAGCGTGCTGGGGTTAACTGCAGTGAGCACCGAGGTCTATCGGAGTGAGCTGGACTTGTTTGCGCCTTGTGACCGCAGCAGCGCAGCTTCCGCAAATTGACAATGCCAAACGGAATTTGAGTCGGCTTGGGTCCCTAACCCACCAGAGCCTAAGCTTTTGCTGGGTTCGATCTCTGATCGAACGCTTTTCTCCGGCGCATTCGGAACAAAAAGCGCTGCAAATCAGCGGACGGAATTGCGCTCGTCGGCCCTACGCCGTTCGCGCAGCACAATGGGCTTCCACGCGGCGACTTGTGCATCGATGCGGGCGCGTTCGTAATAATCGAGGTCATTACGCGCTGCGGTTTGCTCCAATTGCAACATGGCATCTTCAAACTTGCCGCGCAAAAAGTACGCTTGTGCGTAGGCTTCCGCCGCGCGTACCGGAAATCCCGCTAGCTGATTGGCGCGTGCATACAGTTCCTGCAGCGCCGGCTCGGCGGCGTAGCGGCTCATCAGCGGCCGCAACACATCAACCGCACGCTGGCCTGACTTGACGCTGTCGCGTTCAATCTGCGAACGCGCGAAATTGATCGAAATCACCCGGTGGCCCGGACGCTCGGCGAGCAGTTGCAAGTAACGCTTATCCGCGCTGTCGAAATCACGTTTGGCGCGGTCAGTCTCCGCTAGGGCTAATGCGTAACTCAGTCGTGTAGGGTCGTCGTCAGCCAGCGCCTCAAGCGCTTTTTGCGCAGCGGCAAAACCGCCCACGCGTGACTGTGCTAGTGCCAGCCCGTACGAAAGCGCGCGACGATCGATGTCTCGCGTTTGTTTGCTGTCTTGGTAAAAGCGCACCAACGCAGGTAAATCGCGGGAGGTCAGCACGCGCAGGCGCTCGCGCATCAGCGCAAATTCCAGGCTGGTTTTTTGTGTGCCGCGCCGCAAACTGTCAGCGCGCGCTTTGGCTTCGGCAATACGGGTGGTGGTAATGGGATGAGTTTGTAGATACTCGGGTGGCTTTTCACCTTGTACGCGATAGAGCCTGCCCATGCGTGCAAAAAAATCGGCCATTCCGATGGGATCAAAGCCGGCCTTGGCTAAGGTTTGAATACCAACTCGATCTGCTTCATGTTCGTTTTCGCGGGTGAAATTGATGCGCCGCTGTTGAATCAAGGCCATTCCGCCAGCCAGCGCGGCCTGCGCGCCGTCGCCCTGTCCTTGCGTTGCCACCGCTAATGCAATCGAGCCAAGTAAAATCGGCAGCATGTCTTCGAATGAACTTTCCATCGCCCGCGCAATATGCCGTTGCGTAACGTGCGCGATTTCATGTGCAATAACGCCGGCCAATTCACTTTCGTTCTCAGCGTGCAACATCAATTGCGAAAACGCAACGATGAGTCCGCCCGGCGATGCAAAAGCGTTCACCACTGGAACGTCAATGAGTTCGAAGTGGAAATGGGTTTCTGATCGACCGCTGCTCTGCACCAAACGAAAAGCCAAGGTTTCCAGGTATTCGACCAACTCGGCATCTTCGATACTCAGATCGTAGTTGCGTAATTGTCGCAACAAACCATCGGAATACTCGCGCTCGCGCTCTGGAGACAGCATGCGTGCGGATGAATCGCCTAGGTCTGGCAATTCGTTGCCATCCTGCGCACAGAGCGGAAGTGCCAGTGCCAAGCTGGCCGCAAGTAGCGACCATCGCCAAGTCCGGTGACGACGTGTAGCTTTCGGTTTTGCTTTGGAGCTTGGCTTAAGCATGCGTGTGTCCGTGATGGTACTGGGCGATCCGGCGGTTTCTAGCGCCTGGCAGCTTGCTTTGCGCATGCTGGAGATGGCGCATCAAAGAGGCAACCTGCTCGATACGGTGTTTTTGTACCATACCGGCACTTATGCGGCTCTGAACCAGAACCTCGATTTAAGTATTTACCAGCGTTGGTCACATCTTCACACGAATGCTGGCTTGAGTTGCGTGGTCTGCAAGACGGCACTTTCCCGCATGGGCGTCCCGTGGGAGTTGCATGCGCCATTCCGACCAGGCGGCCTCGCCGATTGGTTGGCGGCCTGCGAGCGCAGTGATCGCGTGCTGCGCTTTGGCACTCTGCGATCTTTAGTTGGGCCTGCAAAGTGATCAGCGCTCTGCGTTTGCTGTTTGTGCACGGACCGGAAGACGCCGTGTGGCGCGCAGGTTTTGAGCTGGCCCAGGCGGCAGCCGCGCTGGATGTGCCGCTGGAGTTGGCGTTTGCTGGGCCGGGATTGGAACTGATAACGACGCAGCGCGACTGCGCGCGAAATTTCGCCAGCCTGGAACTCCTGGGAGTTGATCAGGTCCGCATTGAGACAGCCCCGCAAGGTGCGGCGAGCAAGCTGGCGCTACCAGTGCAACAACTCAGCGCGCTGCAGTGGCAAGCCTGGCTCCGTGCCGCCCCTTTGCAGGTTTGGTGAGATGGCCGTATTGCATCATCTGTTTTTTGGCCCAGAACGCGGCGAACTGTGGTCGCAGTTTGTCGCTACGTTAGCGGCGCCTGATGTGGTGATTTTATTAGATGACGCGGCGCGCGCGGCGGCTTGGATCGCTACTATGCAGTTTACCCAAGATGTCCAGTTGTTCATTCCCGACGCGGAAATGGCGTTTTGTGGCATCCAAGCATGGCCCGATGGGATTACGCGTATCGCCGATCTGGACTGGTGGTTGCTGATTGAAACGATGCCGGTGCTGCTCGAATGGAACTAGCCCAGATGACGAACTGCGATGAGGCCGGCTATTTGCTCAATGCGAGTGCTTGGGACCGCCAGTTTGCGCTGCAGCTGGCCGCCGCCGAAGGCATCGCGCTAGGTGAGGAACATTGGCAAGTGATTGAGTTTCTAAGGGACTATTTTGCGCGCTATGGCTTAAGCCCGCCGATGCGCGTGCTGGTCAAAGCGATTGCACCTTTGCTGGGTGAAGCCAAGGCCAGCAGCCGGCGTTTGTACCAGTTGTTTCCCGACGGGCCCGCCAAACAGGCTTGTAAAATTGCTGGATTGCCCAAACCTGAGAGCTGTCTGTGAGTAGTCGCCGAACATGGCGTCTCGCACACCGGCACCCAGCCTTAAGCCCAAATCCCCGCAGGTATTCAAATGGCCAACATTCAGATGTACACCACCGCAGTGTGTCCTTATTGCACCGCCGCCAAGGGCGTGCTTGCCCGCAAAGGCTTTACCGCAATTGAAGAGATCCGTGTGGATGTCGATCCGACCCGCCGGGTGGAAATGATGGAGCGCACCCAGCGGCGTACGGTGCCACAGATTTTCATCAACGGCACGTTTGTAGGCGGTCATGATGATTTGGTCGCGCTTGATCGCGCCGGCAAACTAGACCCACTGTTGGCGGCAGCGCCCTGAGTAGTCGCGTCGAGCAGTTTGTTTCTTACCGGCAGCGCATGCATGAGCGCATTCTTGCCGTTGACCAAGCGGTTTTTTGCGCCTGATCGACAGTGTTATGGCGAAGGTGGGCCTTTGGATGTGCGCGCCAAGGAATTGCTCGGCTTAGTGGCCTCACGGGTACTGCGTGGCGACGATTGCGTGAGTTGTGTCGGCAAGCCGGACTGAGCTTCGATGCGATTTTCGAAGCCATGAGCGTTGGCTTGGTCGTCGGAGAGCCTATTGTGATTCCGCATTTACGCCCGGCGGTTGAGTTTCTCGATCAACTTGCCGTGCAACAAGGCGAAGCTGCAAGCGAATAGCTGACTCACCCAAGCTCGGGTTTCAAGCCCGTCCAGGTCCGTCAAGGGCTTACCCGCACCAGCACCACATTTTCGTTGGCGCTGCTGCCAGACAATCTGGACAGCGAGTTATTGTTAAAACGCGCGCGTTCGGCGCCGTTTGCCAACAATAGACAGCGGGTTGGCGGGCCATCTTTGCGGGCCAGATCCACCCCGCAGCGCAGCTCAAACCCGCGATTCGAATCAATCAACACTGCTTCGCCAGGGCTGGATCGATCTGCCCGATAGCTTAGTTGCATCAATGCAGGAGCAACCTCGTTTACGGCCGTAGGAGCGGTGTAAACCCAAGTGCCTGCCAGAGATTTCCCCTCGCCAGCCAGCGCAAAATTCAAGCGGCGCATGGAAACAGGCATTAATTCGATGGGATCAAGCGCGCCTTCGCCTGAGGGGCGTGAGAACCAAGCGACCGCCGCGGCGTCCGATACAAACTCGATATCCAAGGCGCCGATGGGCTCAACCCACTGCGGCCCGCGATAAGTGCCCCACACGGGCTGGCCGCCAACCGAGCGCAGTAGTTCACCTCGAAAGGTAAACCCACTTAACGCGCCAGCGCTTAAGTACCAGGTCGCTGGTCCGCTAGGCGCATAGGCGTTGGTGGTCACCGCCAAACTATTGTTCTGGCGCTCAACCATAAATCCCACACCGCTGCCGCTGGTCGCAAACTCGCCCGCATCATCGGGCATCCAGAAGCCGGCCTCCGGCTGTGCCGATTGCGCGCCTGCTGCGCGGACATCGACCACTCGGAACGCCAATAAGCGCGGCCGACTAAGCTCGTCTTTGACCGAAAAGCGCACGCGGTACACCCCGCTTTGCGGGAAACCAGCGCCCGCGACCGCAGCAACGTCAAAAGTGACGGAAAACGGGGTGATTGCCGCCCCACAGATTTGATCCAACTGGCGTACTCCCAGATCAATCGTGCGATCGACGATGACCACCGGCAGAAGTTCCGGCGGGCAGGTATTGGGCCAGTCACCACTCACCCGAATCTGGAACGGCACACCTGGGCGCGTCTGCGCCGGAATGGTCTCAATTTGGGGACGGGCTGTTTGCGCGAGTGCCATAATCGGCGCGGCGATCAACGCCAAGATCAAACTTGCAATACGCATACCGATTCCTCAAAGCGTGGCATGAACAGCGGATGTCGATCAGACCATTGACGAGTTGCCGCAGCCCACAGTCACCGTTAGTTTACCCGCAACACGGCCCCCATTGTAGGTAGGGGTGTAACACTCCTTGGCAATCGCGCTCGGAAACTCAGGGTAAATGAACAAGACAATCACGATCTTAGGTGGTGATGGCATTGGTCCAGAAATCATGGACGCCACACTGCGGGTGCTGGATGCGCTGCAATGCGGTTTGAGCTACGAATTTGCCACCGCGGGCTTGGCTGCAATGGCGCAACACGGCAGCTTATTGCCAGCGGCGACGCTCGATTCGATCACCCGCACGCGCGTAGCCTTAAAAGGACCGCTAACCACGCCCGTCGGCGATGGATTTTCTTCATTAAATGTCGAATTGCGCCGTCGTTTCGATCTCTATGCCAACGTGCGACCCGCATTGTCTTTCCCGAATACCCGTTCGCGTTATGCGGATATTGATCTTCTGACCGTACGCGAGAACACCGAAGGTGCCTATCGGAGTGAAGGGCAAACCTTGTCCGCCGATGGTGAGATGGCGCAATCGCTCATTCAGGTCACTCGGCGCGGATCTGAACGGATCGCACGTTATGCCTTTGACCTCGCCGTGCGTACCGGTCGCAAGCGCATCACGATTGTGCATAAGGCAAACATCCTGAAAACCACGTCAGGCTTATTTTTGAAAACAGCCAAGCGCATTGCCGCGGACTATCCGGGCATTAGCGTCAACGAGATGATCGTCGACAACGCGTGCATGCAATTGGTGATGAATCCGCATCAGTTCGACGTGATTGTCACGACCAACCTATTTGGCGATATTTTGTCCGATTTATGCGCGGGTCTGGTCGGTGGTCTGGGCTTGGCTCCGGGCGCCAACATCGGTACAGATGCGGCGATCTTTGAGGCCGTGCATGGCTCAGCCCCGGATATTGCTGGTAAGGGCATCGCGAACCCAACCGCATTATTGCTGGCCACTGCGATGATGCTCGACCATCTGGGGCTGAACGATGCGGCGCTTCGCCTGCGCCACGCCATTCGCGCGACGCTTGGTGCCAAAGACCGACTCACCGGGGATTTGGGTGGCAGCGCATCCACGGTGGAATTCACCGACGCGCTCGTCGGTCGGCTGCAAGAGTAACGCTGTTCAGGCGCTCTGCAGTGGGCGGCCGACGGGATAGGGCACTCTGACCTGCAGTGAGCCTACGTCGGCGCCCTGGTCAAAAGCGATCCGGAAGGCTGATATGGCGTTGCTGACGGCGTTTACGCCCACTTCGCCCAGCGCATAGCGAGCGGCGAGCAAGGCCGCGAGCGTGCAGCCGGTGCCGTGGCCCTGCAGCCGCTGGCGTGGCGCGCAAAATGCGGTGACTGCACCCGCTTCAAAGTACACATCGACAACTTCGCGCCCACTCAGATGACCCCCTTTCAGCAGAACAGCGCTTGCTCCAAGCGCACACAATTGTTCGGCGGCGCGCTCCATTTGCCCGACACGCGTAATGGATATGCCCAGCAGTGCCTGCGCTTCAGGAATGTTGGGCGTCAGTACCCTGGCGTGCGGCAACAGATCCTCGCGCAGCGCGGTCTCCGCTGCCGTGTCGAGCAAGCGCCCGCCAGAGCTGGCGATCATGACTGGATCGACAATCCATGCTAAGCCCATGCGAGCAGCCAAGCGTGCGACAGCGCGGGTGATCGCCACATTGGCCAGCATGCCGGTCTTGATCGCGCTTAACGGGAAGTCGCTCGCGACCGCGTCAACCTGTGCCCGCACCACGGCTGGTCGCATGACCTGAACCGCTGAGACAGCAGACGTATTCTGAGCCGTGATCGCGGTGATGGCGCTTAAGCCGAAAACGCCCTGGCTTG
>CAZLSB010000069.1:0-15932 GCA_964561825.1 uncultured Xanthomonas sp.
TACAAAAAAGCGCAGAAACCGTGGATTGATCGCGCCGAACAGTTGCTCAAATAGGCAGCGTAACTGAGCGGCGAGGCATGCGCCGCCGTTCATTCCAGGCAGACGACAGTCTCCAGCGCATGCCGTGGCAATCCAGTGACTTTCTGGACGTCAAAGGCGAAGTCGCTGGATTGCCGCTGTCGCCTAGGGCTCCCTCGCAATGACGAGCCTTGTGGGTTCATGGCCCCTGTGCACTTTCCGGCTGAAAAAGAGCGCTTGCAATGACGAAGGTTCGAGCTCGTCTCAATGGCATTGCTCGGTAAGCCACCCGTTCTACGCACACGGATCGCGATTCATCGCTCTTGCATAAGGGCCGGCGTTTTCGTCACGCTCGTTGCCACGGCGCAATAGCGCGGAAGGGCGGGCTATTTCGCGGCAGGCTTGGGTGCGCGCTACCCGCGACTGGCGCACTTTGACCTTCGCTTGTTTGCCTGCACCCGACTCTGATGTTGCGGCTCGGTTGCTGCAGGGTGTGTGTTGGTACCAACTACGATTGCCCTCCTCGCAAAAGTACGACACCCGGATGTCTACTCGGCGCCCAGTCGTTGAGCGATAGCGGCGCACTTGGATCGGCGTCGCTGCGCTGGCGGTTTGACTGGCGGCCGGCGCGGGCGGTGGAGCGCTCAACTGCAGTGTGCGCAGTGCGCTCGCACAGGGCTTACGATCACTGAATTCGCGCTCGCCCATCGCGCCGCGACATTCATGAACGGTCAAGGAGCTAGCCTGCAATGGGGCGCAGCAAAGCAGCAAAGCCAAAAGAAAAATACGCATAGTGAAAGGCCAGAAATCGAACAGGTGCGCAGCATCACGGTCCACGATGTGCTGCGCATCCGCAGAATTCTGGTCTAGCTGTAGGATTTTTCTGACCGTGCCAGTGCAGCACCGTTTGCTGCGGGCTAGTCAAAAAAAAAGCCTCGATCTGAGTCAGATCGAGGCTGTTTGTGGCAACGTGGATCGGCAGGCTGAAAGAGAAACAGCGAGCTAGATCACGCCAAGTCGAAGCGATCCAAGTTCATCACCTTGCTCCACGCGGCGACGAAGTCATTGACAAACTTCGATTGCGAGTCCGCCGCGGCATACACCTCAGCAAGCGCTCGTAGCTGCGAGTTTGAGCCGAACACCAGATCGACCACCGTGCCAGTCCACTTGAGTTCGCCGGTTTTACGACCGAAACCTTGCAGTACGTTGGCGTTGGCGTTCGAGCGCTTCCAACTGGTGTCCATGTCGAGCAGATTGACGAAGTAGTCGTTGCTCAAAGTCTCCGGACGTTTGGTGAACACGCCATGCTGGGATTTGCCGACGTTGGCGTTCAGCGCACGCAGGCCGCCGATCAACACCGTAAGCTCGGGCGCGGTCAAGTTCAGCAGTTGCGCCTTGTCGATCAACAACTCGGCCTGGACGCCTGCAAAATCGTCTTTGACGAAGTTCCGGAAGCCATCGGCATTCGGCTCAAGCGCCGCGAAGGATTCGACGTCGGTTTGCTCTTGTGAGGCATCCGTGCGGCCCGGATTGAAGGGCACGCTGACGTCAGAACCGGCCAGAGTAGCCGCAGTTTCGATGGCCGCGCAGCCGCCCAGCACGATCAAGTCGGCCAGAGAGATCGTCTTGCCACCGGTCTGCGCAGCATTGAAGTCATTCTGGATGCCTTCCAGTGTGGCCAGAACCGTTGCTAATTCGGCCGGTTGGTTGACCTCCCAGTCCTTCTGCGGTGCGAGGCGTATGCGTGCGCCGTTGGCGCCACCACGTTTGTCGCTGCCGCGGAAGCTGGCTGCAGAAGCCCATGCTGTGCTGACCAGCTGCGAAATCGACGGACCGGAGGTGAGCAGCTTGGTCTTCAGCAGCGCGATATCTTGTGCATCGACCAAGGGGTGATCGACGGCGGGGGTCGGATCTTGCCAAATCAACACTTCTTCCGGCACCAACTTGCCAAGGTAACGGGCGCGTGGACCCATATCGCGATGCGTCAACTTGAACCAAGCGCGCGCGTAGGCATCCGCGAAGGCTTGCGGGTTCTGGTGATAGTGGCGTGAGATTGGCTCGTAGATCGGGTCAAAACGCAGCGACAAATCCGCTGTGGTCATCATCGGGCGGTGTTTCTTCGCTGGATTGTGCGCATCTGGGATCAGATGCTCTTCGCGCACATCCTTCGGGTGCCATTGCCACGCGCCGGCGGGGCTCTTCGCTAGTTCCCACTCATAGCCGAACAGCATGTCAAAGTAGCCCATATCCCACTGGGTCGGGTTGGGTTTCCACGCGCCTTCGAGGCCGCTGGTGATGGAATATTCGCCCTTGCCAGTGCCAAAGCTGTTTTGCCAGCCTAGGCCCTGCAGTTCAATGTCTGCGCCTTCTGGTTCGCGGCCGACTTGAGCGGCGTTGCCGGCGCCATGTGCTTTACCGAAGGTGTGACCGCCTGCGACCAGCGCAACGGTTTCTTCGTCATTCATCGCCATGCGCGCAAAGGTCTCGCGCACATCACGGCCCGATGCAATTGGGTCGGGATTACCGTCCGGGCCCTGCGGGTTGACGTAGATCAGGCCCATTTGCACGGCGCCCAGCGGATTGGCTAACTCGCGATCGCCAGAATATCGGCTATTTGGCTTATCGCTAGTTGCCAGCCACTCGCGCTCTGCGCCCCAATTGATTTCGTCTTCTGGTTCCCAGATATCCGCGCGGCCGCCAGCGAATCCGAAGGTCTTGAAGCCCATCGTGTCCATCGCCACCGTACCCGCCAAAATAACCAGATCTGCCCACGAGAGTTTCTCGCCGTACTTCTGCTTGATCGGCCACAAAAGGCGACGCGCCTTATCGAGATTGCCGTTATCTGGCCAGCTATTCAGTGGCGCAAAACGCTGTCCGCCGCTGCCACCGCCGCCGCGACCATCGGCAATGCGATAGGTGCCCGCTGCGTGCCAAGTCATGCGGATGAAGAACGGACCATAGTGACCATAATCCGCCGGCCACCACTCTTGCGAATCGGTCATCAGCGCGCTGAGGTCCTGGACGAGTGCATCCAGGTCGAGTGACTTGAAGGCTTGCGCGTAGTTAAACGCTGCACCCATCGGGTTGGACAACGCGGAGCGCTGGTGAAGGATCTTCAAGTTCAGCTGATTTGGCCACCAGTCGGCATTAGAAGGGCCGTTGCCCCGTGCAACCGTGTGACTGCCAGCGCCGCCGGAAAACGGGCACTTGGATTCGGTCGTCATGTTTCTCTCCCTAATTTGTAGAGGATGTACGGCCGCGGCAATGTAGTTTCTCCGGGCCGATAGAGCAACGCAATTCTTTCTATACATTCGATAGTTCAGGTGAATGAGTCTGGCCTGGATGTTCTTGCGGCAAAACTGGGGCATCCAAAGGTACGGCGTCCGCCGCGTCAATGGTCAAATTATTCGGCAATTCCTGGTTGGCGAAAAAAGCCAGCATGCAGCGATTGGTGGCGTCGATCGAATCAAAGGGTGTGCCGTGCCGCGAGCCGGCAACGACCACTAACTGCGCGTGCACATGCTCAGCCCAGCGGTATTTTTCAGCCAGCGGGGTGTAATCGTGCTCGCCGGCCAGCATCAGCATCGGCGTACGCAAGGCGCTGCAGCGTTCTGCGGCGCACCAATCAGCAAGCGCGCGTGCGCAGCGCAAGTAGGGTTCAACCGATGCGGCGCTGAGCACGTCGATCACGCGCTGACGCATCGCAGCTTGGTGCGGATCAGGAAATAGCCGGCGACCCACCATTTGCGCCGTGCGCGGCAGGCCAAGCACTTTGACCAGCACCATTTGCAGGTTGAGTTCCAGCCATTTGCGCCAGTGATCAACCCGATAACTGGGCAGACTGTTGATGGTCGCCAGTTTGTGCACCCGCTCTGGCCGTTGCAGCGCCATTTCCAAGGCGACCGCGCCGCCCATCGAGAAGCCGGCAATATGGCTGCGCTGAATGCCTAGTTGGTCCAACAACTGCCAGAGCTCGCTGGCAAAGGTTTCGATAGACAGCGGATCGGCGCCAACTGGACTTGCCCCGCAGCCGCGCAAATCGGGCACGATCAAGTGGTGTTGTCTCGCCAACGGGCCGATCTGAAATGCCCAGTCATCGCCACTGGAACCTAGCCCATGAATCAGCAGCAGCGGCGATCCAGCACCGTACCTACGTACCCGTAACGACGAATCCGTCATTCGGCGATTACCAAAACTACCGCCGGCCCAATGCGCGCGGCATGGTTTTCCAGACTGTCGTTTTGCGCGGGTAAGTCCTCGCCCGCTGCCGCTCCATGCCGCAACAAACTCTGCAGAAAGCTCACTTTGACCGCGTAATTGACGTTTTGTGGTGTGTCGCCGGTCCATTTGTAGACTTGCGCCGCTGATAACTTGGCGGTGACCAATCCGACCACTTCGCCATCGCGATTGAGCAAGGGCCCGCCACTGTTGCCACTCTGCACGGGCACCGAAATTTGATAGAGGCGCGGGTCGTCGCGCATACCGGTGGTGGAGTTAACAATGCCGGTGGTCAATTTGGCGTTGTTCCCCATGATGTCGGTATGTGGATAGCCCAAAGTGAATACTTCTGCGCCAATCACCGCCTCGCGGTTGGCCAGTGGTAGACCCGGCGGCAACTGGCCGGCGACTCGCAATAGGGCAACGTCATTGTCCTTGTCGATCTGTCCCACAAATGCGGTGGCTTCACGGCCGCCAGCAAAGCGCACGCGGATGCGATCTTTACCGTCAATCACGTGATGATTGGTAGCAATCAAACCATGCGTCACCCAACCCGTGCCGGTGACCGGACTGCTGGCCTTGGCGGCGGGTGGCGCGGTTTTGTTTTGTTCGGCCAGCGTCGCGCCAGTGCGTCCGCGCTTGCCAAAACTGCCACCAATACAAGCATCTTGCGCGCGCCCGGCGATCTCAACATCGTAACTGGATCTAGATGCCGCAAAGATGTAGTTGACCAACTCCCGCAAGGCAATGCTATCGACATTGATGTTCTCGCGAACTTCCAGCTGCCGCATCGATTCATTCGCCGCGCTGATCGATACGCCGCTGCGGCTCATTTGCGCCAAACGCAGCGCCAAGCCGTGAATGGCATTGCAGTATTTGCGGCGCTCGTCGCTGATCGTCTTGCTGGCGACGCTGCTCTGCTGGACGGTGGTGCCTTCCGGCGGTGGCGACTGCGTGTATTGCACGCGCCCTTGATCATCCACCCAACGATAGATTTTCTGCGCCTGCGCAGCAGTGGCGCCAATTCCGCCCAGCAGCGCGATGGCGAACAGAACCCAGCAGGTTCGCACGGTCATTGGGTTTCCAGCGCAGGCGAGGGCGTGGATCATCGCCCGATAGGCGCGCTGCCACAATGGTGAATATCTGTGCCAGCGCTTTAGTCGGTCTTCGGTACAAAGGCTAGGCCAAACTCAACGACCAGCGGCGCTTGCTCACGCACCGATGGTAGGTCAGACGCAAACTCGCTATCGCCCGCGGGATAGCCCGACGGGCGCTCGCTGCCTTCGGCCAGATCGGGCGGCGCTAAGCGCACCGCCAGGCTGCCGGGACTGAGAAAGGCCTTGGCCAACGTGCCATCGGCCCAATTGCTGACGTAGCCGCCGTAGTCCCAGTCAAAGCCCAAAAATTTGAACGGACGGCCATTCAGTCGATCCAATTCCGTGCTGCTCATGCCCATTTTGATACCCAATGGGCCAGTCCAAATGGATTCTTGGTCGCGGATGTGGATCGCACTGATGGGGCTAGTGGTTTTGCCTTCGACAAAGTACACATAGGCGCGACGGCTGGGATCATCGGGATAGATGATCGCGCCTGGCTCTTTCCTGCCTTCGCCCAGCGGCACCGCTTGTTCGACCACCCATGCCGCACCATAACGCGCACGTAAATCCGCCAAGCCCATTTCCGCGCGAAAACCGTTGCCACCTACGTTGAGTACCTGCAAATCCACCACCGCCACCGGGGTCGTTGTCGGTTTTGTCGGTTTCATCGTGGCAACGGGGGCCTCCACGGGCGCCGGCGTTTCTTCGCTGCAGGCGCCAAGGCCCAATAGACAAAGGGTTACAAGCAGCAGGCGCGTCGGGCGATTAATCAGCATTTGGATTGTCATCCTGGTGTGTGTTGCCATGCTTCCTCACAACAAACAAATTGCCGATTTACCGTAAGCGCAAACTCTGCGCGTGGTGCATTAAATGATCGGCCATAAAACTTTGAATGAAGTAATAACCGTGGTCGTAATCGGCATGCATTCGCAGGCGCAACGTTTGTCCAACGGCCGCGCACGCCGTCGTGAACCGTTCAGGTTGCAATTGCACCTTTAAGAATTTATCGCCCAGGCCCTGATCGATGAGGATTTCGCCAGGATGAGCGCCATTAGCGATTAATGCGCAGGCATCGTGATCCGCCCACGCACTTTCGTCATCGCCCAAATAGCGGGCTAGCGCTTTTTGACCCCAGGGCACCTGCGTAGGGGCAACTATCGGCGCAAACGCCGACACGCTCTGAAACCGCGCTGGATGTTTGAGCGCCAGCGTCAGTGCGCCGTGTCCACCCATCGAATGGCCAAAAATGCCGCAGCGTTGCAGATCGGCCGGGAACGCGCCGCCGATCAGCGCCGGCAGTTCGTCGGCGACATAGGTTTCCATGCGAAAGTGCGTCGCCCACGGTGCCTGGGTGGCATCCAAATAAAATCCCGCGCCTTCGCCAAAATCCCAGTCAGCGGTCGCGCCGGCAATGCCGGTGTTGCGCGGGCTGGTATCGGGCGCCACCAGTAGCAGGCCGAGCTGCGCCGCCACGCGCTGCGCGCCCGCTTTGATCGCAAAGGTCTCTTCAGTGCAGGTCAGGCCAGCGAGATAAAACAGCACCGGCACGGGTCCCAACTTTGCTTGCGGCGGCTGGAACACCGAAAAACCCATCGGTGCAGCGCAACTACTTGAATCATGACGATAAAAGCCTTGTACGCCGCCGAAACAGGCGTGCTCACTTAAGGTTTCCAATGCCATCAGTAGATCACCACGCTGCGAATCGACTCGCCGCGATGCATTAGATCGAAACCCTCGTTGATCTTTTCCAGCGGCATCGTGTGGGTAATCAGACTGTCGATATCAATGCGGCCATCCATGTACCAATCGACGATTTTCGGTACGTCGGTGCGTCCGCGTGCGCCGCCGAAAGCGCTGCCGCGCCAATTGCGGCCGGTGACCAGTTGGAAAGGCCGCGTCGAAATTTCTTTGCCAGATTCGGCCACGCCGATGATCACCGATGTGCCCCAGCCCTTATGGCAACACTCCAAAGCCTGACGCATCAGCGTCGGGTGACCGACGCACTCAAAACTGTAATCGGCGCCCCCTTTGGTCAACGCGACCAAATACGCGACCAGATCACCTTCGACTTCTTTGGGATTGACGAAATCGGTCATGCCAAACTTTTCAGCGAGTGCGCGTTTGGCCGGATTGATGTCCACGCCCACGATTTGCGCAGCGCCGACCATGCGCGCACCTTGGATCACGTTGAGACCGATGCCACCTAGGCCAAAGACCACGACCCGTGAGCCAGCTTCGACTTTGGCGGTGTAGATCACCGCTCCAATGCCCGTGGTGACGCCACAGCCGATGTAGCAGACCTTGTCAAACGGCGCGTCTTCGCGAATCTTGGCGACCGCGATTTCTGGCAGCACGATGTAATTGGCAAAAGTGGATGTGCCCATGTAGTGGTACAGCGGCTCACCGCCCAGCGAAAAGCGGCTGCTGCCATCGGGCATCAGGCCGCGACCCTGCGTGCTGCGTATCGCCTGGCACAAATTGGTTTTGGGATTTAAGCAGTATTCGCATTCACGGCATTCTGGCGTGTAAAGCGCAATGACGTGATCACCCCGGCGCACACTTTTCACGCCGCTGCCCACCTCCATAATCACACCCGCTCCCTCGTGGCCGAGGATCGACGGAAAGATGCCTTCGGCGTCGGCGCCCGATAGCGTGTAGGCATCGGTATGGCAGATGCCGGTGGCCTTAATTTCGACCAATACCTCGCCGGCGCGTGGGCCTTCCAAATCGACGGTTTCGATCGTCAACGGCGCACCCGCCCGATGAGCTACCGCGGCACGAACTTTCATTGCAGATCTCCGATAGTGGTCTAAACAAGCGAGCTAAGGAGTCGTGAAGACCTAACTTGGACTAACTCAAACGATGGCTAGATCGCCCTTGGTTTCTAGCCAATCGCGGCGATCGCTGGCGCGTTTTTTTGCCAGCAGCATATCCAGCAGGCCATCGGTGCCGTCGTCTAGCGCAATGGTGAGTTGCACCAAACGACGCGTATCCGGATGCATGGTTGATTCGCGCAGCTGCTGCGGGTTCATTTCGCCCAGGCCTTTAAAGCGTGTCACATTGATTTGGCCTTTCATTTTCTCGCGCGCAACGCGATCGAGTAATTCGGTCTTTTCGCTTTCATCGAGCGCGTAAAACACCTGTTTGCCCACATCAACGCGAAACAACGGCGGCATCGCGACAAACACGTGTCCGGCTTGCACCAATGATCGAAAATGGCGTTGGAATAAAGCCGATAGCAAAGTGGCAATATGCAGTCCGTCTGAATCGGCATCGGCGAGAATCACCACCTTGCCATAGCGCAATCCAGATAAATCGGGTTTACCCGGATCAAGGCCAATCGCAACCGCCAAATCGTGGACTTCTTGCGAGGCCAATACCGAAGTGGATTCCACTTCCCAGGTGTTCAATATCTTGCCACGCAAAGGCAGAATCGCTTGGAATTCACGTTCTCGCGCTTGTTTGGCAGAACCGCCGGCAGAATCGCCTTCGACTAAAAATAACTCGGTGCGTGACAAATCCTGCGATGCACAATCGGCCAATTTACCGGGCAGGGCAGGGCCACTGGTGATTTTCTTGCGGACGACTTGTTTTTCGGTTTTTAAACGCGCTTGGGCGCGTTCGATCGCCAGCATGGCAATGCGTTCGCCCAACTCCGTGTGTTGGTTGAGCCACAAACTGAAGGCGTCATGCATCATGCTTTGGGCAAACGGCGCCGCGGTGCGTGAGGACAGCCGCTCTTTGGTTTGACCGGCGAATTGCGGATCTTGCTGTTTGAAACTGAGCACAAAAGACAAACGCTCCCAGATGTCTTCGGGGGCTAATTTGACGCCACGGGGTAATAAATTGCGGAATTCGCAGAATTCGCGAATGGCGTCGGTTAATCCGCTGCGAAAGCCATTCACGTGGGTGCCGTGCTGCGCGGTTGGAATCAAATTAACGTAACTTTCCTGGATCACCTCACCGTCTGGCGTCCAGCCCAGCGCCCAATCCGCCGCTTCGCTGGTGCGTTTAATCGATCCGTTAAACAGCGTCGCTGGCAAAACTTCACGATCGGTAAGCTGCGAACGCAGGTAATCGCGCAATCCATCTTCGTAGTACCAACGTTCGGTTTCGTTGGTCGATTCATCCCATAAGGTGACGGTGAGGCCCGGACACAATACCGCTTTGGCGCGCAGCACATGGCGCAGCCGCGGCATCGACAACTTGGGCGTATCGAAATACTTGGCTTCGGGCCAAAAACGCAGGCGCGTACCGGTGTTTTTCTTGCCTACGCTGCCGACCACCTTCAACGGTGCAGCCGGATCGCCATGGGCAAATCCCAAGCTGTACTCTAGCCCGTCCCGTTTGATGTTGAGATCAACGCGTTCGCTCAGCGCGTTGACCACCGACACGCCCACGCCGTGCAGGCCGCCGGAAAAGTTGTAGGTCTGGTTGGAGAACTTCCCGCCGGCGTGCAAGCGGCACATGATCAATTCAACCCCTGGCACACCATGCTCGGGGTGGATATCGACCGGCATGCCGCGACCATCATCGGTCACTTCGATGGATGCGTCGTTGTAAACCTTGACCTCGATGAACTTCGCGTAGCCAGACAGCGCTTCGTCGACCGAGTTGTCGACCACTTCCTGCACCAAATGATTGGGTCGCGTGGTGTCGGTGTACATGCCGGGCCGGCGCTTGACCGGCTCCAGACCTTGCAAGACTTCGATATCAGCGGCGTTGTAACGAGCGGTCATGGATTTGGCACATCAGCAGCGCCAAGCCGGCGCAATTCGCCAAGATGCTGCATGCAGGGCGATGCATACGCAAGGCCAGTGATTACCAAGCTGGGACCGCCTTCACCGCTGGCAAACGCTGCACCAAAACACCCGGCGGTTCATTTCGGCGCGTTGAATCTGGGTGTTGCATTGGTAACACGGCAAGGCCTCACGCTCAAATACGGCATGTCGTCGGCGCCCGAAACTGACACCTTGGGCTTTCAGCCTTGCCGCGAGCGCCAAATCGTTGGTAATTCCGGCGTGCAGGTAGGCACGCTGACAAATGCCCAATACTGCCGTTGCCAACGTGTCGCGCTCCGATTCATTGAGTGTGCCGGCTTTGCGAGTGGGCAAAAGGCCCGCCGCGTGGAGGATTTCGCTACGCAGATAATTGCCGATGCCGGCGAGGAAGCTCTGGTCGAGCAATAAATCAGCCAAGCGTCGGCGCGCAAAACGCGGATCGACTAGGCGCTGCGCGATCTGATCTTCGCTGAGCGCTGGGTTGAGTACATCCGGCCCCAGCTTGCGCAGAAACGGGTGCTGCTCGATGGCGGGAGCAGTCAGCACATCAATATCCGAAGCGCTGTACAACAAAATGTCATGACGCAAACCATATACGGCAAAGCGCAGTGAGCGCGTCGTGCGCGCGGGCTGCCCGGCTTTGACCGCGTACCAGCGGCCATACAGCTGGTTATGTGAGTAGACCGCGTAACCATTGTCAAAGTGCGTCAGCATGGCTTTGCCGCGGGTTTCGACTCGTTCGATTTGGGCGGCGGCAAGCATCGGCTCAAAACACTTTAGATGGTCGAATGCAAAGTGCACGGCGCGTAAAGGCTGATTCAGGATCGAGCGTTCCAGGCGATCAGCGGCGCGACGAATTTCTGGACCTTCAGGCATAAGGATCTCGCGCGGATAGCCAAGCAGTCTGCGCGAGCCACCGGTGAACGCAGTGTGCTGAGGTTTAAGACGCACAAAAAAGCCCCGGCATTGCCGGGGCCTAGTGGTATTGCGCTTAACCCGGCTGCGCCATGGCGCAGCAGAGTTCAGGTCACGCTTTAGCCATCGGTACGCAAGCTCACCGTATCAACACGGAAGGTCGTGGCCAATGAGCTATCGGTGCTGCCGATCAAGCGGACCTTCACGTTGCGGCCTTTGAACGCGGCGACGTTGTAGCTGCGTTGTACATAGGTCGACGCGCTGGTCGTTTTGTTGACGTTGGACAGCGTGACTAGCGTGGTGATCACCGCATTGGTGCCGGCATCGACCAGTTGTACTTGCAGCTTGTCATACGCGCTGGTGGCGGATGTCTCGCTGGTCACAATCGACGTGAAGAAAGACAGCGTCGCACTGGTCGCACCGGACGGAATCAGTGTTGCTTTGCTGTCTACCCTTTGCGTGCTGGTGGTTGCGTTGACACCGAGGAAGGCATACGTGCCACCGGTGTTGGCGTTGGTTTGACCTGCAAGCAGCGTGTTGAACGAGGTGCCAGTGAAAGCCGCACGTGTCCAAGAAGCATCCGGCGCCGTATTGGTACTGGTGGTGATGGTGTCGAAGTTGCCGTTGCTCAGGCGTTCGACCACCGTGCCACCGCCACCGCCGACCGTCCACGATGCGGTGATCGTGAAGTTCTGCGCACCAGTTGCATAGCCATACACACGAGCGTAGTAGGTGCCGGCGCTCGGCGTTGCAAACGGACAGCTCTCATTGCCGCTGGAACCATACGGTCGGCAGTCATACACCGTTAGCGTGGCTTGCACACCGAACTTGACATGCAGATCCAAGTCAGCAGCAGCGCCGCTGGTGGCGATGGTCAGATTGCTCGCACCGCTTGGGATAGCGACGGTGAAATCCTTCCAGTTGCTGTTTGCGCTGGTCGAATTGGTCGAGCTTGCCACGCCCACACCGTTGGACAGCGCAACCGCGCCGCTAGGCGTTGCTGTGCCGGTGAAGTTACGGCCGGTCAGATTGGCGCTGGCGACCGTAGCCGACAGTGAGGTCGGGCTGAAGCTGTAACCCGACAGCGACGGCGTCAAGGTGTAGGTGCCGTTGGCCAAGTTGCTGATCGTATAAGCGCCTGAAGCGTTGGTGGTCGCACTGGCCGAACCGGTGCTGACGGTAACGCCGCTGATGCCCACGCTAGCGCCGGTCGCGATGGTGCCTGAGATGCTGTAGGTCGTGACTGCCGCGGTGCCGGTGAAATTCTGACCCGTGACGTTGGCACTGCCGATCGTGACCGCGCGGCTGGTTGGGCTGAAGGTGTAGCCGGACGCACTGGGCGTCAGCGTGTAACTGCCGGCGGCCAGACTGGCGATCGAGAAGTTGCCGCTGGCATCCGTTGCGGCGGAAGCCGAACCGCTGCTGACCGTCACGCCACTGATGCCAACGCCCGTGCTGGTGGTGACTTGGCCGGAGATCGAATAGGTCACTGGCGGTGTGCCACCGCAATTGGCGAACTTGAAGTCGCGGATGCTGGTATTCCAGCTGCCCGCCGGGCGATACATGCCCACCGTCCAGAAGGTGCAATCGTCAGCTGGATCAACCACGGTTTGGTGGTAATCGCCCCAGCGGCCGGAGGTTTCCGCAGCGCTACCGGCAGCGATGGTGTTTTCGCCCTGGGTCATCACACCAGCGGCGTCGGTGACCAGACGACCGGTGTATTTCAACGAAGCGGCGATTGTGGTGGCCGAGGTCTTGGTCACGTTGTAGCTCATGCCGATATTGCCCATCTTGTCGGTCGCCAGCGCGCCGAGCAAATGATGGGTATTAGCGTCGCCTGGGCTGAACGTACCTTCTTGCTGCAAGGACCAGTTGCCGGCGCCAATGCGGCGCAGTTCAAACCAACGAATGCCGGCATCAACCACGGTGCCAGTACGGGCGGCGTTCTGGTTGGTGGCAAAGTTACCGACGATCGACTCGTAGCTGCCCATGTTGCGGTAGGTCATCGAATTCAGGATGACTTCGCGGATCGGATCAAGCAACGAGGTTGAACCCGGCTGCGGCACCGTGGCAAATGAGGAGTAGTCGCGGAACCAGCTGTTGAACTCGGTGATCTGAATGCGTGGCAGCGTGGTGATGCTACTGCTGGCGGGCGTGGTCCAGTTGATGTTCAACGCGAACAAATCAATGAAGTCGGCCGTGGTGTTGGCGCTGCCACCCGCATGTGCTTCGTCGTCGTTGTGGCGCGCCAGAATCACCGCGGAGCCAGCGGGTGGCGCATTGGTCGCGCTACCCATGAAGGTCGCCGGGGTCAGAGCCTGAAAGCCGTAACCAGTGAGTTTGGCGACCGAAGTGAAACGCTGTGTACCACGTGCGGTCGCGCCCACCAGCATATTGGCGCGGTCAAAAGCATAAACCTTGGCGCCAGCGCTCGATTCGTTGGTGGTACAAACATAGGCGTTATGCCACACCGAACAATGTGGGTAGTCAGGCACCGCCGGTGTGGCGAAGCCATAGAACCACCAGCCACCGGAGACCGGGTTGTCGGTTTTCGACACATAAACGCACAGACGGTTGGCGCTCGAGGTGCCGCCCATTTCCAGCATGAACCAGCGGTTCGCCAAACGATCCCAATGGATGATCGGGTCGCTCACTGAGGTCGCGCACGGGTCGCCCGCCGGTGCTAAGGTCTTGAACGCGGTCGGACCGGACAACAGCGTGCCAGTCTTGTTGTAAACGCGAAACGTGGTGCCGGTCGAGCCGTTGATGCCGTACATGATGTAGTTGGCATTCACTTCAACGACTGGATCGCCCGGGCTGACCCCCGTGTTTGAGTTGTTGATGCTGACCCGGCTGGAGTCGCGCAGCGCCGCGCCAACATCTCCCCGTTGCATGCTGTCGAACAGCGATTGCAATTCGCCTAAACGATCTGGCGCCGTCGCCCAGTCGCTTGGCGCGTGTGGATCGCGAGCATCAAGCGGATGGTAGATGCGACGTTGCGCTTCTCTGATGGGCTGGCCCGGCATCCATTGCTCGGCGACCGGCAACTGACGCAGATCCACATTGATTTCCACCGGCGTCACCGGTTCCCCAACCTCGACGCCATTGCCTGGGCGTACATTGCCCTGTGCGCTCAAACCGCTCATGGTGAGCGCAAGAGCGGCGACCAAACCTAAATGCTTCAAAACCTTCATGGATCGTTTCCCTAGATGAAAGTAAAACTGCCGCAAATGCTTACCCTTGGGTATGCGTTTGCTTCAGTCACGGTCTAAATGGAGAAGCGTCATCGAGTCCCCTGCTCGCTTCCCCAATCCCCGGCCGTTTAGGCAGGCCGGAACTCCAAACGTCGTAACAAGCGAATTTCCCCTCGCTTGCTGACGACCTCGATGTTTGCTTCAGGCTTGCCGATCACGGCATGGCCGATCTTATTGGGCTCGGCGCCCGCTTGCGGATCAATATTCACGCTGAACTCGGTGGCGAAAACGCCGGAGGTCGCGAGTTTCAGCGTGGCATTGAGGTCAACAACCAAACCAAGCACGATATTGCCGGTCGACGTGGCGACGCGCTGCTGGGTAGCGGCGCTGGCCTTGTCGATCTGGCCTTCGATGTTGCCTGTGCCGGTTTCAACATCGATCAACCCACTAATGCCACGGAACGCAATATTGCCGGCCACGCTGCGCGCGCGAAAATTAGCCTGCACTCCGCGTGCCTCAATCAGGCCGCGTTCAGTGATGATGTCGAGATCGTGTCCGATCGGCACATAGGCGGTAATTTCAATGCGTTGACCCGGCGCCAGCGCCACGCCATCGGGCAGACGAGCGCTGATTAAAAACGTCTCGCCGCCGCCGCCAGTGACCGCAATCTTGTTTGACGCGCCCGCGTTTTGGGCGACCGTACGCCATTCGACAGTGGACTCGTAACCGCCGAAACGCACCCGCACATCACCAAACGGATTGTCGATGCGTATGGTTTGTTTGGCCGGCAATAGCTGGGTTTCAACGCTGCGTTCAATGCTGGCTTCAGTAAGCTCGATGCTCGACGTTGCTTGCTCGGACGCCACCACGATCACCGGTTGCTGAGCGCAACCGGTGGTCATCAGCAGTAGTGAAGCCATTCCCCAACGAAGCACAGCCATGTATCCCCCAAAAAATCGTTTGCTGCCCATACGATCGCGCCGTGGCGAGTGTAAACCCGACCGCGCAAAGCGTAGATAAAGTTTAAGCATGACCCCTAGCAGCCTGTCGGACTTTCCTCGCGAGTGCGCCGGAAGTCCTTTTGGCGATCGTTTTCTACTCTTTCTCGAATTGATTTTGAAGGCTCCCGCTCTACTTTTGAGTCTGCGCTATGCCAAAAGGCCGTCCGGCCCTTCGGGTTGAGCGTCGCAACGGCGTCTGCAGCGTTGCGACTCTTGCCAATGGAAGAGCCATTGGCTGCGAGCCGCGCCTTGCATCCATCCGTTGCGCCACACAACGCATCTCACGCGCAAAGCCCGACAGGCTGCTAGCCGTTGATCGACTTCCGCCGACTTGCACCCCTGCAAGGCCGACATCGAACAGCGGCGCACCATGCTTGAAGCTGATCCAGCCTCATACCTCAGGCGGATATGCGCACTGTATTCAGGGATGATTCAAGTGTCAATGGGGAGTCAAAGCTGACGCGCTGCGTCAGTACCGATAAGACAAAGTGTCACGGCTCTTTGGTTGTTGGTCGTGAGAGGCGGTCATTGGGAAAAGCGGAAAAACAGCGGACAGAAAGCGATCTCCAGGCGCCACCACCAGCCACCAGCCACCAACCACCAGCAACCAGCAACAAGCAACAAGCAACCAACAACAAGTAACCAACCACCAGCAACTACCAACTACCAACTACCAACTAGCTCAAACATCGGCACCTAGATCAATTA
>CAZLSB010000070.1:0-15487 GCA_964561825.1 uncultured Xanthomonas sp.
CAATGGCTCTTCCATTGGCAAGGGTCGCAACGCCGCAGACGCCGTTCAGACGCGCAACAACCCTGAGGGCCGGACGGCCTTTTGGCATAGCGCAGACTCGAAAGTAGAGCCATAGCCTTTAAAAATCAATTCGAGAATGAGTAGAAATGATCGCCAAAATGACTTCCGGCGCACTCGCGAGGAAAGTCCTACAGGCTGCTAGCCCTGATGTTTCGTGAATTCGCGCGGTGATCGCGCAGGACATTGATCGTCCAGTGGTTTTTTCGAAGGAGCGGCGTAGTGGTGCATACGCCCGACGAAGGAAAAATCGCTGGGGGATCGAGGGACAAGCGAGGGCGCGTGCAATTTATGAAACGTCAGGGTTAGATTAACTTTGTTGGCTAAGTCACCGCCACAACAGCAATCGTCTATCCATATTGCCTGTGGATAAGTCTGTGGACGAGCTGCCAACAAGCATTTGAAAAGCCTGCCAGAAAGCGCCCGCTAGCACTCTGACCAAGCTTGGGCGATCTGCTATAAACACAATTAAATCATATAGTTATGAAATTGACTTGCGCCGATTGCGCAGCGCAGAGCGGCGTTGCCCGGCGACTTGCCGCCTGTGCAAAACTCCAAAATCCATAGCGTGTCAAAATTGCGGCTCGCGGCGAAAGTCAAGCTCTTGTTTGCCGATTGCAAACGAATGCAGGTCAAAAAGTGGGCAATCGCGCTTCGCGTGTTTTATCGAGCGTAGCTCGGATGCGTTTGTGCGTTTGTGCGTTTGTGCGCTTGTGCGCGGTGGGGCGCAAGCAGACCGCTCTTGCTCCAGGTGTCAACGCTTTGACCCGTGCCGCGTTGTCAATGGCGTAACTGGCATTGCCCAAACGCGCAGCGGCGCAGGCGCGGTCGACGGAGGTTTGTAGGATGATTGCTTCTCAGTATGCTGATTTGAGGGCCATGACCGCACCGATTGACGCCCGCGCTAGCTTGCGTTCGCGCCTTGATCACTTTTTGAAGTCGATTGAGCGGCGCGCGCTGCGTATGGCGCAATTTGCGGTGGGTGATCGAGACGATGCGCTGGAGTTGGTGCAGGACAGCATGTTTGGCTTCGTCAAGAGTTACTCAGAAAAGGCCGAGGCTGACTGGCCGCCGTTGTTTTGGCGCGTGCTGGACAGTCGCATTCAGGATCATCACCGACGGCAATCGGTGCGCAATCGCTGGCGCGTCTTTTTGAGCGGCGACCCGGCCGAACCAGAACAGGATCAATTCGCCGATATCGCCGATCCGCACGCCCGCGAACCGCTGGCGGTGCAGCAAGGCGCGCAAGCCGCACGTGCCATTGAGCAAGCGCTGCGTCAGTTGCCCGATCGCCAACGGCAAGCCTTTTTGCTGCGCACATGGGAGGGTTTTGATGTCGCGGCTACCGCGCTGGTGATGGGTTGCTCGGAAGGTAGCGTCAAAACACATTTGTTCCGCGCGATGGATGCGCTAAAAAAGCGCCTGGAGGACCACCGATGAACGCCCATGACAAAGAGGACTGGGTACAGCGCGTGCGCGCGCAGTTGGACATTGATAGCCGCGATCTGGACGCCGCTAGCGCATCGCGCCTAAACCAAGCGCGGCAGCAGGCGCTTGATCGCGGCTTGCGCAAATCCCGGCGCACGCACTGGGCTTGGTACGGCCTCGCAACTAGCGCGGTTTTGTTGTTGGCGCTGCTTTTGACTGGGCGCACGCCGCCAGAGAGCGGAGCCGTGCCGACCGTAGCTGCACAGCAGGCGCCAGACGATTTCGACCTGCTGGCCGGCGCCGAAGACTTGGAATTGATCGAGAACTTGGAGTTTTACGCGTGGTTGGAACAGCAATCCTTGGATGGCTAGTGCTGATGCTGGCGGCGCCTGAAACAGCGCCGCCGCAGGCGCCTAGCGTCGAGTTGTTGATGTACCTCGGCGAGTTCGAAGACGCCAGCGGAGATTTTGTGGACCCGATGAGTATCGAAGGCGACAGCGCGGATGGTGAACAAGATGCACAACCAGACGCCAACAGCGCAAAGGAAGACGATGTACCGCCCAAATAAAACCGAGCGCCGATCAGCATCAGCCAAGCCTACACGCTGGTGGCTGGCTATAGTCTTGTTGATTGCAGCTTTCCAAGCCGGCGCGCAAGCTGCGTTGAGCTGGTCAGATTTGCACAAAGACGAACGGGCCGTGCTCGCCGCACACGCCGACACCTGGACAACACTGGATCCGGTGGTTCAGGAAAAGCTGCTGCGCGGCGCACGCCGCTGGCTGTCATTGACGCCTGACGAACAAATTGCCGCGGCCGATCGCTTTGCACAATGGCAGGGTTTGCCGGATGTTCGGCGCCAGCAAATTCGCCGCCAGTATCAAGCTTTCCGGGCGCTGCCACCGGAGCGACAGCGTGAGGTCAAACGCTCATTTGAGCGTTTTCGCTATTTGCCACCCGAACAACGCGAGGAACTTAAGCGCCGCTTTGAGCGTATGTCGCCGCAAGAACGGCGCGGTTTTTTGACCGCGTTGCGGGCCACCGAACATGCAGAAAATGCGCGCAACCGCTGGATTGCGATTCCTGAGCGCGATCGCCCCGCCACACGCGCGATGTTTGAGGCGCTTTCGCGAGCTGAGCGCCAACAGCTGCGGGCCCGGATGCGCGGTCTAGCAGCGGAGGAACGCGTGCAACTGCACCAACGTTTGTTGGCCATGAGCATCGACGAGCGTCGCGCATTTTTGGCGCGCGGCGAATAGCCGCAGGAAGTGTCTTTAACGCGACGCGTATCCGGTTAACGCCAGCGTGAGCAGTTGTTTCATTTCTTCGCGCAGGGATACCGGCGCCAAAACTTCCGCATCTGGACCGTAGCGCAAAATGTCCATCAATAGCTCGCGTGCATTGCCAAAGGGCAGTTGCAGCTCATAGCGACCATCGGACAGAAAACGCCCCTTCTGTTGTGAATGCCAACGCTCATCGGCAACCCAGCGCGCCGCGTGCGCCGAAAAACGAATGCTCGCCCAAGCGCGCGCAGGGCCCGCAAAAATGCCGTAACTGGACGCAAAATGGGCGTCCAGATCGGCTTCCGGCCAATCCTCGGCGCTGCTTTCGAGCATCTGTGCCGCAGTCATTCGATCCAGCGCAAAACTGCGTAGCGCGCGCCGATCATGGTCCAGCGCATCCAAATACCAATTGTCCCTATAGTGAGTGAGCCGCTGCGGTGAGGTATGGCGCACGCTACCCTCGCCAGTCGAACGTGCCTTGTAGCTAAAGCTCAACCGCTTGCGCTCCAAAACCGCGCCAGTCACGGTGCGAAAACTGGCATCGTCCAATTTGCGACTGGCTTGCCGCAACACGCGAATACGGCCCAAGTGATCCACCCGCTCGCCCACCAGCCCCTTGAGCCGCGGCCCGAGATCACCGAGTGCCTCGGCCAGCGCACCCTCGCTTTGCGCCGACAGCGCTTGCCGTGCGACCAGTAGCGCGTACACCTCTTCGGGCGATAGCCATAGACCTGGCAATTCGAAAGCATGATCCGGATCAGGTGCGTATTTGTAGCGATGCGACTCGGCGTCATTTTCAATGGGCGCGCCCAGCGCGTCGCGCAGAAATGCTAAATCACGGTAGACCGTCGCCCGTGAGGCTTCGATTTCCTCCATCAGGCGATCCATTGAGATCCCTGTGCGATTCACGCGCAGCAATCGATGCAGGCGAACGATACGTTCGTAGCGGTCCATCGTTAAACCTCAACATTGGCTATCGCCAAATGCTAACGCTTAGTCAGAAGCCGCAGCAGTTTCATTTGCGCATGCGCTTTAGTTTCGCGGCGGCAGGCTCAATTTTGAGCGCAGGAATGATCTGCGCGCCGTTGTTTATGTTACCGTACGTACGGTCTTTCTGGAGCTCGCCGATGAGCATCTCATTGACGGAATTGCGCCAACGACTGTTTCAGCTGGCGGATCAAGTGATCGACACGGGCGTACCCTTGGTTATTGAACGCCGCGGCATTCAGTTACGACTGGTGCGCGTTGAGCGCGTCAGCGGCGGTCGCCTGAGCAAACTGACGCCGCAGTCACTGGTGGTTGGCGATCCATTGGACCCCAGCGAATCGCCGGCAACTTGGAGTGAATTGCCGCAAGCTATGGTCGCCACTAGCGTGCCAGCCTATCGCGCCAAACCACCGAGCAAACGCCCGCCGAGTGCTGGCTGATGCTGATGCTCGACACGCACATCGTGGTGGCCTTGTATCAGGGCAAGCTTGCCGGACTCAGCAGCAAGGCCCTGGCGGCGATTGATCAAGAGCCCTTGGCGATGTCGCCGATCGTCTTGTTGGAGTTGGAACTGCTGCACGAGATCGGCCGCTTGCGCCTGGGCGCCAATCCGATTGCAGACTATCTGGCAAGGGAATTGGAGGTTTCGGTCGCCACCGAGCGTTACGCCGAGGTGATCGCCCAGGCCTTGCCATTGGCCTACACGCGCGACCCTTTCGATCGCTTGATCGTAGCCCATGCAGCTTTGCTGAAGGCGCCGTTGCTGACGCTGGACGAGACCTTGCACCAGCACTATGCACGGGCGTTGAGTTAACGAGGCAAAGCGCTGCGCGGCCCTATACTGGTTGTTCCGGAGTTGAACGCGAGACGCTTAGTGACTGCGCTGGCTGCACTAGATTTGAAGAAGACCTATGGCACCCAGGTCGAAGCATTGAAGGGAATCAACCTGAGCGTCGAAGAAGGCGATTTTTTTGCCTTACTTGGTCCTAATGGCGCAGGAAAATCGACGCTGATCGGAGTTGCCGCCTCATTGGTGCGTCCCAGCGCTGGCGATGTGCACATTTTCGGTAAAAGCGTGGTGCGTGAGCGTAGTGCCGCGGTCGCCAACATTGGTTTAGTACCGCAGGAATTTAATTTCAACCAGTTCGAAAAGCCTTTCGAAATCTTGGTGAATCAAGCTGGTTATTACGGCGTGCCGCGCGAATTGGCCAAAACCCGCGCCGAGCAGTACCTAAAGCAATTGTCATTGTGGGACAAGCGCGATGTGGCTTCACGTACGCTATCCGGCGGCATGAAACGGCGTTTGATGATCGCGCGCGCGATGATGCATGTGCCCAAGTTATTAATTCTGGACGAGCCGACCGCTGGCGTCGATATCGAAATTCGTCGATCCATGTGGCTATACCTGCGCGACATTAATCAGGCCGGTACCACGGTTATTCTTACCACGCATTATCTGGAAGAGGCGGAGAGCCTGTGCCGAAATATCGCCATCATTGATCGCGGGCAAATCATCGAAAATACGACGATGAAAGCGCTACTCAGCACGCTGGATCGCGAAACCTTTGTATTTGATTTATCGCAAGCACTGCAAGTGGCACCGACGCTTAATGATTGCGTAGTGCATAAAGTCGACGACACCACCATCGAAGTTGAAGTGCCACGCGGTACAGAGCTGAACGGCTTGTTTGGCGCATTGAGCGAGGCTGGTATTGGTGTGCGCTCCATGCGTAATAAAGCGAATCGCTTAGAGGAATTATTCATGCGACTGCTAGAAAAACCTAAGGTGGCGGCATGAGCGTCGCGGTCCGCTGGGTTCCGTTTAAGACCATCTTAATTAAAGAGACTAATCGCATCCTGCGTATTTGGGGGCAAACCCTAGTACCGCCGGCGATCACGATGACCTTGTACTTTTTGATTTTTGGACAATTAGTGGGTAGCCGCATTGGCGAAATGGGCGGCCACCGCTACATGGACTTCATCGTTCCTGGCCTAGTCATGATGAGTGTCATTCAAAACGCCTATGCCAATGTCGTCAGCTCATTTTTCGGCAGCAAATTCGGGCGTTATGTTGAAGAATTGCTCGTTTCACCAACGCCGAATTGGGTCATCTTGGCCGGCTATGTCAGTGGCGGCGTGCTGCGCGGCTGTTTAGTAGGCGGCATCGTGCTGATCGTCTCGATGCTATTCACTGATCTATCGATCGCTCACCCGTTGATTATGATGGCAAGCGTATTTCTGGCAGCGGTATTGTTTGCGCTGGCGGGTTTCGTGAATGCCGTTTATGCGAAGAAGTTCGACGATATTTCGATTATTCCAACCTTTATCCTGACGCCGCTGACCTATTTAGGCGGTGTCTTTTATTCGGTGAGTCTACTACCCGAATTCTGGCGTAATGTGTCGATGGCCAATCCAATCCTATATACCGTCAATGCGTTTCGCTTTGGCGTGTTAGGCGAGAGCGACGTGCCAATTGGCCTCGCATTTGCCATCATGATTGTTGCGATACTGGTACTCGGCGGCTTTTGTCTGCGCTTGCTCGACAAAGGCGTGGGTTTGCGCGCGTAGTTTTGAAAGCGCCGCGCGCACCACATCCTACTTTTCAGACTTCTACGCAGGCAGTCGGAAAAACGCGCGGGCGGTGCTGGTGGTGCTGGCGGCCACACTTTCTTCTGACTCGCCACGCGCCTTAGCAACCGCTTGCAATACCCACGGCAGATAACGCGGTTCATTGCGATGGGTTTTTGGTTTGGGCTTGATGCTGCGCGGCAATAGATACGGCGCATCCGTTTCGATCATTAATCGATTGGCCGGAATATCTTTCATGAGCGGTAATAAATGCGCACCGCGACGCTCGTCGCAAATCCAGCCCGTAATGCCAATATGGCAATCTAAATCCAGGCTTTGGAATAATTCACGCCGATCGGCGGTAAAACAATGGACCACGCAAGCGGACAACCGATCACGTACCTGACGAAGTATCGCGATGAAATCATCATGCGCGTCGCGTTGATGCAAAAACAGGGGTTTGCCGCAAGCCAATGCCAATTCAAGTTGTTGCTCGAAGGCAAACTGTTGGGTGGCGCGCGGCGCGATGTCGCGAAAATAATCGAGCCCGGTTTCACCCACCGCAAGCACCTCGCTGTGGGCATGTAGAGTGCGCAGCCTTTCATGCGTGTCACTGGTGTAATCCGCCGCGTGATGCGGATGCACGCCCGCGGTGGCATACAAAAACTTCGGCCAGCGTTGCGCCAACGCGTGCGCATCCACACTGCCCTGTTCGCTTGCGCCGGTAACCACGATCTGCGCCACACCCGCAGCGCGCGCGTGATCAAGCACGCTGTGCAGATCGTGCGCGAATGACTCATGGCCAAGATTGGATCCAATATCCACTAGTTGCATGCGATCAACCTCAAAGAAACGGCTATGACTCTGGCTAAGACTGCGCGACACAGTGCGCGTACGGGCACAAAAAAGAAGGGCGCCCAATGGGCGCCCTTCTAACACACTGCATCGCGACTAAGGTCGCTTGCCGATTGGCAATGGCGGCTTAGCGTGCGGCGTTGGCATTCATCGTTGCGTTGCGACTGGTGTTCAAAAACTGTGCCGGATCGCGCATGCCACCGGTGTGGCATTGCCCGGTCACGTGGCCGCGATTAATCGCGCCCGGCAACTGGCCCTTGGCTTGCTCCGTGGTACCGTCTTCCGGATCGCTCAACACCAAGTCGGTGGCAAATTGGCAAAAGTCGTTGGTGTACCAGTTGGTCAGGCTAAACGAGGTGGTGTGGTAGTTCACCTTGGCGCGTGACGCGGTTGGGATGCCTGCCATCCAGGTTGCTGCGCCGCTGTACGACAGATTGTTGTTGGTGCTGCAACCGACGCCAAACCAGGAACCCAACGCCGCCAGGATGCCGGCCAAATTGGTGCCCTGATACGGGGTGCCGACGGACTGAATCAGACGCGCGCCCGTTGCGTTGTCCAAACCACTCCAGTAGTAGTTGTACAAATGCAGGGAGGCTGCGCCGCCCTGACTGTGGGCGACCACGCCGAAGGAATTCCAGGTGGCGCCGAAAGTCTGGAGCAAACGCGCAAACTGGTCGTGCGAGCGATTCTGGTTGGCGTCCAGAAAGGTTGATGAAGTGGTGAACTGCGCAGCCGGCCATACACCGCCTGAGCAATATCCGTGCACCAACAGTAAACGCTTACCCACGCCTTTTTCAGCCGCTTGCAGAACTGGGCGTACGCCCATCGTCATCGCTTCATCAACGACGATTTCGCTCGGCTTGGCCTTGATGCGCAGGGCCGGAACGCTCATCGGCAAACGCTTGGCTTCGGCAACCGTGATGCTGGTGTCTGGGTCTTCCAAGCGCAAATTGCGCAGTTCGAACGGCGCATTCGCGCCGGCCAGCGCGATCCAACGGGTATCTAAACCGAATCCAACCGTGCCTTTGTTTGGCGTGACCATGCCGCTCACCCAGGCCACCGGCGTTGCGACGCCAGCGTTATTGGTGCCCCAAACTTCCGCATAACCGCGGTAATGACTGCCCGCTTTCGAACTTGCCACTGGCACGTTCAAGGTCAAGCGACCATCAACGGCTGCGTTACTTGCGGCTGCTTTATCGCTGGTCAATAACAACGAGGATTCGACGATCGGCAGCGGATGCTCAGCAGTACGCACGACCGGGTGGCCAAAACGATTGCTGCCGCGCACCGTCACTTGTGCCTGATATTGTCCGGCCTGTTTAGCAATGAAATCGCCGCCGTAAATGCCATCGTTGGCCTGACCGTCAGCGTGCTGCCCGTCATCAAACATCGGCAGTTTCAGCACTTCACCCGATGGTGTGGTCACCCGCAACGAGGCCGAACCCACGTGACCGGCTGCTTTGGCGTACAGCACTTCACCTTGCTCGGTTTCGCCGTACAGACTGGCGACAAAGCCCATGCGCTGACCGACCAGTTGTTTGGTATGCGTCTGGTAGGAAACCAATTGCGTGTCAGATTCGCCTTCAATCAGCACAAACCCCTGCCGCGATGCCGGGTTGTTGGACGACAGTTTCATCGTCCAATCGCCGCTGGCAATGCCTTCAAATGCGTAATAGTCGGCCGGGAACTTAGCGTTTTCCAAGCCAAACTCGGTCATGCGGCTGTCTGTCGCCAGGGCCCGCGCTGCTTTCTCTGTCTGTCCACTCGGTGAGCGCATGCCCACGTTCCAATCCATCTGCTCGCCGCTGAATACCAGGAAGCGAACGCGATCGGTTTCAACCGGCAATACCACCTGCGCATTTAAACCGCCGGATTTGTCTGCCATCATTTCGATTGGCAGCAGTGCGCTTTTCGAATGAATGGCAAAATCGGCCGGATTGGCGGGCTGCATTGCGGCGAATTCGGACGGCGAGCCGGCGAGTTGTTTGGCAACAATGCCGTTAGCGTGCGCGAACGGCGCGACGAAAATAAGGCCAGTTGCGATCGAAATAGTCAGACGATTGAGCTTCACGATTACCCTCCCAGATACGTGAACGACGAACGCGGATGCGGCCGCCAGAGAACCTTCAAGTGTCGTTTGGTGCCTTCGGAGAGTGCTCCGCCCCAACACCATACGTAGGAGTATGGTGCCTATATGGCGAACACAAATCAATACCCGCAGTGACCGGAATTGTCACAAACACGCAGCGCAGGCCACCGACATTGAGAAGACGACGCCGGCGGCCCATTTAAGCCCCTGCGCTTTTCCGCAGCGCTAAAGTAAGCAGTCGGGTGTAGAGCTTGTCGTGTAAAGTCAATGGCTTATCGTAGCCTAGTCGCAGTAAAGGTAGGTCTTCTGCGCTGCCCGGACTGACCCTCAAGGCCGCTAGCATGGTGCGAATGCGGTCACCGGTACGCGTCGTGTTGGCTTTTAACCAACGCAGGGCTTTGACGATGCGTACCTCATTTGCGTCGAAATCTGCCCCAAACGGGAACAATGGGAACAAGCCTTGGGCTTTTGCTGGCGCCAACATCGCGTCGATGGTTTGTGGGGTGTTGTTTCGGTAGCGATCAGGAATGCTCCAATTCGGGTCGAGCTTGCCGGCGGTGCGTGCGAGCGCGGCCAATTGCTCCTGAAAACGCGCATCGGCAATAGCAATCAAACGCTTGATGCAATCCTCATCCGTTTGGCCACGCAGATCGGCCACCCCGTATTCGGTGACGACGATATCGCGTAAGTGCCGTGGAATAGTGGTGTAACCATAATTCCACACGATGTTCGAGCGCACCTCACCGGCGCTTTCGCGCGTAGAACGCAGCATTAATATCGAACGCCCGGCGGGCAATGCATGCGCCATTGCGACAAAATTGTATTGGCCACCGACACCGCTGACCACCTGGCCATTGTCCAGCGCATCAGACACGGCAGCGCCGGTGAGCGTTTGCATCATGCAGGTGTTGAGAAAGCGCGCCGCGTGGCGTTGCGCCCGGTGCAGAGCCTCCAAGCCGCCATATAACTCGTTGATGTGAGAGACCCGGGTCATCGAAAAACCTTCGAAATCCTCACCCTTCAGGCCGCGAATCCAGTCGTACAAGGCGTGTGAGCCGAGGTAAAAAGCACCGTGCAAGTAACGGCCATTGCGCAGCGGCACGCCGTCAATCGCGTTGCCAAGCGCGTCGCGCGCGGCGCCTTCGGGTAGCAGGGCGTCGACCAGCGTGCCATCGGGCAATTGCAAATGATCCCGATCGGCCATCTGGCTGCCTGCTGGCAGCAGCGCAAAGCTGATCAGGGTTTGCACCGCATCCGCGTTGAGCGGCCGCGGATAGACGCCGGATTCGACCAGCATGTCGATGTCGTCAGCGCGCAGTACTTCTTTGATTTGCCTACGATTAAGGAGTAGCTGCAGGGGCAGATAATCGTACACACGGCGCTTCAAAATGCCGGCTTGCCGCAGCTCCATGAAACCATCCATGACCATTTCGCTGGCGCCGTAGAGTCCCATCTGCAGCGCTTCTAGCCCGCCCACACGCTGCACCAGCAGCCGTTCGTGCGCGTCCAGCAGCGGATCTAGCGCGCGCCGGTAGGCGGCGTTGTCGGCGCAGCGCAGTTTGAGTCCGTAAACCACCGCGTCCGATAGCGCACCAATGCCAATTTGCAAGGTGCCACCATCTTTCACTAAGGCACTGGCGTGCAGGCCAAGCACATATTCAGCGGCTTCGACCGGCTGCCTGGGCAGGCCAAACAAGCGATGCGTTTCATCCGGCGATTCGACAATGGCGTCGAAAATGTCCTCGTTGACTTCGGCATCGTTGCCCACAAACGGCAAATCAGCATGCACGACGCCGATTAACGTCAAATGGCGGCCTTCAGCACGCAACTTGTCGGCCAAGTCCAAAGTCGTGTCGGTGTTGCACGACAGGCTATAGCGCGGACCTTCAGGCGTGTCGCGGCGCGCAATCATTTGCAGGGCCAAATTGACGCCGGTGGCGGCAACATCGCGTGCGACATGGGTGTAATTGACGCTGATGTAGTTCCGTTGTGCCTGCGGCTTACCCAACATGGAACCCGACTGCAAATAAAACTCGCGAATTTCGATGTTTGCTGGCACCGTTCCGGCGCGCAAATCTTGCAAGTAGTCCAAGTCCGGATAGTCATCGCCCCACCAGCGTTTGGCGAAGGGCGTGAGGAAGCGCTTTTCTAGATCGCCGGCCGGATTGGGCCGCGCGAGCGACAAAGCGGTCATCAACTTCATGTGCACCGAAGAATCGGCTTTGGCAGCCCGATACAGCGCATTTAATAAACGATTGGGCTTACCCAGACCCAGCGGAGCGGCGGTGATCCAGTGTTTGCCCAGCCGTTCGCGCACAAAAGCCACGGCGTCGTCGATATTGTTGAAGCGCTTCGGTGCTGTCATGCGGTGCTCCTAAGTGAGGGCGCGATGATAAACGGGCTGCCGGTCGCGCATTTTGCGTCAGAGCAAAGTGGGCATGACAAAAGCGCCAAGCTGGGCGCAGACGAGACAATTCACGCGCGCAGAACAGCGCGATCTGCGCCTTTAAGAACAAGCCCGCTTCACCATTACCACGCATTGCCCGCATACTTGAGGCATGCGACCGCAATCACCACCTACTACGCCGCGTGCCCCTGGCCTTGGCAATTACCTGAAAGCGGCCTTCAATTGGCGCTGGAATCTGCTTGGCCTGTTTGCTGGCAGTGCTTTTGCGCTGCTCAGCCCCTGGCCGGAGGCGATTTTCCCGCTACTTGTGGCCACCGAGCTGGTCTATTTGACCGGATTGATTTCGTTTCCCAAGTTTCGTCGTTCCGTTGATGCCAAAATGCTGGGCCGATCTCCCGATTGGCAACAGCGCGAGGAGGACCCACAAAGTCTGCTAACCCGCATGCTGAGTGAACTGGGTCCGGGCCCCGGCGCGCGCTTTCGCGACCTGCGCGATCGCTGCTTGCGCTTGCGGCGCATTGCGCGCGGAGTGGCCGCCGGTGCGCCGGAAGCGCCGGAAGCCGGTCAGTTGCGCGACGGGGGTTTGGACAAATTACTGTGGGTTTTCCTGCGCTTACTGTATGCGCAACAAGGTTTATGGAAATTTCTGGAACAAACCGATCGCAGCGCGCTGGAAGCGCAACTGAAAGACTTGGAGATGCGCCGCACGGCATTGAAGGCGGACGCCGATGAGCGTTTGATGCGCTCGCTGACGGATTCCATCGCCACCACCACGATGCGGCTGGATAACTTGAAGTCGGCCGAAACCAACAATCAATTCGTTGATCTGGAGTTGGAACGCATCGAAGCCAAAATCCTGGCTTTAAGCGAAATGAGCGTAAACAACCAAAATCCAGACTTCATCAGCACCCAGGTCGATGTAGTTGCCGATACGATGACCCACGCAGAGCTGGCGATCCGCGACTTGAATGCGCTGACCGGGCTGTCGAGCAATATCGATCAGGCGCCGCGGATGCTGCTGGAGCGTTAAGCCGCCCAATGGCCGAGATTTCAGCAGGCCGCTGTACCTTCCCAATTTCCGTGTACCCAAAGACCCCATGCCCTTACTGACTCTGAACAATATCGACTACTCCGTCGGCGGTCCGCTGCTGATCGAAGACGCCATGCTGGCGATTGATCCAGGTGAGCGCGTGTGCGTGGTCGGGCGCAATGGCGAGGGCAAGTCGACCTTATTGAAGCTGATTGCCGGCGAAATTGCGCCAGATGACGGCCGCATTTCGCGCAACGAGGGCCTGCGGATTGCTCGCATGCCGCAGGAAGTGCCACGCGATTTGGTCGGCACGGTGTTTGACGTGATCGCGCTGGGTGGCGGTGATACCGGCCGTTTGTTGGCCGAATATCACCACGTCAGTCATGCCGAGGTCATGGATACCGATCGTCTATCGGAGTTGCACGAGGCGATCGATGCGGCCAAAGGTTGGACGCTGGAAGGGCGCGCCACGCAGGCCGTTGAACGCTTGGGAATTCCCGAAGACACCGATTTTGCCGCACTGTCCGGCGGTATGAAGCGCCGCGTTTTACTGGCGCAGGCGCTGTTGATGGCGCCCGATCTGTTGTTGTTGGATGAGCCCACCAACCATCTGGATATCGAAGCGATCTCCTGGTTGGAGACCTTTTTGCGCGAATTCGCTGGCGCGATTGTGTTTGTCACCCACGATCGCGCCTTCCTGCAAGCACTGGCGACCCGCATTGTCGAAATCGACCGCGGTCGTATCACCAGTTGGCCGGGCGACTACGCCAATTACCTGCGCCGCAAAGAAGAACGCGCACACGCCGAAGCGATGGAAAACGCGCTATTCGACAAAAAACTGGCACAAGAAGAGGTGTGGATTCGCCAAGGCATTAAAGCCCGGCGTACCCGCAACGAAGGCCGGGTCACCGCGCTGAAAGCGATGCGCCGTGAGCGCGCCGCGAGGCGCGAGCAACAAGGTTTGGCGAAATTGGAAGTTTCCGAGGCCAGCGCATCGGGCAAACGCGTTCTGCGCGCGGTCGATGTCAACTACAGCATTGGCGGGCTCACGCTGGTGCGCGATTTTTCGACGACGATTTTGCGCGGCGATCGCGTCGGTATCGTCGGGCCCAATGGCATCGGCAAAACCACGCTGATCCGCCTATTGCTAGGCGAATTGCAGCCCGACAGCGGCGAAGTGCTGGTCGGCACGCAATTGGAAGTTGCCTATTTCGACCAATACCGATCGACACTGCGTGAAGATTGGAACGCCCTCGACAATGTTGCAGAAGGGCAGGAGTTCATCGATATCGGCGGTCGGCGTGTGCATGTGCTCGGTTATTTGCAGGATTTTCTGTTCAGCCCGGAGCGCGCGCGCGCGCCGATCACCCGTTTGTCGGGCGGCGAACGCAATCGTTTGCTGCTGGCGCGGTTGTTCGCTCGGCCATCCAATTTGATGGTGCTCGATGAGCCGACCAACGATCTGGATATCGAAACCTTGGAGCTACTGGAAGAACAGGTCGACAACTACGCCGGCACCGTGCTGCTGGTCAGTCACGATCGTGCGTTTCTGGATGCGGTGGTCACCAGCACGCTGGTGTTGGAAGGCGACGGCAAGATCGGCGATTTCGTCGGCGGCTACAGCGATTGGGAACAGCAGCGCAACAACGCCGCGCGCAGCGAAGCGGCCAAAAAAGTGGCCGTAGTCACGCCAGTCGCAATGCCCGCCGCGCCACGCCGCAAACTCAGCTACAAAGAGCAGCGCGAGCTAGAACAACTGCCAGAGCGCATCGAAACCCTGGAAACTGACATTCGCACCCGCACCGAAGCGATGGCCGCCCCGAAGTTTTTCCAGCGCGATAGTGGCGCGGTGCTCGCCGACCAACAACTATTGGCGCAGCGCCAAACCGAATTGGATGGCGCGTACGCGCGCTGGCAGGCGTTGGACAGCTAAGGGCTCGCTCGTCAATAACCCTAGAAAATTCAGCTTCTAGAATTATTTCCTCACGAGCCCTACGTCGCTCTGACCGGATTCAGCGCCACTTTTCGACGGCGACGATCGCCCGCAGCGCCTCGACCTCGTTTTCCTGCTGGCGCGCGTCAAAACGCAAGCCAGCGGCTTTGTCTTCGTGAGCGCGGGCCTCGGCTGAGTTCTCCGGGGAACGCGCGGCGAGTCGTTCGGAGTCGCGCGCCTGGGCGAGCAAACTATCGTGTCTACTCAAAAATTGCCGCAAGTTATCGCCAACTTCAAAGCCACGCTGTAACTCTTTGGCGTCGTCTGCGCTGCACAGCGAGCCGTCCACGGCTTTGCCGTCCAGGCCCAGTTTGTAGCCGCGTTCGGCCCGACAAAAGCGCTTCAGCCCCTCAGTGCGACCCGCCAGATAGCGTTGCTGTTCGGCCTCATCGAGTGCGCAATCGGCCTTAGGAAGGGATGCGGGCAAGCCCCTAAGCGCTTCATCACGGCCCACTTGCGCCAAAGCTCGGGCCGGACAGCCGCTGCGATCGGGAGCCTGACAGCCAGCCAGTACGATGGTGACGAACAGCAATAGCGGCACAACGCGCATCGATCAATTCACATCGTTTAAGTGGTGGTGGATTCTTCCATAGTCCGCCGTGCGGCGGGACATGGCTTGCATGCGCGGGTCATTGCGAGCGCTCTTTTTCAGCCCGACTATGTACGCGGATGAACCCACAAGACTCGTCATTGCGAGGGAGCCTTAAGCGACCGCGGCAATAAAGGGACGTTTGCCCAGCCGCCTTCAACCTAGAAACCTCAGTTGGACGGGGTAGAGTGTGCGGTTATGGGG
>CAZLSB010000071.1:0-5537 GCA_964561825.1 uncultured Xanthomonas sp.
AGACGAAAAATGCAATAAAACCACCGGAATATTCGTCACCGCTCTGCGCCAAAAGTGCTTCCGGCGCACTCGCGATGAAAGTCCGACAGGCTGCTAGTCTGTTCCCCGCGACCCGCACTTGAGGATCAAACCATGCACCCGCAACCCGCTCCGGTACGAATTGCCTTGCACGGCGCCGCTGGCCGGATGGGTATCGAAGTGCTGCGCGCCGCGCGCGCCCGCAACGATTGCCAGATCGTTGCCGCGCTGGTGCGCGCCGCGTCGACGTGGGTAGGCGAGCCGCTATCGCTGGCCCTTGGCAGCAGCGCACCCGAGTTGGACTTTGTAGCGGCGCTTGACCCGGACGTCGAAGTTGACGCGATCATTGATTTTTCCACACCCAATGCGATCCAGACGCCGCTGTCGATCGCGCTGCAACGGCGTATCGCGCTGGTCACCGGCACCACCGGTCTGAGCGCCGAGCGCATGGCTGAGTTGCACGCGGCATCGCACCATATCCCGGTGTTGTGGAGCGCCAATTTCAGCTTGGGCGTGGCCCTTTTGCAGCACATGGCCGCGCTGGCCGCAGCGCAACTGGGCCCTGAATTTGAAGCCGAAATTCTGGAAGTGCACCATCGCAATAAACGCGACGCGCCGTCCGGCACGGCCTTGGCCTTAGGGCGCGCCATCGCCCAGGCGCGGGATCAGGACTTCGACCAAGTGGCGCGATTCACCCGAGAAGCCCACGGCGAACCACGCGCACCCGCCGAGATCGGATTTGCGGTGATGCGGGCGGCGGATGTCATCGGCGAACACACCGTTCTGTTCGCATCCAATGGCGAGCGCTTGGAACTCACCCATCGCGCCAACTCCCGGGCGATTTTCGCCAGCGGATCGGTGCGCAGCGCAGTGTGGCTGTCCAAACAAGCGCCGGGTTGGTACCACATGACCGATACCTTGAGCTGCTAATGCGAATCGTCACGCTTGGCTTGCGCGCGCAATTTGCGCAATCGTTCATTGAATCGCCAGCTTTCCCAAGCCAAAAATCGCCAGGCCAAGTCTGCAGTTAACGCAAAAGCCAAGCCGACGACGATCCCACCAATACTCAGTGCATGCGCGTAATAAAGCGCCTTGGATAGCTCTGTGCCTAAACCTGCAAACTGCATGAGCTGCACGCCCACCCATGCGGTGAAAGCATAAATGGGCACAATGGTGAGCGGGTTGGTGATGAATTGCAGTGCCACCATGATCGTCAGATTGGCCCGAAACAGCAGCGCTGCGGCAAACGCGACAAACAGCTGAATGCCATAAAAGGGCAATAAGGAAACAACCGAACCCACGTAAAGCGCGGGCATCACTTGCGCACGTTTGAACGACCACAAATAGGGCCGCGTACGCGCATGTTCGGCAAACCACTTGATGACCGGGTAGCGGTGCAAATTGGCGCGCTGCGGCAGCTTGCGCAACAAACGCCGCAAGCGTCCGCGTCGCAGACCCGCCTCACGCAATTGATTTTCGTATTCTTCTTGCATCCGATCGAGTGTACGCGTAAATGTTTACGCTATTTCAAGCACGAAGTGCACACCGCGTGGGTCGTAGCCCAGTCGCTCGTAGAAGGCCCGAGCCGCTGGGTTGCTCAAGTAGGCGTCTAGCGTCACTTTCTGACAGCCCGATTCGCGCGCGTACTGCTCAATCCAGTGCATCAATCGCTTGCCCAGTTGATGGGCGCGCCAGCTGGGCAGCACAATGAGGTTTTCGACGTACATCACCGGGCCGGAAAACAAGTGGATCCGGGTGGAATAACCCGCCATCGCAATCAGTTCCTGGTTACAAAACGCGCCCAGGCAGCGCCAACCTTGCGCACGCATCAATAAAACCCGTTCGACGATCAAAACGCTGCTTAGGCCAGGCTCCAAGAGTTCGAACAAAGCCGGCACCAACGCGTACTCGGCGTCATTCAGCTCACGCAGCTCAATTACTGGGTCGACGGACATAATTACTTTTGCTGTGGTGGACGCAGAATGCTGTGCGGACTAGACATGCGCGTCAAGCAGTGTTCCAGTCCGTAGCAAGGAAACCGGCGTTTATGGGTGGAATCGATAACTTACAAGATGAGTTCACTGGGCGCGCAGCGTATCCCCGCAAGCGAGTCGCTCACGAGGAAAGTGCAACAGGCTGCTAGCATGTCTTGCATCTGGGTTGCAGGTTTCACTCTCGATGCGTTTACAGACCAAGTTGCCGAAGGTCGGTACCACCATTTTCACGGTGATTTCCCAATTGGCCATGCAGCACCGGGCGGTCAATTTGGGGCAAGGTTTCCCCGATTTTGAAGGGCCTGCGGCGCTGCACGAGGCCTTGTTTCGGCATACCCGCGAGGGCAAAAATCAGTATGCGCCGATGAGCGGCATCGCCCCATTGCGCGAGGCGATCGCGGCCAAGACTGCGGCTTTGTATGGTCGCCAAGTCAACGCCGATACCGAGATCACGGTCACCAGTGGCGCCACCGAAGCCTTGTTTGCCGCGATTCATGCGGTGGTGCGGGCCGGCGACGAAGTGATCGTGATGGATCCTTGCTATGACAGTTATGACCCGGCTATCGAACTCGCCGGCGGCCGCGCCATCCATGTGCCACTGCGCGCGCCCAGTTTTAGTATCGACTGGCAAGCGGTACGCGATGCGATCAGCCCGCGCACGCGCATGCTGATGATTAACTCACCGCATAATCCGACTGGCGCAACGCTGACCCGCACCGACCTAGATACCTTGGCCGACATGCTGCGCGATACGGACATTTTGCTGCTATCGGATGAAGTTTATGAGCACATTATTTTTGATGGCCGTCGACATGAAAGCGTGCTTGCTCATGCTGAACTGGCAGAACGCAGTTTTGTCATTTCTAGTTTCGGGAAAACCTATCACATCACTGGCTGGAAGGTGGGTTATTGCATCGCGCCGGCGACCTTGTCGGCAGAATTTCGCAAAGTGCATCAGTATCTGACTTTCTGCACTTTCACTGCGGCGCAATGGGCGCTGGCGGATTATCTGCTCGCCGACCCGCAGCATTATCATGATCTCCCGCAGTTTTATCAGGTCAAACGTGATTATTTCCAGCACGCCTTGATTACTTCACGTTTGAAATTATTGCCAGTGGAAGGCGCGTATTTCCAATTGGCCGATTTTTCGGCGATCAGTAACGAAGACGACCTCAGTTTTTGTCGACGTTTGATTACTGAGCATGGTGTCGCCGCAATTCCGGTCTCGGCATTTTACGAAACGCCGCCATTTGGACAAAACCTCATTCGTTTTTGTTTCGCAAAAAACAATGCAACCTTGGACGCCGCCGCGGAGCGTTTATGCGCGATTTGACCGTTGCGCTGGTGCAAGCCGCTACCGTGTGGCTGGACGGGCGCGCCAATCGCGAGCTTTATGGAACGCAGATCCTCGCTTTGGCGGGGCGCGCCGATTTGATTGTAGTGCCGGAAACTTTTTTATCTGGATTTTCCAATGACGCCATTGCTTCTGCGGAAAGCATGGATGGCCTTAGCGTGCGCTGGATGTCCGATCTGGCGCGTGAAGTTGGCGCGGTGATCACCGGCAGTTTGCCGATTCGCACAGATCAAGGTGTGTATAACCGTTTGATCTGGGCGCGGCCGGATGGTGGCATCGAGCATTACGATAAACGTCATTTATTCCGCATGGCCCGTGAGCATGAACGTTACGCCGGTGGCGAGAAACGCTTAATCGTTGAACTGGGTGGTTGGCGTATTTTTCCACAAGTCTGTTACGACCTGCGCTTTCCGGTTTACCTGCGCAATCGTTTCGATGCGGAACATCAGCGTCTGGACTACGATCTGCTGTTGTTCGTCGCCAATTGGCCGAGCGCACGCCGCCACGCTTGGCGCACCTTGTTACGCGCACGCGCCATCGAAAATTTAGCTTATTGCGTGGGTGTTAATCGAGTGGGCACCGATGGCAATCAATTGCATTACGCCGGTGACAGCGTGGCTTTGGATTTTCTCGGTGAACCGATGGTTGAACTCGGCAGCGAACCCGGCGTGGTCACCGCAGTTTTATCGGTAGAACGCCTGCAGGCGCACCGCCAGCGATTCCCAGCATGGCTGGATGCTGACGCGTTTACTTTGGGTTGATTGCTGCGTAAAAACAGATCCACAGCGCACCTTTCATATTCAACAACCTAAGCCGGACGAGCCGCAACCAAACACACAAAAGTCTTCGCATGATTTGTCAAGACTGAACTGGTTAGTGACTAGCAGCCCGACAGGCTACTAGGTTCAAATGCGTCCGGACCAAGTCCGGACGCATAAGCATGCGAGCCTAGCTTTCTCAGCCCTTGGCACCCAGCGCGCGAGCACGACGCTCGTTCAAGCGTTCGCGGTCAGCCACGCTGAGCGGACCGATCGCCCACCAGCGCAAATTCAGCGCGGCGCGTTCTTCGTGCGCGGTGCGTGATTGCCCGGTGGACATACGCGCCGCAAGTTTCTCGACTTGCATATTCAGGCGCGCCGCTTGTTCGGATGGCGGTGATTCGACGCCGGCCAGAAACTCATACTCCAGCGTCAATCGTTCGGCTTGCGCCAAATCACCCTGCGCGGCCTCGCCAGGCGGATGCACTTGCAATTGTGCGATGCGTTTGGCAAACGCAGCTGCCACCTCATTGTCGAAGGATTTGACTTCGACGCTCAATGCATCGATCGCCGCGTTGATATCGCCGCCCTGCAACAATGTCGCTTCCAAGCCATCCAATTCGATTGCGAGACTGTTGACGCGTTGACCACGAGTATCCAACTCGCCGCGCCGCCGGTCGGCCGATGCCGCGCGCGCCTTGCTGATTGCATCGTCCAGACTGCGTTCAAAATCGGCCGGTCGACTCTCATCGGCGCGCCACACGGCTTCGATGCGTTCAATTTCGGCGTCTAAATGCGTGGCATCCAAGCTACTGCTCGGCAATCCGCGCAATTCGTCGATCAAACTCTGCGCTGCTGCGCGCCCGGCGTCACGTTCGGCGTCGGCGGCTTTTTGCGCTTCTTTGCGTTGTTCGAACAAAGGATCGATGACGCTGCGCAATTCTACCCACAAGGCTTGATCGGTTTTCTGTGAACCCTTACCCAAAGACGGCCAGCGTTTTTGCGCGGCTTTGGCCAAATCGAGCGCCGCGGCGGGTTCAGCATGCGTCAATTGGCGACGCAGTTGCGCGATCAGCTTTTGTTTTTCATCGATCACCGCGGCAAAACGGGCATCGATCAGCGCGCTGCCGGCATCAATCAGCGCTTTCAGCTGTTTGACCATCTCGCCGCGTTGCCTAGGATCAAGTTCATCGACACGCCGCAGGCGATCACCGGCTTCGCGCTTCAGCAAAATGATCGCGGCATTTTCGGCGCCCGGCGTTTCCAGCTCGGCGCGCGCCCGCTCAATGAACGCGCCTATTTCTTCACCGCGTTTGCCGCGGACTTCCTTGCGCTTCTCGAAATAACCGCGCGCCGGCTCCAGGGCCTTGTGGCACAGGAATCGAAAGCGCTTGGTAAAGCCAGATTCAACCG
>CAZLSB010000071.1:5547-15378 GCA_964561825.1 uncultured Xanthomonas sp.
GATCAATTTCGCTGTCGTCAATGCGTTTCCACGCTGCTTTCAGCTCGACCAGTTTGTTGGCCAAACCATCCGGATGCATGCCGCTGCCGATCAGCGCCTCAACCTCTTCGCACAAACGCGCGCGGACTTTGTTGTCTGACCAGCGTTGCCATTGCGCTAGCTTTTCGATCCCCGAATCCATGCTGGATAGCTTGCGGCTCAAGCCGCGCGCCAAATCGGCGGGCGCCGCCTCAACAACAGCGCGGGCAGTGGCGCGCGCGGCACGGGCGGCACTGAGCTGCCCTGCTTCTATGGCAGCTTCAACCTTGGCAATCGCTAGCTCTGCCTCGCCCTTGGCGGCGTCGATCAGCTTGGTGCGTTCCTCGGCTCGGGCTTGCGCGGCCGCTCGTAAACGTTGAATTTGCGCCTGGAAATCGCCGGCCAATGCGCGGTCTGGCGCATTTCGGGGCTGAATTTGTGCGAACGCAAGCTGCCAACCGCGCTCCAATTCCGCGCGCAAAAAATCAGTGGCCGAATCGTCAAACTGTTGCGCCTGGGCTAGCAACTCGATCAGCTGCGGATCTGGCTCAACTGACAGCGGCGCCGCCGGTTCCTCTTCGACTAGCTCGACCGGCTCGGTAACCACCTCTGGTAGCACTTCAGGCTCGGGCGCTGGTTCTTCGCCGATGCGAGAGATCGCCCCCAACGCGGCATGCAAAGTCTGCACCGCACCGTCAAAGCGCCGATCCAAGCGATCGTCAATGCGCGCTCGCAGGCTAGTCCATTCCGCCTCAACGGTCGCCAATTGCGTTGCCGCACCCGCTCCGGGGCTGCGCAGTTGTTGCTCAATTTGCACGCACAGGGCCTCGGCGCGCGCGAGCAGCGCATTGCCCTCGCCCGCCGCCAGTTTGCCCGCATCCAGGCGCTCGCGAATCGCCCGGTACAAGCGCTTGTCGCGCGTGCGGGCGTGTTGCGCAATGCGTTCCAGCGTCGGCAAATGATCGATTCGCGCCAATAGTTCGATGCGCAAATCGCCATCACTATCGTCCAAAGCGCGCTCAGAAATGAATCCAGAGCGCTTGCAACGCTCCAGCGCAACGCGACGCATGTCGACTTCGCTGGCGCGTCTGGCAATCTGCTCCAGCGCAAATTGGTCTTCAACTAGACCCAAGGCGCGGCGACGTTCGGCTAACGGCGCTTTGCCAACCAACAGGTCGACCAGTCGAGTGCGTGCGCGTTCACGAATGCTCGAATCGTCGTCGTTTTTCATCCGATCGGCGACCAGCGTCAGATCGTCGATACGCTCCAATGCGGCGCGCCGCACGCCGGTATCAGGATCATTACGAACAATTTGCGGCAATTCGGCCAGTAGGGCCGATTCGCGCCCACGCGCGACCGCGTCGGCACGTTTGAGGGCATCACGCGTGTGCCACGCTGGGCGGGAAAACCAGGAAAAAATGCTCATCAGCTCAACCTACGATAGAACTCAATACCGGTTAGATACACACCAATGCTGGTGAATGCATTGGTCAGAAAGAATACCAACAGCGTACGCGCCACGCGGTTTTTCCACCAACCGCGCCATTGTTTCAGGTCATCACGCAGCGCCTCAAAATCGGCGACCCGCGGTTTACGAATCCAAATTTCGGCACCTGCGCTGAACATGCCTGCGGCCAGCGCCGGATGCAGTACGGTCAACGGCGCTGACAAAAACGCCGCGACGATGCTCAACGGATGACCACCCGCAACCAAGGCGCCAAAAGCCGCAAAGCCGCCGGTTGCCAATACGTAGAAGGACAGCAGATCACGTCCTACATCAACACCCTGATTGAAGGCCCAGATAAAGCCACCGATCAGCAGCGCGATGACCAGATAGCCAAATAACTTGGGCCAAATACTCGGTTCTGGCAAGGCCTTGAGTACGTCCAGCGATTCGGTATCACCGGCGTCGCGGCCTTCCAACGCACGTGCTAAACCCGCCAAATGGCCAGCGCCGACCACCGCCAAGACGCGCTGCCCTGGTTTGCTAACCTCGCGCAAACGCGCCGCCATGTAGCGGTCGCGTTCGACAATTAAGGCGTGGTGCAAAGGCTTGCTTTGCCGCGCGAACTCATCAAAGGTGTTGGTGAGAATATCGCCCTCTTTGAGCTTTTCGATGTCCTGCTCGGTGATCTCATCGCTACTGATCGCGCTAGCAACCAAACCAGCGACGATGCTCATCTTGTCGAAAAATCCAACCGCTGCGTAAGCGCGCTTGAGCGTCACGCCGACGTCTCGATCAATCAATTCCACCGGCAGGCCGCGCTCTTGCGCAGCCAAACAAGCGGCTTTCAGCTCGGCACCCGGCTCCACGCCAAACTGCTCGGCCAAACGCCGTTGATAGGCACCCAAGGCGAGATTGGCTGCCAGCATGCCCGCTTTGCCATCTTTGACGATCTTGAACAGATCGATACTGCGCCAGTCGTCTGGACGCAGCAGCGAATGGTGGCGGTGTTCGTCGAGTTCGACGGTAATCAAATCGAAGGAGCGCGTATCAATGAGATGGCGCACCGCATCGACACTGGCTTTCGATACATGTGCGGTTCCCAGCAAGGTGTATTCGATATCGCCCACGCGGGCTTCAATCAGGGGCTGGCCGTCAAACGCCGCATACGGCGTCGCGCCGGCGCTGTTGTTGTCGCTATCTGTGGTCACAGCATGTCCTACGGTGAGCGGAACCGGCGTGTCAGATCGCCATAAGCATCGATGCGGCGATCACGTAAAAACGGCCAAATCCGCCGCACGTTCTCGCTGCGGGCCAAATCGACATCGGCGAGCAGCAATTCATCTTCGCTATCGCCCGCGCGCGCCAGAAACTCACCCTGCGGGCCAACCACGAAACTCGTACCCCAAAACTGAATGCCAGCGCCGCTGGGGCTAGGCTCGAAGCCTACCCGATTGCAGCTGAGTACCGGCACGCCGTTAGCCACCGCGTGCGCGCGTTGGCTAATCACCCAAGCGTCGTTCTGCCGGCGTTTTTCGGCCGCGTCGTCGTTTGGATCCCAGCCGATCGCGGTCGGATAGAGCAATAAGTCGGCGCCGGCCAGCGCCATCAGCCGTGCAGCTTCCGGGTACCACTGATCCCAGCAGACCAGCACGCCCAAACGCCCAACGGCGGTGTCGATCGGTTCAAAGCCTAAATCACCCGGCGTGAAGTAAAACTTTTCCATGAATCCTGGATCGTCCGGAATATGCATCTTCCGATAGCGACCGGCGATTTGACCATCGCTATCCAAAACCACCGCAGTGTTGTGATAAAGGCCGGCGGCGCGCCGTTCAAACAATGAAGCAACGATGACCATATTGTGCGCAGCGGCCAGCGCGCCTAGCCGCTGCGTGCTGGGGCCGGGAATGGGCTCGGCGCGGTCGAATTCGCACACCTCTTGTTGCTGACAGAAATAAGCGCCGTTATGCAGTTCTTGCAGCAGAACCAAACGCGCGCCGGCCTGCGCGGCTTGTGCCACGCGCGCTTCGATACGTCGCAAATTGGCGTCTACACTGCCTAAATCACGATCCTGAAGCAGCGCTACTTTCAGCTGCGGCTGACGACCACCACTCAAGCGACGACTCCTTCTGGAAGTTGCATGGTTATGCAATGCAAACTGCCGTTCTGCTCAATCAGCGCTCGGCATGGCACGATAACCACATCACGATCCGGAAAGGCTTCCTGCAGCACCTCGGAGGCCTCCAAATCGGTATCGACATCATAACCGGGCATCAGTATCGCACCGTTGATAATGAGAAAATTCGCATACGAGGCCGCTAATCGACGGCCATCTGCCGCGTAAATGGGCGGCGCAAATGGCAATGGATAAAGTTCAAACGGCCGCCGCTGACGGGTCTGCAGCGCCGCCAATTCCTCGGCCATCGCTGCTAATGCAGGAAAATGGGGATCGGACGGCGATTCACAAGCCTGATGGACAATGCGATCGGGTGCCGCAAAACGCGCCAAGGTGTCGATGTGGGCATCGGTATCGTCACCCTCCAGCTCGCCATTCTCTAACCACAAGAATCGATCCAGAGCTAGCGTTTGTGCGAGGATTTGCTCCACCTGCGCACGCGATTTGCCCGGATGGCGGCGCGCCAGACAGGTCCATGTCGCTAGCAGCGTGCCCCCACCATCGGTTTCCACAGCGCCACCTTCCAACGCGAAATCAACGCGTTGCCGCGGCAAGTGCGAGAACAGCGGATGCGCATTCAAACCAGCCGGAATGGCGTCATCCAAGCTGGCTTCGAATTTATCACCCCAGCCAGTGAAGCGAAAATCTAACCAGCGTGGCTTGCGGCCATCCAGCAGCGTAATCGGCCCTGAATCGCGCAACCAAGTGTCGTTGTACGCTAATTCAATCCAGTGCAACTGACCCGGCAGCAAGCGCACACCCGTACCCAATAACTGCTCAGCACGCGCGCGGATCTGCGCATTGGGCACAATCAGATAGACATCCTCGAAACCGAGAATACTATGCACCAACTCGCGATAACTGCCTTCGGCCGCGTGAAGGTTGGCAGCCCAATCGGTGTCTTGATGCGGCCACGCCAGCAAAATCCCGGCCTGTGCTTCCCACTCGGCCGGCCAGCGGGGCGAGCCCGTCATTCTTGTGGGTGCCCTGCGAGTGCGGGCTTGGGGCCCTGCTCAGTCGGGCTGGCCTTATTGACCACCGCATTAATGACGTAGTCGCGCTCGAAGTACACCGTAAAGGCCGGATAGACCCAACGGGAAATCGGCGGCTGGCCTACCGCGTCGCGCTTTTGCTGCGGCGCGCCATATTGGGATTCCACCTCGACCATGGTCGCGCCCTTGCGTGGCACCGCCTGCTCTTGCGCCCGCTGCGTGCGTTCGACTAGCAATGTGTCGGCTGTCGCGACTGACGTGGTCAGCACCGCGATCAGCGCGAGCGGAACCCAATTGAACCTAATTTTGGTCACCAGCCACCTCCTTGGAGTCATGCGCAATAGGCCGGGTAGATTAGCGCCTGCGTGAAGGCCGCAGAAGAGGCCTGGAAACATAATGTGAACTGCATGGCCTAGCAGCCTGTCGGACTTTCATCGCGAGTGCGCCGGAAGCGCTCTTGGCGCAGCGCGACGCTGAATGTTTCGGGAATTTGAATGGATTCTATTGACTTTTTTGCTCCCCAGTGAGCCAAAAGCCTTGCGGCCCTTTGGGTTGCGCATCTCACGCTGAAAGTCCGCCAGGCTGCTAGTCGAGATAGCTAAGCGGTTGGGTTGGCATTTGCACTCTTGCATAAAACTGTCAGCACTTAACGCGCCGGCCTACGACTTGTCCTGATCTTCGTCAATACGAAAACGTGCGAGCGTAAGATTCATGCGTGTCATGAAGGCACCGGCGTCCAACTTGCTCTCGTCGAAGGCAATCGGCTCCCCGGCATCGGGCGGCGGCGGCGCGGCGATCATACTGGGCGTGAAGTTGATTTCGGGCTCCACCATCGGCGCGGGGTCCTGCTGGGTCTGCAGCAGCGGCGCTTGCGCCTGCGGACTGGCTTCCTGCACACGCTCGGCCGTAGCTGCGAACTGGGTCAGCGGCGCGATGGTGGGCGCCACAGGAACGGCCGGCGTGTATCCACGCGCCTCGGCCAGTAGCGCTCCCGGTAATTTGCTGGGCGCCGCTGCTGGCGAATCGGGGCGCAAACGTTGGAGCAATTCCTCAGACAACTCTTCGGCGAACAGAGAATCGTCCTCACGCACAATAAAGCGGGCGATGCGGTCGAAGAGCCGCTCATTGATCTGATCCCAGCCTATTTGCCGGCGGCTGCTGCCTAACCAACTGGCATTCTCAAACAGCAACTTCAGAATCGGATCTTCGGCACTAATCTGCGCCTGCATCCGCGCTTTGATGAATCCGCGCGCATGAAAACTGGCGCTCAACACTTCGCCCAGTGCTGTGCGTTTCTCTTCTTTAATGCCGCCTAGATGATGCTGGCGGAACAAACTGGTCAGCGTTTTGACTTTAGCCGGGCCGTCGGCGCGTACCAAAGGCGTGCGTTCTGGGTCGACGCGCAGTGTCCAACTCATTGATATAAGGAAACTGCGATGACGGCGTTCGTGAGCAATTTGGTAATCCCAATGGGGTTCCACGCCTAGATCACCGTAACCCTCGACCGGCAAAATTATGTGCAGCGTCGGCTTCACTTCTAACAAAGTGGCAACCAAACCCTCCAGATAAGTGGTCAGCGTCTTCATGCGCGGCTCAATTTCGCCCAAGTAGCGGCTTTCGCGCGCGTCACGATCCCGCGCTGCGGCCTCAGCCTGCGCTTTTTGCTGATCCGCTTCGTGTTTTAGTCGATCGAGAAAAGACAAGCGCGTCGCCAAATTTCCGAGCAAGCTTCATCATAGCCGTAGCGCAAGTGCACTGTCCCCGCATTGGCTGAAACTATTTCCTAAGCGCCAACAAAACAACGCATTTTGCGCACCCACGCGGGGCAACTTGTTGTCGGGGGCGGGGAGCGAGCAGCCGGTCGGGCTTTGCGCGTGAGATGCGTTGTGAGGCTTAAGCGGATGGCCGCGCGGCGCGCAGGCCATGGCTCTTCCATGCGCAGACGCCGTGCAGACGCGCAGCCCGCCGGACGGCCTGTTGGCCTGGCACAGACTCGAAAGTGGAGCGGTAGCCTTCAAAAATAATCCGACAGAGAGTAGAAAACGATCGCCAAAAGGACCGGCGCACTCGCAAGGAAAGCCCGACAGGCTGCTAGCACCGCGTAACGCTTACAATCGGACCGCGCAGTAGGTTTCTAGAGGTTCCCTTGGGTATGCTGCACGCTGATATTGCCTAGACCACCTTTATGACCGCCACCGAGTTGCGCATAGTCCTGTTGATCCTTGGCGCCGTGGTACTGGCCGTTATCTATTGGTACGGCGGTCCCGCGCGCCGCGCAAGCGCCGCAGCGCGAGTTGAGGGGCGCCGCGAACCGGTGCTGGGTGCGGACAATCAAAGCCGCCCGTTTACCGCGGCGGACGAACCTTGGCATCACGATGGTGCGATCGATGAATTGCCCACCATACAAATCGATGGCCTGAGCGAAACGCCGGAACAGGGAATGCATGAACCGCGTCTTGGACAACGCGAACCCAAACAACACGACCGTATCATCAGCCTTTATGTGGTCGCCCACGACGGATACACCTTGCACGGCCCCGATATGCTGGTCGCCGCTGAAAAAGCCGGTTTGGTGCATGGTGATCTCGGCATTTTCCATCGCATGGTGGATAGCAAACCCGATTTAGGCCCGATCTTTAGCATGGCCAATATGGTGCGGCCGGGCGTGTTTGACCTCGGTCAAATCGATCAATTCAGCACCCCCGGCGTAGTGGTGTTTCTCACCTTGCCGGGGCCCTTATCGGCACTGGATGCCTGGGACACCATGCTGCCCGCCGCACAACGCTTTTCCGATCTGCTCGGCGCCCAACTGCTGGACGACCAACGCACGCCGCTCGGCCGGCAACGCATTGCGGCGCTGCGTGATGAGTTGCGCGCCTACGATCGCAAGCGCGAGCAATTGCAGATCAAGCCGGGCTGGTAAACGGAACTTAATTTAGTCACTAACCAGTTCAGTCTTGACAAATCATGCGAAGACTTTTGTGTGTTTGGTTCCGGCTCGTCCGGCTTAGGGAACCTCTAAGCAAGTTTGAATTTCGTCATCGCGAGCGTCCTTTTTCAGCCCGAAAATCTACGCGAATCAACCCCACCCGGCTCGACTTTGCGAGGGAGCCTTGGCGACCGCGGCAATCCAGGGTCGTTCGCCCCAGCCGCCATCGTCCCTGGGTTGCCACGGCCGTCGCCGCTGTCGCGCCGAAGACCTCGCAAGGACGAGCGCATGCCTCGCAATGACCAATTAATGAGTTAGGTGATGGGATTTTTGAGAGAGCGCAGCTAAACAATCGAGGCAATTGACACGAATGAGCGAAAATTCCGCGCCGGACCCGATTGCACAACGCATCGCGTGGCTGCGCGCGCAGGTGCGCGACAACGACTATCGCTACCATGTGCTGGATGCACCACTGATTCCAGACGCCGAATACGACAAGTTGTTTCACGAATTGCGCGCTTTGGAGCAGCAAAATCCGCATTTGCTGAGCTCCGATTCGCCCACCCAACGGGTAGGCGCCGCGCCGGTGAGCGAGTTCGCCGCGGTGCAACACGCCCTACCCATGTTATCGCTGGGCAACGCTTTTAGTCCTAGCGATGTGGTCGATTTTGTTACGCGCATTGAACACCTATTGGGGCGCAGCGACATCGAATTTTCCGTCGAGCCCAAACTTGACGGTCTGGCGATCAGTTTGCGTTTTGAAGACGGTCGTTTATTGCGCGCCGCTACGCGTGGCGACGGTGTGACCGGTGAAGACGTCACGCACAGCGTGCGCACCATCAAAGCGGTGCCGCTCAGCCTCAACGGCAGCGATTGGCCACGCGTGTTGGAAGTCCGCGGCGAGGTTTACATGCCGCGCGCCGGCTTTCACGAATTTAATCGACGCGCGCGCGAGCGCGGCGACAAAGAACTGGTCAATCCGCGCAACGCCGCCGCCGGCAGCGTGCGCCAACAAGACCCACGCATCGCCGCCACGCGCCCGCTGGCTTTTTTTGCCTATGGCCTGGGTGAAGTCAGCGACGGCCCGCTGGCCGATCGTCACACCAGCGTGCTGGCGCGCCTGCGCGAGTTCGGCCTGCCGGTTGCCGCCGAAGCAGATCGCGCCATAGGCGTTGCCGGGTGCCTCGCTTACTTTGAGCGCATTGGCAAAGCCAGGCCGAATCTGCCCTACGACATCGATGGCGTGGTCTACAAAGTGGATCGATTGGACTGGCAGCGCGAATTAGGCTTTGTGTCACGCGCGCCGCGCTGGGCCATCGCGCACAAGTTTCCAGCCGAAGAAGCGCTGACCCGCCTGACCGCGATTGATCTGCAAGTCGGACGCACCGGCGCGGTGACGCCGGTTGCCCGCTTGGAACCGGTGTTTGTAGGTGGCGTTACCGTTTCAAACGCCACCTTGCACAATTTTGACGAGGTCGCGCGCAAAGATTTGCGCGTGGGCGACACCGTCATCGTGCGCCGTGCGGGAGACGTGATTCCTGAAGTCGCCAGCGTATTGCTCGATCGCCGTCCGCAAGGCGCCGTTGCGCCCATTTTGCCGACCGTTTGCCCGCAATGCGGCTCTGTATTGCAACGTGTGGAAGGTGAAGCGGTGATTCGTTGTACCGGCGGTTTGGTATGCCCCGCGCAACTGAAGGAAGCCATTCGGCATTTCGCATCGCGCCGCGTAATGAATGTCGAAGGCATCGGCGACAAACTAGCCGAACAATTGGTGGATGCCAATTTGGTCAGCAATATTGCCGACCTCTATCGTTTGAATTTGCAAACGTTGGCGAGCTTGGAACGCATGGGTGAACGCTCGGCGATTAATATTCTCGATGAACTGGAACGCAGCAAAACCACCACCTTGGAGCGTTTTTTGTATGCGCTCGGCATTCGCGATGTAGGCGAATCAACCGCGAAGGCACTGTCTAAACACTTTGGCAGCCTGGATCGCATTATCGAGGCCAGTTTGCGATTGACGCCGTATTTTGGCGACCCACTTGCATTAAAACAAACGGACCTAAAAAAGGCCTTCGCCAACGAACCGCTCATTGCGGTGCCCGATATTGGCCCCGTGGTGGCCGAACGTTTATGGAGTTTCTTCAGCGACCCACGCAATCGAACGATTGTCGATGATTTGCGCGGCGCCGGTTTGAATTGGCCGGAGTTTGACCCCAACAGCGCGGCCAGTGGACCTTTACGCGGTCAAACCGTGGTGCTGACTGGCACT
>CAZLSB010000072.1:0-15325 GCA_964561825.1 uncultured Xanthomonas sp.
GGCTGGGTTCTGGACAGCGCGGATTTACGCTGAAAAAGCCACGTGGCAGCGTTGGAATAGAACAACTATTCCCCTGGGCTGGCGGCGTAGCCGCCAGCCGTTCAAGCCGGCGCGCGGCATGCCGCGCAAGCTTGCCGGCTTTCACCCTCATTGCGCTTATGCCCTCTATCCGGCCCGCAAGCAAAGCTTGCGTGCGTTCGAACCGGCGCGCCGCAGGCGGCGCAAGCCGCCGGTTCTCACCCCATAACCGCACACTCTACCCCGTCCAGCTGAGGCTGCTAGCGAGACTTATTTAGAGGATCCTTGGTGCCATGCCCAACAGTGACGATCCATTGGCTACCCGCAAGGTTCATCGCTATGTGACGGGCGCATTTGGGATTTTTCTGATGATTGTTGCGGTGCTCGTGCTTGTCTCCGCCGATGCTTCCTCTCGCGTTGCTGCGCTGTTAGTAGCGGCTGTTCTAGCCGCGTTGGGAATAGACGCGGTGCTAGCTGCCATCCGCAGCAAGCGCGCTTGGGTTTCTCGCATTGGTCCGCTGCCGTGAGCTAAGTGGTCTGCTCACCGAACAATGGGGAGCAGTAAAAGCGCGAACCTGAACGGCTTGCACGGCAAACTACGGATCGCCTAGCAGCCTGTCGGGCTTTCCTCGCGAGTGCGCCGGAAGTCCTTTTGGCGATCGTTTTCTACTCACTCTCGGATGGATTTTGAAGGCCCCCGATCTGCTTTCGAGTCTGCGCTAAGCCAAAAAGCCGTCCGGCGGGCTGCGCGTCTGGACGGCGTCTGCGCTGCGACGCTTAGGCATGGAAGAGCCATTGCCTGCGCGCCGCGCCTTGCAGCCATCCGCTTAAGCCTCACAACCTATCTCACGCAGAAAGTCCGCCAGGCTGCTAACGCTCGGCGCGTCCAAGGAGCGGGACCAGTGCCCATAACTTGGAGAAGCTGAAGCTGGATGCCACTTTGCGTACCGAGCGCTGCGCAGGATCGTCCGCGGTGGAAACCATTTCGGCTTGGCCACGGCTGACTTCGCGGCCGCCATAGCCTTCTTTGCAGAAGCGTGCCGACTCCAGCGCTAAGCGATCCCAGCGCAGAAAATGGGTTTCTGCCACAAAAATCCACTCCATGCTGGGTACATCTCGGCCCAGCGGATCCCAATATTTTGCGCCGGGCAGCGCAGATGCCTGCAGGCGTACACGACCGCGCAAGCGAAAGGCCATGCCGTCAAAGCAATAGACCATAAACGCATGACCTTTAATCATGGCGCATGGCTTTCCATAGAGCGAGCCGAGGGACGTTTCGTGCGTCCGCACCAAGTACTCACAAATCGTGTCGTAGCGCGTCCGCGCATTTGCCATTGATTGCTCTCCCTGGAAACTATCGTAACGCAGAAACGCTCACGTTGGGGGGACATGCTCGCAGATTGATCGACGAGTGTCCCCCGTTAGGTCACGGGCGATGAAATACTGCGCGCATGGATTACGAATGCGGTCCCTTGGGTGATTCGGCGCTGCTGCTGCGTTTTGGCGGCGGCGATACTTTGTCCTCCAATGCCATGGTGCACCAGGCACTGGCGCAGTTACGCGCGGCGGCTATTCCTGGCGTGCGCGCATTGGCGCCCAGTTATGCGGCATTGTTAATCACGCTTGATTTGGCCAGCGTGGCACGTCATGGCGGCGCTACGGCGCTACAACAGCGGGTCGATCAGGTTTTGCAGATGTCGGGCGGCAGCGTGCCGACGATCGGGCGGGTGATTGAAGTGCCGGTGCACTACGGTGGTGAGCACGGCCCGGATTTGCCTGCGGTTGCGCAAGCGCTAGGCATGCATGTCGATGAGGTGATTGCCATTCATGCTGGCGCCCGATATCAGGTGGCGATGGTGGGCTTTTTGCCAGGTTTCCCGTATTTGCTGGGTTTGCCGGAAGCCTTGCGATTGCCACGGCGCAGCAGCGTGCGCGCGCGGGTACCGGCCGGTTCGGTGGCCATTGCTGGCGCGCAGGCCGGTATTTACCCCAGTGTTTCGCCCGGCGGTTGGCATTTGATTGGTCGCACCGAGCTAGGTTTGTTTGATGTCAGTCTGCAATCCCCGGCTTTGTTGCAGCCGGGCGATCAGCTGCGTTTTGTGGTCTCCTGATCGATGCTGGAAATTCTGCGTATCGCACCGCTGAGCAGTCTGCAGGATCAGGGCCGTGATGCTTGGCGTTATCTGGGCGTGCCGATGGCCGGCCCCTTGGATGAGTGGTCGCACGGCGTGGCCAATGCCTTGCTGGGCAATAACGAAAACGCCGCAGTCATGGAAGTGGGTTTTGGGCGCAGTCAGCTGCGCTTCCACCGTGCGGCGCTGATCGCCATCACGGGCGCACGCACGCCGGCGCGGGTCGACAACATGCCGGTGCCTGCGTGGCGACCGCTCGCGCTTGCGGCCGGCGCAACGCTCAGCCTGGAACCAGCACAACTGGGTGCGCTCAGCTATCTGGCGGTTGCCGGCGGTTGGTTGACACCGCCCGTGCTGGGCAGCCGCAGTGCGCTCACCCAAACACCCGGTGGCCCCACATGGTTGCGTCGTGCGGATCGTCTGGAGTTTGCGGCTGTCGAGCATTATCCAGGTATGCCGCCGCTGGCACTGGGCGCCGTTACGCAAGCTGCGTCGTGGTGGGCAGACGGGGAGCCGTTGCTGGATTTGTCCGCGCGGGCTGGTTTGCGCGTCATTGACGGCAGCCATTCGCGCTTGCTCGAAGATCGGCGCGCGCTCTATACGCAGCAATTCGAACTCTCTGCGGCAAGTAACCGCATGGCCGCCGCTTTGCGCGGATCGCCACTGCAGATAAGCCAGAGCGCAGCACTCATCAGCGAGCCAGTGGTGCCCGGCACCGTGCAGTTGCCACCCGATGGTTTGCCAGTCATTTTGCTCAACGACGCCCAGACCATTGGCGGCTACGCGCGCATCGGCCACATCGCCAGCATCGATTTGGCACGTCTCGCGCAGCGTCGGCCCGGATCCATCATCCAGTTTGAGCCAATCAGTGTGGACGCCGCCCAGCGCCTGTGGCTATGGCGTCGACAGCGCTTGATGCGTTTGCGCATTGCGGCATTGGATAGGTTGTGCGGATAAAGCGTGAGCGCGCGGGCTAGGCGTGGGGCCGCAGGGGCGTCTGTCCACCCTTGGCAATGCGCTGGCTGGGTGTCAGCAGTTCAACCTGGCACCCGCGCAGGCGGCTTTGATTATCGCGCGCATCGTCCGCTGGACGCGCGAGTGGCAAGGCGTGTTTGAGTCGCTGGCTGTGCCCGGCGCGCAAATCGACCAGATGCGTACGGCATTTCCCAGAGCTTCGCAGATTGGCATGAGCGAAGTTGAGCGGCATCTGCGCTAGCAGCCTGTCGGGCTTTCAGCGCATTCGCGAGGAAAGTCCGACAGGCTGCTAGGTTACGATGCTCACCCATTTGTTCGACGTGTCTCATCCATGCGCACTAGCTGTGACCTCAACGCGGATCTCGGTGAGAGCTTTGGTGCTTGGCGCATGGGTGACGACGATATGCTGCTGGCGCAGGTCAGTTCCTGCAATATCGCCTGCGGTTTTCATGCGGGTGATCCGCTGACGATGGAGCGCACGGTGGCGGCGGCCAGGGCGCGCGGGGTGGCGATCGGCGCGCATCCAAGTCTGCCCGATTTGCTTGGTTTTGGCCGGCGCGAAATGCGCGTCAGTGCTGCTGAATTGCGCGCATTGACGCTCTATCAGATTGCCGCGTTGGGTGGATTTACCGCAGCGGCCGATGTGCGCATGCGGCACGTCAAACCGCATGGTGCGCTGTATGGCATGTTGGCGCGCGATCTGATCTTAGCGAGCGCTTTTGTTGCGGCGGTGCGGAGTTTTGATCCGCAGCTTGCGGTTTTCGGGCCGCCTGCTGGCGCGCTGCGCGATGCTAGCGCTGCGGCGGGCTTGTCGTATGTGCGTGAGGGTTTTGCCGATCGCGGCTACCAATCCACCAGCGCATTGATGGCACGCGATCAGCCCGGCGCGCTGCTGAGTTTGCAAGATGCGCGCACGCAGGGTCTGCGATTAGTGCGCGGTGAATCCATCACCGCGGGCGATGGCAGCGATATCTGTGTGCAGATTGACACGCTGTGCTTGCATGGCGATGGCCCAGAGGCGCTGGAGCTGGCGCCATTGCTGCGTGGCGATCTGGATGCGGCTGGCATCACGGTGCGCGCGCCGTTATGAGCGCGACCACGATGTGGGCTTTGTTACCCGTGTTGGTTGTAGTGTTTGGTTTTGCGCTGCGCCAACATCCGGCACGCGTGGTGTTGGTGGCGGCGCTCAGCGCGGGTTGGGTGGGTGGTTTGGGTGTGCTTGGGCTATTGGAAACGCTCGGCAGCAGTTTTTTGAATGTGCGCTATTTGTTGGTGATCGTGCTGGCGCTGCCGGTGATCGCGCAGGTGGAGGCGCACGGACTGCGCGGATTGGCGCGGCGCTTGATCAGCGCTTGGCGTGGCGCGCGGCCGGGGCGTTTGTTGATCGGCTATTTGGCGGTGCGCCAAATCTCGGCGGCTTTGGGTCTGACTAGTCTGGGCGGACACGCGCCGATGGTGCGCCCGCTCATCGCGCCGATGGCGGAAGCTGCCGCCGAACAAGAAGCCGGTGGGATGGACGAGGCCGAACAGCAGCGTTTGCGCGCGCTGTCGGCGGCAACCGATAACGTCGGGCTGTTTTTCGGCGAGGATTTGTTTCTGGCCTTTGGCGCGGTATTGCTGATGCAGGCATTTTTTTCCGACCGGGGTATTGAACTGTCGCCATTAGAAATTGCGCTGTGGGGCATTCCGACCGCGATATTGGCTTTTATTATTCACGCTGCACGGCTGTTATGGCGTGACCGATTGCGGCGGGCGCGTCCATGTTAACGCCGCTGTATATTTTGTTAGGCGCCTATTTTGCGCTGATTGCTTGGCGCGCCGCGGCCGATCAAACGCGTCCTGCTGGATACGCGCGTGCCGCATTTTTTGCCATTTTGGCGATCCTATTTATTTTTGGCGACTTATTGGCGCCGGCTATTGCTGGCGTATTGGTATTGGCGCTGGCGGTGATCGCTGGATTCGCTTTACCGCAACAAACAGCGCTGATTCCGAGTGCTGAACGGGCTGGCCAATTGCGATTATTGGCACCGGTGCTGGTAATTCCAGTGATCACCATTGTTTTAACCTTGAGTCTGCCTTACCTGAAAATTGGCGGTATCGAATTTACTAAGGCCTCGGGTGCGCTCTATGGTTTGGCGATTGCCTGTATATTGGCGCTTGCATTGGCATTGCGGATCACCGATGAGCGGCCATCATCAGCTTTGGCACGCGGCGGTGATTTACTGGAAGCGATCGGCTGGGCGGTATTATTGCCACTGTTGCTCGCCGTACTCGGCACTTTATTTGCAAAAGCCGGCGTGGGTGATGCCCTGGCGCAGGCCATTGGCAGGGTATTGCCACTTGATGTGCGTTGGGTTGCCGTATTGGCATATGGTTTGGGCATGGCCTTGTTGACCATGGCGATGGGCAATGCCTTCGCGGCATTTCCAGTGATTGCCGGTGGCATTGGCATGCCGTATTTGGTGAGCGTGCATGGCGCCGATCCGGCGCCGTTGGCGGCAATCGGTATGTTGTCTGGTTATTGCGGCACCTTACTCACACCGATGGCGGCCAACTTTAATTTGGTGCCGGTGGCCTTATTGGATCTCAAGGATCGCAATGCGGTGATTCGCGCGCAGTTACCGACCGCCTTGCCTTTATTGGCCGCCAATCTGATTTTATTGGGATTATTGTGTTTCCGATGAATACTCAGGTGTTAATCACCGGATTCGAGCCCTTTGGCGGTGATGCGCAAAATCCGTCCTGGCAGGCCTGTGCCGCGCTAAACGGGCTGCAGATCAACGGCTATTCAGTGCGCAGTGTGTGTTTGCCCACCGCGTTTAATGCCGCCGCGCTGAAGTTACTGCGCGACATCGCGCGCACAGCGCCGGCCCTGGTTATCGCCACCGGCGTGGCGGGCGGGCGCAGCGAAATCACGCCGGAGCGTTTTGCCCTGAACTTCGCCGACGCGCGCATTCCGGATAATCGCGGGCGGCAGCCCCGCGAACGTACGCTCATCCGCGGCGCACCTTTGGCCTACGCCAGCAGTTTGCCGGTCGCGCGCATTGTTCAACAATTGCGCGCCAGCGGGATTCCGGCGTCGGTATCCTTGTCCGCTGGCGCTTTTGTCTGCAACGAGTTGTCCTATCGATTGCTACACGCGCTGCAAGGCAAGGGCATTCCGGCGGGATTTATTCATGTCCCGTACGCCAGCGAACACGTAGCCGACCGTCCAGGCACCGCAAGTTTGCCGTTGGCGACCATCACGCGGGCCTTGCACATCACCATCGAAACCAGTTTGATGAGCCTATGATCTTCGAATCCAAATACATCCAACTGCAAGGCATAGATGGCGGACAGATCAGCGCTTATGCAAAAGCGTCAGCGCACAGCGCCGACCCACTAGCTAGCGCCGGACCTTTGGTGGGTTCGATCTGTGATCGAACGCTTCTCCCCCGACCATGGATCAGCACATCTGTTTGACTCGGACCTCGCACTGCACCGGCAACAGCTCCATGTTGCCTCAGGGCCCTACCGCAACCGGCCTGCTGTTATCAGTAATCCAGCCGCTCCAAGAGTCGGCGAATAGCCGCGAGCCGTGCAGTCCAGCCAGGTCCATCGCCAGTTGGTTGTGGCATGCAGTGACGCCGGAGCCGCACATATGAACCACCGAGGTCGGCGCTCGGCTGCCCAGTAGGGCCAAAAACTCCATGCGTAACTGTGCGGGGTCTTGGAAGCGCCCATCTGTTGCAAGGTTGTCCATAAACGGTCGATTCACGGCGCCGGGAACATGGCCGGCAATCTTGTCCAGCGGCTCAACCTCGCCTCGAAATCGCGCGCCGGCGCGGGCATCCAGCAGCAGCACACTGGCGTCGGCTAAACCCTGGCTCAGCCTGTCTGCGGTTACCCAACTGGTCGTCGGCAGGATCAGCTGTTCGGGCAGGCGACTGGCGGCATGGCGTGGCGCGGGTTCGTTCTCAATGGGCAAACCGGCGCGCTTCCACGCCGCAAATCCGCCATCGAGCACTTTCACATTGGGATTGCCCAGTGATTTCAGCAACCACCAGAGCCGCGCGGCGTAGGCGCCGGTGTCCTGATCGTAAACCACCACCGGACTGTGTTTGTCCACGTCTAAGCGTGAAAACGATGCGGCCAACGACACCATGCTGGGCAGCGGATGGCGGCCATGCAAATGCGTCTGCGATAAATCGGACAGATCGCGATGCAAATCTGCGTAGCGCGCGTGTGGGATGCGCGATTGCGCAAAGGCCCGCACCCCAGCATCGGCATCGCTTAAATCAAATCGGCAATCGATGATGCGCAGGGCGGGATCCGCCAAACGGTTTGCCAAGTCATCAGTCGAGATCAGTGGGGTCGAAGCCATGGCGATCGAGACGCTCCAGCAAGTTGACTAACATGCCCGCGGTGGCGCCCCAGATGTAGCGTTCGCCGTAGGGGAAAACGAAGTAGCCGCGCAAACGTCCGCGAAAATGACGTTCTTCGCGCTTGAGGTTGCGCCGGTCTAACAGAAACTTCAGCGGCACTTCGAACACTTCATCCACTTCGCGCGCGCAGGGCTTGGTCACACAGGCCGGATTGACCAGACCTACCACCGGCGTAACAGCGTAGGCACTGATCGTCCCGTAAACGTCTAACAGACCCAAGGGTTTGACGAAATCAGGTTCGATGCCCAGTTCTTCATGGGTTTCGCGCAGGGCGCCGGCCACCGCGTCGCGGTCACTGGCCTCAATGCGGCCACCGGGGAAACTGATTTGGCCGCCATGCTGCGGCAGATGTTCGGTGCGTTTGGTCAATAGCACCTGCCAGCCGTTTGCACGTGGCACTAAGCCAATCAGCACGGCGGCGGGTCTAAACAACTGGTCGGCAGGCAACAAGCCGTCCAACTCATCCCAATTGTGCGGCTGCCATTCGCTGGCATCCAGCGGCCGCAGCGTAGCGCTCAAGCGCTCCATCCAATTTGGCTGCTTGAATACAGCAGCACTCACGATTGCCGCTCGCGAGTCGGCAAAACCACGTCCATCAGCCAACGCTTCTGGTTATCCGGCCATGTGCTCCAGGCCGCTATTTCTGCGCCGCTGCGCAGGCAGCCGTCACACAAACCATCGGTACCTAAAGTACACACGCCGATGCAAGGAGTAAGAGCGGCCGGACGGCCAAGGTAAGTGTCTTGATTCATCCCTCTAAGTCTATCGCTTGCCAGTGTAGAAGCGAGCGTGAAAGCATCGCAGCCATGCAGATGAACGAAATGCAGTTAATTCGCGCTCAGCGAAATGCGCGCATCAGGAGCTGCCGGTGTTAGCCGTCGCCGGAAAAATTCTGCGCGAATAAGGCCGCTTGCTGGGCGAAATTGAGCCGGGCTGTTGCGCTTTGCCGCGCTCCTTTCTGCCGCATCCACGCGCGGCGATCCACGCTGAGCGTGCTAGCCCGGACGTTTTATCAACTTCACGCGCCCTCGCTTGTCCCTCGCCCAGCGCTTTTTCCGCAGTCGGGTGGATGCACCACTACACCGCTTTTTCGAAAAAATCATTGGACGATCAATGTCCTGCGCGATCATCGCGTGAATTCACGAAACAACCGGGCTGGGCACATTGAATCCGGCCGATGAGGCATTGCGCGACGCACTGATTCTGGGCTTCGTATTTCTCGCTCAATTTGTTGATGATAAAGAGGCCCGGCGCGTCGCGGCCGGCCACGCGCAACTCGACGCATTGGCGTTGCAAGACGCGTGGATCCGCAATCCCTGCAAGCCTTGGATGCGTTGCGGGTGGTCAATCGAGTCAAATTAGAAATGGAGCAAGCGCTCATTCAAGGCTGCGACGGCGCGGGTCTACCGCTTTCCAGAGCCCCATCAATGGTTTGACTTCGTTGGCGCCTGTGCGTCGAGGGTCATATCACAAATGAACTGCATCTGCGTTCCATCCGCATTCACATTCTCGCGCGATGAGCAGTCAAAACGACGTGAGCCGATGCTAGGATATTCACATCCGCTTCGCATCATCCGCGAGGCGCGTTCCGGCGATAAACGCGCTTCCATAGCGCCACAGACAGGAAAAGCAGCATGGCTATGACCACTGAGCAACAGCGCCTGATGGAAGTGCGAGAGGGGCAGGAATGGCACCGCTGGGGGCCATACCTCAGCGAGCGTTCCTGGGGCACGGTCCGCGAGGATTACAGCCGCAATGGCGCGGCTTGGAACTTTTTGACCCACGAAATGGCGCGTAGCAAGGCTTACCGTTGGGGTGATGACGGTTTGGCTGGTGTGTGTGACCGCTTCCAAGTCCTGTGTTTCTCGCTGGCCTTGTGGAATGGCAATGACCCCATCCTCAAGGAACGCCCGTTTGGCCTGATTCCCAGCGAAGGTAATCACGGCGAAGATTTGAAGGAATACTATTTCTACGTCGACAGCACGCCGACGCATAGCTACATGAAATACGTTTACAAATATCCGCACGCCGAGTATCCGTATCAACATCTGGTCGAGGAAAACGCGCGCCGCAATGGCAGCGGCCCAGAATTTGAATTACTCGACACCGGAATTTTCGACGAAGATCGTTATTTTGACGTATTTGTAGAATATGCCAAAGAAGGTCCGGAAGATTTATGCATACGAATCGAGATCTTCAATCGCGGTCCTGAAGATGCGCAGTTACATGTGCTGCCGCATTTATGGTTTCGCAATATTTGGGCTTGGGGTGCGGAACGTCGCCGCGAGCCGGTGATTAAAAATGGTCCTGCCGGCGAGGGATATGTGTCCCTACTAGCGGATGACAGCGCCGCCGACGGTCTGGACAACTTGCCCTTTGACTACAGCGTGGGCCAACGCATACTTTACGCAGAGGCCGATGGCAAACCGCTGTTCACCGACAACGAATCCAACGCCGCGCTTCTGTACAAGAGCGACGACGGCCGCAAGTACGTTAAAGATGCGTTCCACCGACATGTTATTCATGGCGAAGATTCGGTTAATCCAGAGCAACAGGGCACCAAATCCTGCTTGCACCATGTGCGCAATGTGCCGGCCGGCGGTTCAACCGTCATTCGTTTGCGATTAACGCCGGATACGTTGGATCAGCCTTTAGCGCAGGTCGACGCGATTGTTGCCAAGCGCTTGGCCGAGGCCGACGAGTTTTACGCCAAAATTCATCCAAAGGGTGCGTCCGAAGACGAGTGCCGCATTCAACGGCAAGCCTTTGCCGGCATGATGTGGTCTAAGCAAAACTATATTTTCGATGTCGATAAATGGCTGAAGGGTGACAACCCACATATGCCGCCGCCGACGTCGCGCGAGAATATTCGCAACAAACATTGGCGCCATCTTAATTCGATGCGCGTACTGTCGATGCCGGATAAATGGGAATATCCCTGGTTTGCCGCATGGGATTTGGCTTTCCATACGGTCGCGATTGCACTGGTGGACGCCGATTTTGCCAAAGAACAGCTGTGGTTTATGCTGTTTGAGCAATTTCAGCATCCGAACGGCCAAATCCCGGCTTATGAATGGGAGTTTTCAGATCTCAATCCGCCGGTGCATCCTTGGGCAGTCTGGCGCGTCTACAACATGGATCGCATCCGCTCTGGTAGGGCCGACCGCGAGTTCTTAGAACGCTGTTTCCACAAGCTGCTGATTAACTTTGCTTGGTGGATTAACAAGGTCGACAGCAGCGGCAATAATATTTTTGAGGGTGGGTTCCTCGGTTTGGACAACATCACCTTGTTCGATCGCTCGGACAAACTGCCGGGTGGCGCTATCTTGGAACAGTCCGACGCCACCGGCTGGATGGGTCTTTTCTGCCTGAATATGATGCGCATTGCGCTGGAACTTTCCAAAGAGAACAACACCTACGAATCGCTGGCGACCAAGTTCTTCCAGCACTACATTTACGTAGGCGCAGCAATGAAGCGCATGGGCGGCCGCAATTACAATCTGTGGGATGAAGAAGACGGTTTCTTCTACGACGTGCTGCGTTATCCAGACGGGCATTTTGAGAAACTGCGCGTACGCTCCATGGTGGGTTTGATTCCACTGTATGCGGTTGAGCGGCTGGAAACCGAATGGATGTCGCAATTCCCGGAATTCATGCGCAACTTGGAATGGTTCTTGGAGAATCGCAAAGATCTGGTGCAGCAGTGCGTCAACCGTATTCCCGGCGCGAATGGCGACACCTTGGCGCTGACGATCGTCGACGGTGAACAGCTCGTTCGGATGCTGCAGTTCCTCGTCGATCCCAATGAGTTCCTGTCCGACTTTGGTTTGCGCAGTTTGTCGAAAGCGCACTTGGAGGCGCCTTTCGCGCTCGGCGGCAACCAAGTGACTTACGAACCCGGTGAAGCGGATTGCAAAATCAAGGGTGGCAATTCCAATTGGCGTGGACCGATATGGTTCCCAACGGCGTTTTTAATGATCGAATCCTTGCGTAAACTCGCAAAGGCGCATGGCGATCATGTCTCGATCGTTGATCGCGATGGGCGCCGCTGGACGATTGGTGAAATTGCCAGCACGCACGCGGAACGTTTAATTGCAGTCTTCGCGCGGGACGCCAATGGCCGGCGACCGGAATATGGCAATATCGAGAAATTCCAGAACGACCCGCATTGGCGCGACTATCTGACCTTCCATGAGTATTTCCATGGCGACACCGGCGTCGGCCTTGGCGCTTCGCACCAAACTGGTTGGACGGGTTTGGTGGCGTCGCTGATCGATGAGTGGCGCACGCACTGATCACCCCTAATTCCCACCAAGGAGAAAATGCATGAGTTATCAACCCCTGAAGGGTCAAAAAGCCCTCGTGACTGGCGCTAGTTCTGGCATCGGTGCGGGTGTGGCACTGGCGCTGGCCGGTGCCGGCGCCGATGTCGTAGTAAATTACGTTTCCGGCATCGCCAACGCCGTTAAAGTCGTCGATGAGATCAAAGCGGCCGGCGGACATGCGATCGCCATCAAGGCGGATGTGTCGGATGAAGCGCAAGTTGAGGCGATGTTTGAGCAGATGCTGCAGGAGTTTGGCCGAATCGACATCCTAGTTAACAACGCCGGCTTGCAGCAGGACGCGGCATTTGTCGATATGACGCTTGACCAGTGGAACAAGGTGTTGGGGATTAATCTCACTGGCATGTTTCTGTGTTCACGCGCAGCGGTCCGCAATATGGTGAAAAATGGTCCGTTGGAAGGCGTGTCCCTTGCGTCGGGCAAAATCATTTGTATGTCCTCGGTGCACGAAGTGATTCCATGGGCGGGACATGTCAATTACGCCGCATCCAAGGGCGGCGTGAAGCTTTTCATGCAGAGTCTGTCGCAGGAACTAGCGCCGCTCAAAGTTCGGGTTAATTCAATTGGCCCCGGCGCTATCCAAACGCCTATTAACAAGGCTGCTTGGGACACACCAGAGGCATTGAACGCGCTGCTAAAACTGATTCCATATGGCCGCATTGGCAAGCCCTCCGATATCGGCAAGGTGGCGGTATGGTTGGCCTCGGATGATTCCGACTATGTGAATGGCCAGACTATATTTGCCTGCGGCGGCATGACCTTGTATCCGGAATTCGCGGACGGCGGTTAAACCACTACGACCAGGACTTGGTGATGCCAAACCATTTGCCAGAGTACCTGGCCGAAGTTGCAGGAACCGCTTTGATGATGCTGGTCGGCGTCGGCGCAATTGCGTTGATGTGGGCAGAGGTATCGCCGATGCCGGGGCTGATCGAGTCACCGGATCTGCGTCGATTGCTGACTGGCATTATGTTTGCGGGTGGCGCGACCTTAGTGGTCATATCGCCATTGGGTCAGCGCAGCGGGGGGCATTTAAACCCCGCGGTGACCCTGGCGTTTTGGATGAAGGGTAATATCGCCACGATAGACGCGCTGTTCTACGTCGTCGCACAAACGATTGGTGCCCTATTGGGCGTGGGTATTGCTGCGTTGCTGGCTGGCGAAGCGGTGCGTGGCGTGCAATTTGGAATCACGCTGCCCGGTGAGGGTTATTCAGTTACCACGGCGTTTTTTGCCGAGATTGTCATTACCGCTGCGCTGGTTGGGCTTATTTTATTTTGCGTAAATAACCAGCGTTTTGCGCGCTACACGCCGGTTTTGGCCGGTAGCTTAGTCGCCGCTTTGGTATTCATCGAAGCGCCGATATCAGGCACCAGTTTGAATCCGGCGCGCAGCATTGCGCCGGCCATACTGGCCTCTATTTATGTCCACCAATGGCTTTACATCGTGGCGCCGCTCGTCGGCGCAGTGTGCGCAGTTTGGCTGCATGGCCGCTTATCGGGTTCGCGTCCGTCTACCGGTTGCGCCAAGCTCTACCACACCGAACGTTACCAATGCATTTTCACCAATTGTGGCTATAGCCGTTTTGTCGCGGGCTCTGTAGTGCTGCGTGAGGGTGAAGTGGCAGACCGTGCCTATGTCATTGAAAGTGGAGAGCTCGAAGTTCGCAAGCGCGGCGAAGATGGTGTCGAACACACATTGGCGACGCTCGGCCCGGGCGCCTGGGTGGGCGAAATGGCGCTGCTGCTGGAATTGCCTCGCTCGGCTACGGTGGTAGCCAGCCGTGATTCTGAATTGCGCATGGTGACCTCAGACAATTTCGCGCACGTGATCGCCGAACATCCGGAACAGACCCTCAAATTGTTGAAGCAGTTGTCGGAACGATTGCACGAAGCCGGTCGCAAACTGGTGCTTTAACCTAGAAACCTCAGTTGACCGTTGACCGCTCATCGGCGTTCATAGCTTACTGATTTCGATAGCGATTTCATTGTTTGATGGCCTCACCCATCGGGTAAGCGTCGCTACGGGGCAGATTGCACGGTTCTGGCCGCGCATGGCTGCGTTGCAACTCGTTGGAATAGAACAACTATTCACCCCGGCCTGCAAGCACAGCTTGCAGGCGTTCAAGCCGGCGCGCGGCATGCCGCGCAAGCTTGCCGGCTTTCACCCTCATTGCGCTTATGCCCTCTATCCGGCCCGCAAGCAAAGCTTGCGTGCGTTCGAACCGGCGCGCCGCAGGCGGCGCAAGCCGCCGGTTCTCACCCCATAACCGCACACTCTACCCCGTCCAACTCAGGTTTCTAGGTTTAAGGAGCACTTGCACCCGCTTTTTGCAGCGGAGCTTGCTTCGGACCGTAGCTTCTGGGTATTCGGACTTGTCCGAACGCTGATGCTCGCCGTGGTCCCCGTCACGCTTGCACAACGCGCAATAAGCGGAAGCCAAAGCCGAAGCGTTTGGACAAGTCCAAACCCACGAAAGGCGGCAGCGCCGCTCTGTGTTTTCTCTTGAGCTGCCCTTGGTAATAGACAAAATCTATCGATCTGCGCGATTCGTTACATGGCACCAATGTGAAATTCACAATGTGCGGACTGAATGTTGACTTCACCAGTGGCAAGGTTCGCGTCCCTTACATCCTGGATTTCCCCCGTGGTCAACCTCGCAATCTTTCATTCGACGCTTCCGCAGTACCTACGCGCCACCAAGGATGAGGGCGATCAAAAGAATATGCAGGTGGTGTTGGCGACTGATCAGCGTCAAGCGCTGCTGGAAGCCGGTGGCAAGGTCAAGGTCGATGCGTTAGTGGCTGATCTTGGGCTACTTGGCGACACACCTGAGGCGATGATCTCCGAGCTCGAACGCGTTTTGAGGCCCGAATTAACGGTGATTGTCTACGCATTCGCCAAGTGGGAAATCATTGAGCGTCTGCGGGGCCCGCATCGGCAGCTGATGCGAGCGCCGGTCAGTGCGCGCTCGCTACGATCCAATATGCTGGGGCTGATCGTTAAACATTTGACCCAAGCGCCGCCGCAGCCAGCCGCGCCGATCGAAACCGGTTTACTGCGCATCGAACAACAGGCGCCGATGCGACGTTATGACGATATGCAGCTGGCCGCCTTGCAAGATGTAGTCAGCGCTGTGGATTGCGAGTGCCCCAATCAAGTCGCCGATTTAGTTTTGGCACTCACTGCCTTTGAATCCTACTCGGCGCAGTGTCAGAACAAAAATGAAAAAGATGCCAAGATGCACCGTCTGCTGGCGCGCGTGACCGGCCATGCGCGTGCGGTGATGGAATATGGTTTAAAAGAGCTGTGTGCTTTTGAAAATATTGATCCTGCTCAATTAGTTAAGCGTGGAAACAAAGCGGTTGCTTGAACCTGGAAACCTCAGTTGACCGCTTCTAAATACCCATAGCACCATGATTCTGCTGGCTTT
>CAZLSB010000073.1:0-9301 GCA_964561825.1 uncultured Xanthomonas sp.
GACCTATGTACAACGCAGCTACAACGTCGCCGCGTTCAAAGGCCGCAACGTGAAGATCCGCTTCATCGGCAGTACCGATAGCTCATTGGCCACGACCTTCCGTGTTGATACGGTAAGCTTGCGCACCAACTGAGATTAACGGTTGAACTTACCCCGACTTGCTGCGGCGGGTCGGAGTAAGATGAAAGATCAAGGCCCCGGCATTGCCGGGGCCTTTTTTTGTTGGTTGAAAACTACGATGCTCAGCTTTGATGGGTTTGGACTTGTCCAAACGCTTTTGCGGTTGCTGTTGCTGTTTGCCGTGTTCCCCGTCACGCATGCAGAACGCGAATAAGCCGAAGCAGACGCGTTTGGACAAGTCCAAACCCACGAAAAACGGCGCCGCCGCTCAGACCGGATCGAGCGGGACTCAACGACAGCAATGCCAAAGCGGCGGAGCAAGCTCGAGCAAGCTCCGCTCGACGAAAACGAGGCCGCTACAGGGATTCGAAACGATTGGCGTCGCGGTTTTTGCGGACTCTGAATGGGTCCCAGACGCGGCCGCTCATCGTGATGTAAACGCCATGCGGTAGGGTTTGCACGGCGCCGATTGCGCAGCCGATGTTGAACACGGCGTCGGAGCTTTGAAAACGCGTGGGATTGAGTGCGCCCGTCAGCAGAATCGTTTTACCTGGGATGTTTGCCAGTACTTTCGCCGTTTCTACCATCGTGTCGGTGCCGTGCGTGATCAGCACATGTTCGTGCGGTTGCGCTTCGATGGTGCGTTTGATCAGTTCGCGATCATCGTCGGTGATATGCAGACTGTCCTTGCGCATCAACGCAATGACGTTGAAGGTGAATCCCACATTGAATGCAGACAGGATCTTGCCAATCTCCGGCTCGCCGATCTGGTAGGTCGACAAATCGTCGAAGTAAATCTTGTCGATGGTGCCGCCAGTCGTGACGATGCTTAGGTGACGCATGATAATTCACTCCAATTCATCGGTTGCAAGTAAGCGCGAGTCTAAGATCTCGCCCGCCGACATGCGATCCAACCCATGCAGCGCAAAACGCCGCGCCGCGGCTCGCGGGCGCTGATCGTTTTCGGCGCGCAGCGCCCAGGCGGCGTGGCGCAGCAAAACCGCCAACGCGTAACAGCGCCCCAGTGTTAGCGCGATTCCGCGCGCCTGTGCCTCGCTGGCCGGCTGATCGCCGGTTTGGTGATAGCTGCCGTGGGCGCGCTGATAAGCGTGGCGAATCAACGCCGATAGTGTGTCGCAATCGTCGCCGGCCTGACCAATCAGCGCCACCAAGCCGGCATGCAGGGCATTCCAGGTGCTTTCTGAGGACAGTATTTTGTAGGCGTCCAAAGCCAGCACATCGGTCGTGCCTTCCCAAATGCTAAACACTTGCGCGTCGCGAAGTAGCGTCGGCAAACCACTGTCTTCAATGTAACCCGCACCACCAAATCCTTCGATCACTTCGCTGATGCCGTTCACCGCTTGTTTGGCGGTCATAAGTTTAGTGATCGGAATGAGCACACGTAGCAGCAGCCGGTGTCGATCGTCCAACAAGCCGTGTTCGGATTTGCCTAGCAGTTCGGCCACGTGCAGCGCCAGATGCAATCCCGCTTCAAACTCGGCCTGCACGCCGGCAAAGGTGTGTTGGTACAAGGGCTGTTCACGCAGTAACTTGCCAAACACGCGTCGGCGCCCGGCGTAATCGCGCCACAATTGCAATCCACGGCGCAAGAAACTCAGTGCGGCAAAGCAGTTCCACAACCGCGTTTGATTGAGCACCGGCGCAATCAAACGTACGCCACGGCGTTCCTCGCCAACCAATTCAATCGGCGCGCCGTTTAAGCGTAGTTCGGCGGTCGGTAACTTACGGCTGCCCAGTTTGTCTTTTAGGCGATCAACCACGATATTCTGTAAACGCCCGGCGCGGTCGCGTGGCTCGCAATAAAACAAGGCTAAACCTTCGGTGCCGTCCGGATTGCCTTCTGGGCGCGCCAAAAGTAAGGCCATGTCCGACGTCGCCGCGGAGGTGAACCACTTGTGTCCGTACGCGCGCCACTGGCCGTTGGCGTCGCGCACCGCTCGTGTCTCGGTGCCTCCCACATCAGAACCACCGCTGGTTTCGGTCATCCATTGGCCGCTGGTCCACAAGCTAGCGGCGTCACGGGAGGTCAGATGCGGCACCGCGCGGCGCGCCAGCGTTTCGTTGCCTGATTCGATCAGCGCGCGCGCCGCGCCGTCCGTCATCGCTAAAGGGCAGGCGTAAAAATCGGTCGCCGCGGTTGCCAAGTACACCATGCCAAACTGAAAAAGACGGGCATGGGCCGCTTTGCCTTTGTCGTATCCATGCCAAACCAAGCCAAAGCGTGTTGCCAGTGCCGGCATGCGTTGCCATAGCGGGGTGAGTTCGATTTCATCAATGCGCCGACCCCAAGCGTCAAACGGGCGATGCACCGGTTCCAGCAGACGCTCACGCAACTGTTGCGGATACAACTCGTCTGCGATGACTTGACCTAGCTCATCGGCCTCAGCATGGAAATGTTCAAACAACGCATGCGGAAGCGCGCGCTTCAGGCAAGATTGCAATACCCGGTCAGTCAAATACGGGTTAGCCAACTCGGGTGGCGTTTGCGTAAATCCCATAGCAAGATCGCTCCCCGATTGCCTGAACGCCCATTCTAGTGTGGTGTGCCCCAAGTAAGTGCAAGAATTTTCGGCCCAAGGCTGGAGAGGCAACACGCGACCGATGGGTGCAAGTCAAACTGATGTGGACTGCAAAATGACGTCTGCGCGAGGCCTGCCCGGCGCTGACCATGCGTACTCGGAAGGGCTCATGGGCAGGCGGTGGCCGATCCAGCGGCCGTGCCTGGATTGCCACGGCACGCGCGCAGTTCGAGGATCATTGCCGCTTCTCGCGGCGCGTGCCTCGCAATGACGAATCAACGACTTACGATATCCGTTCAGGGGAAGGGGGAAGCGGGAACGGGAAAGGAGCAGCCTGTGGGAGCGAGCTTGCGCGCGATCCCTGGCTTTTTAGTGTTTCATCAGCGCCGCGCGCAAGCCCGCTCCCACCAGAGCTTAAGTCGCCGCGCCGCCAGCGAGTCAGAGCCCTGACCCGCCTTTGGATCACCATATCAGTGTGGCTTGCACCCGCGACTGATCCCACGCTGGTCGCCGCGCCAGTGATTCGGCATGATCGTGGATCAGGAGTGGTCGGCGGGCGAGTCGGCCGTTACTCGACCTGATCTCATTCGTACCTAAGGCTGCAACGCATGCAATTGCGGGCATTGTTCGAGATCGATAGCCGCGAACGTACGGCGCTGTTACTGGCCTTCGTCTATTTTTTTGGCTTACTAACCAGCTATTACATGCTGCGTTCGGTACGCGAGGCAATGGGCGTGCGGATTGGCCCGGAATATTACAACTGGCTGTATACCGGCACGTTTTTCTGCATGTTGTTGGCGCAACCGATTTATGGCGCATTGGTTTCACGTTTTGCTCGGCGCATTTTTGTGCCCGTGGTATACGTCTTTTTTCTGCTTTGTATCTTAGCCTTTCTGGCAATCTGGCAGGTGCCAGAATGGCGCGATGGCATGGCACTGGTGTTCTACATTTGGTTATCGGTAGCCAATCTATTCACCGTGTCGGTGTTTTGGAGTTACATGACCGACGTGTTTGATGAACACCAAGCCAAACAGGTATTTGGATTCATCGCTGCGGGTGGTTCTGCCGGTGGTCTGACCGGCGCAGCCTTAACCATGTTATTAGCCGACACTATCGATATTGACGGTGTATTGGTCTTTTCTTTTGTTTTTTTGGCCCTTTCTTGCGCTTGTGCCATCGCATTAGGCAAACACGCCCGCGCAGCCAGCGCGCGTGCTGATGCCCAATCCATGGATGCGCTGATCGGGGGCAGCAGCTTTGCCGCATTTCGCTTGATTGTTCAACAAATTCCGCTGCGCTGGTTGGGCTTGTTGATGATTCTCAGTGGCATTGGTGGCGGTATTTTGTATTTACAACAGGGTTATGCGGTGCGCGCCTTGTTTGCCGACGACGCCCTGCGTGCGGCGTACTTTGCTCGGATCGATTTGTTAACCAATTTGCTGGCGCTCTTCTTGGAAATATTTCTGGCGCGTTGGTTATTTTTGCGGCTGGGCACCGCGCGCCTGATGACACTCATGCCCTTGTTACTGATGTTCGGATTGGTCGGATTGGCGATCATTCCGACCGCGCTGGTCATCGGCTTATTTCAGGTGCTCAGCCGCGGCGTGCGCTTTGCTTTTGGTGAACCTGCCATGGCCAGTTGTTACACCACGCTTGATCGGGAGATTCGCTACAAAGGCAAGGGATTTATCGACACCTTCATGTATCGTTTGAGTGATGTATTAACGCAGTGGTCAATCAAAGGCCTGGGTTTACTCGGGTTAGGCACGTCGGGGATATTTATCGTGGGAGCAGTCATGGCAGGTATTACCGCGTGGGTTGGTTTTATTGTTGGGCGTCAGCACGAAAACAGAATCCTCGCGCTGGGTGCTAAGCGGGAATAGCGCTGGCGCGCTATGCTGCTCACTTTGGACAGATGGAAATCAGCGCAATGACCCCGAAGATCGCATTCATTGGCGGCGGCAATATGGCGCGCAGTTTGATCGGTGGACTGATTCGCCAAGGGCACGCGATCGACGCAATCCATGTCGCTGAGCCCAATGTCGGGTTACGCGATGCGCTGGCGCAAGATTTCGGCGTGACCACCCACCCGAGCAATCTGGCCGCGGCCGTGCAAACCGACGTTTGGGTGCTTGCCGTCAAGCCGCAGGTGATGGGCTTGGTGCTTGCCGAACTGGCGCCGGCGGCCGAGCGCGCACCTCTGGTGGTGTCGATTGCCGCAGGCGTCACCCATGCGCGTATCGCCCAAGCGCTAGGCGCCAGTGCGCGCGTGGTGCGCACCATGCCCAATACGCCGGCGATGATCGGCGCTGGCATCACGGGTCTGTATGCAGCAGCCGACGTCACGCCTGCGCAACGCGGCACCGTGGAAGACATTCTGTCCAGCGCCGGGGCCACCGTGTGGATTGATGACGAAGCGCAGATGGATGCCGTCACCGCGGTGTCTGGCAGTGGGCCGGCCTATGTATTTTTGTTGATCGAGGCGATGACAGCGGCCGGCGTACGGCAGGGTTTGCCGGCGGCCACCGCCGGTAAACTTGCCTTGCACACCGCACTCGGCGCGGCGCGTATGGCGATCGAATCCGGCGAAGCACCGGAGATTTTGCGGCAACGGGTGACCTCACCGGGTGGCACCACCGCGGCGGCCTTGCAGGCCTTTGCTGACGGTGGCTTCATGGAATTGGTGGATCGCGCGATCGCCGCAGCCACCGAACGCGGCCGTCAATTGGCTCAGGGAGCTTGAACATGGGTTGGACGATTTACACCGTGTTGATCCAGTTCATTTTCTGGATTCCATTGACCATTTTGTTCTTTCGCATCGCCCTGCCCTTGGTGCGCGCACCGTTTTCCGACCCGCTAGTCGGCTGGGTCTATTCGGTCACCAATCCGATTCTGCGACCCGTCGAACGGCTGGTGCCACGCTGGCGCAACCTCAGTTTGGCTGCCGCCTTGATGTTTTGGCTGGTGGCCAGCGTGGAGTTTGCTTTGCTCGTGCGTTTGTCCGGGCCAGCATGGTTATGGCCGATCGGCGGTCTGGCGGGCGCGATCAGCTTCGCGCTCGGATTCTTGATCGCGCTGATCGTGCTCTACACCTTGTTCAGCCTCTTTCAGCCCCGCGCCGGCGCATCCATCGTAGCCTTGACCGAGCGACTAGCCCGCCCCATTTGTGGCGTGTTCAGACGATTTGTTCCGCTACTCGGCCCATTTGACCTGTCGCCAGCACTCGCCGTGCTGTCCTTGATCATTTTGCGCTTGCTCGCGCAGTGGGTGATTTATAGTTTGACGGTGTGAATTGCTGCGCGCCATAGGGCCTCGGCACTAGCAGCCTGTCGGACTCTCATCGCGAGTGCGCCGGAAGAGCCATTGGCTGCGCACCGCGCCTTGCATCCATCCGTTGCGCCTCACAACGCATCTCACGCTGAAAGTCTGACAGGCTGCTAGAAGCCGGCTTCCTTGAGCACTTGCAATAAGCGCTGTTCCATGCGGCTGTTAAGGGACAACAAGACTACGCAAGCCGATCCAACCAGCATCACCAAAAGCGCAAAAACCGTCGCACTAGACACGTTCGATGGCGATAATTCGGGCAGGCTGCTGCGGGCCAGTAAATAAACACCCAATGCAGCAACCGCGACAAATCCAGCAAGGAACCACGGTGCCACGCCGATTGCCGATAGGATGAGGCTGCGTTTTTGCGCACCCAGGAACCGGCGCACAGCCATTTCCTGGGCGCGCTCCATGATCAGGCTACGAATGAGCGTCAATGCAGCGTAAAGGCCGATAAATACTAAGGCGACGGCGACAAACGCCAGGAACCGGGCTTCCAACCATTCAACTCGATAAGCCCAGTTCACGCGCTGCGAAAGGCGCTCAAATGTAGTCAGCATCCAATCCGCATCCTGGGCGCTCGACCTAAGGTACTGCGCAAGACGCAGTTCCAATTTGCTGGATTGCTCCGCCGAGGCTAGGGCGGCCCAAAATCCGCCTTCGGTAGACAGTGTTCGATAAATGACTCCTGTGGTTTCCTCTTTGGCCGAAATTCGGTGGATGTCTGCGGTGACGCCAACCACAGTTAGTTGTTCAAGGCCACCACCGAGCTTCGTGATTGACAGCCGTTGTCCAATCGGGGGGCCAGGATCGAGAAAACGTTGCGCAAACTTGGGGGTGACCACGACCTCGGATGGTGCGTGTGCATCAAATAGCCGTCCCGATATCGTGGGGATTTGAAAAAGCTGGAAATAGCTCAGCGTGACTTCATTGACGAAAACTTGAACCGGATCCTCCTGTGTGCGCAGCTCACGTACAAGCGGGATCCCGAACGGCGCCGAGGAGGCAAGCGCAACGCTTCCACTTGGGAAGGAATTGAGTTCGGCCAAAAGCTGCGTCAAGGGGCGAGTAGTCAGCAATCGGATGAAAGCCTGTTTGGAGTCGCCTGTCCTGGGAACCATTGAGGCGACCGACACGGTAGCCGGATCGAATCCAAAAGGACGGGATTGCATGTCACGCAACTGCGCTAACACACCCGCAGCCAAAACCATCACGGCCATAACGCCGACGACTCCGGCTGCCAGTGGCGTAAGCATGATCCGGGGAGTCGTGCCGCGGCTGACCGCACTGCCATAGCCTGACCCGGCCACCGCGCGGACGACGTACATCGCCGCGAGGGTCAATGCGGTACTAATCGCCGCAACCAGCGCGCTGGTTTCCAAGAGTACGGGAAGGGCCCGATGCCAGTCGAAGCGCCCGAGGAGCCACGCCAGTCGATCGTCATTTGTGGCACTGAGCAGCTTAAACAGCATGGCTGCGAGCGCAGCGCCCGCAATAGTGGGCGGAATGTTCGACAGTATTGCCGATCGCGAAAAACGCGCAAATCGCTGCGTTGAACCTTCACCCAGCGCATGCCGAACCGCATCCTCCCGCGCATTGCTCGACAGCTGCAGTGCTTGGGTCGAAAGGATGGACGACACGGTCACCACAATCAGCAGCGCCGATAACAACGAGAAGATCCTTGATCGATTATCAAACGCCGTCCAGGTTGCCAAATTGGAATTGGCGCCAGGAATTACCACAATTCGCGCCTCAGCCGCCTTGAAAAGCCCTGCATCTAATGCACGCTTCGTGAGCTCTGCGGCTAGAGCGCCGGAATCATGACGACCGTTCGTTCTGATGATCATGTCGAGCGGCATCGCCCGTGCGACGAACTGCTCGGATTCCATATCAGGCAGAAGGATGTTCGGCCAGCCACGCCACGATATCCAGACATCTTCCGGCAGGTCGCTCCTGATTCCCGCGAATTTCTCGCTAGCGACCCCGATGACGGTTAGGGTTGTCCACGGGTCATCTTGCATGGAGCGTCCCCATACTTGAAGCTGAGCGCCAAGCACGTCAGGCCGCCCGTTAAAGGCCCGCATCCAATACCGGTGGCTAATCACTGCCTCGCGCGATCCTAGCTGACTGGAGCCACGGAGAACCGGCACCCCGAGCGTACCGAAAAGGTCGCCCTCAACCAAAGCGACCCTCGCCTTTCCCTCGCTGTTCAGCAGGCGCGCTGCAAGTTCGATGCTGGTCGAGCCATAGGCCGACTCAATTGCGTCGCCCACACCTGCCTGCGCTACAAAAAGAGCACTGATGCCTGGTGAATCGAATGGTCTGGGGTCAGACCATTCGATGGACACGGTTGAAAGTCTCTCGCTGTGCTCGGCACCTTCAATGCGCGCGTCTCTCAGGGTGACTGCACTGATGCGCAATACGGCAAATAGGGCTGCGCACAGGCTCAACACGACGAAACCGAGGATTCTTAATACGAGGCGACGGCGCATAGCTATTTATTCGTTATTGGGATAGCGTGACTGTCGCAGCGATTTTATTCCAATCTTTTGGGATGCTTTGTATGGAGCTCTCAATCATTGATGCGCAGCCCTCACAGGAAAAGTTTGCTACCACTAAGATGGCGGTGGGCTTGGTGCGACTGATATATGTTGATGGTGCACCAGATACTTGCTCAAAACCGACAACTGGATACACGTTACGTGCGTTATCCAACGCAGATAATACCTTGCCCAAAACATCGATGGTCGCAGATTCATCGCCACGATTGGCCGCATTCACAACATCGGTTGCCAATTCAATTGGTTTTCCCATCCAAATGAGTTGACCCGACTTTGAAAACACAAGCAGAGTCGGAAATGCAAGCCCCACTTGTGCTCCATTTTGCATTACGAGTTCTTTAGCCTCGGCACGTACTAGGCTCATATACTCGGTTAGGGGCCAATGAACGCGCACGAGCGCATCCGCCATTAGCTGTGTGGACAAAACAAGCGCCAAACACGCGAAAATAAATCGTTGCATAGTAATGATCCAAGCTTTGCTGCAGGAAAGACGCCCACTCATGTTGGAGTGGGCGGTAAGGGCAAGTCAGAGTAGCGTGATATCAGTTCTCTTGTTGATACCAAAGCCAGCAAGTGGTCCCGCCTGCGTTACAACACAAATGCGCCCATTGGCAATTGCCTTGCGAATTGCAAAAAAGCACTCGTATACATGCGGCATAGGCAGGTAGGGCCAATCCTAGGGTCAAGATCGACGCAATTAACATCTTCGCAAATTTTTTCTTCATGTAGGCTCCGTGATTAAATACAGGAGCGCTC
>CAZLSB010000073.1:9401-15270 GCA_964561825.1 uncultured Xanthomonas sp.
GGAGCGCTCCAATAGATTACAAGCTATTTTTACTTATGTAAAGTTTGGCGAACGGGGAATGCGCACAAATATTGAAATAGACGATGCGTTGATGAAGGACGCACTTCGCGCAACTGGCGCCAAGACTAAACGCGAAGCCGTTGAACTCGGCCTACGGACACTAGTGTTGCTTCGCGCGCAAGAAGCGGCAAGAGAGCTCAAAGGAAAGATCACCTGGGAAGGTGACCTAACCGCGATGAGGACAGATCGTTGATCGTGGTGGATTCTAGCGTTTGGCTCGATTATCGCAATATCGTTGGTGCTTGGTGGGCGATTGTGTCAACTAGCGATACTGCGCGACTAATCTCCAATGCAGCAGTACGGTCTGGGGCAATGTATTCGGTGCTTGAAGCAGTGTTATGCCAAAGTGATGAAATAGTCAAGATAGTCGGCCGACTTGACGAAAGGACTGCAAAATTATCGCGGCTTATGCCTGCCCAAGCTCCTGCGGTATTGGCTGGATCTGACATCACGGTAGCTGCTCTGGCGGCTAGATTAGCAAGATCACCCCGGGTTGCTTGGCGCATGATTCAAGTGCTCGTCGGCGCAGGGGTATTAGTGCCACGAACTAATAGCGATGAGCGGTTCATTTTTTGATGACCGTTCACTACAATGATCCAAGCTTTGTTGCGGCTTAGACGCCCGCTTATTTTAGAGTGGGCGGTAAGTTCAAGTCAGAGTAGTGTTCTTTCCGACGCGTTCCAGCCCACAACACGCAGTCCCGCGTTTGTATTCTGGGTTTTCCGCGATCACCCCGTGGCGCTGCGCAATATCGTCTTAATTGCCGTCGCGTCGCGCTCGAAGTAGAACTCGGCGGGTGCGGTGTAGAGCAGGAAGCTCAAACTGCCGTCTTCGCCCTCACCGAGTAACAATCCGCGGTAATGCAAACCGCTGCGCGAATCGAAACTAAGTTCTGCTTGAAATCCCGCTTGGCCGTTCAATTGCGCTGGCGCGATGGACGTGGCGCTGACGTTGGCCAAACCCGATCCGCGTAAACCTTCGACGATGAGTTCGGCGATTTCCGGGTTGCTCAAGCCCTTTCTAAAGCGCGCACCTTCGTCCTTTTCGCCGCGTAAACGCGCGCGAAAAACATGCTCGCCGGGCTCCACGTCAGTGTAAATGCGCAGGGCGTTCAAGTTGACGCCATCGCGCGTCCACAGGCGTTCACCCTTATGCCCAAGATCGCTCCACGCCACGGGTGTGGACAGATGCAGACCATCGACTTGCTGCGCGCCGGGTTTGATCAAGACGGAGGAACAAGCGCCGACGAACAAGGTCAGCGCAAGCAATCGAAGGCCGCGGTGCACTGCGGCAATCGGATCGCGCAATCGGTTTTTCTTCATTGCAGATAGCTCTCGATCAAGGCGCGGTCCGTGGCATCCGGCGCGCGTGCCAAGTACTCGCGCCACGCCAGCTGTGCGTCGACGCTGCGGCCGAGTTGACGCAGTGACAAACCCAGTCCGCGCCACGCCAGTGCGGGTGGATCAACACCGGCGATGGCTTCGCGATAGGCGCCGATGGCGCGTTCGAAATCACCACTGCGCGCGCGGCGGCGGTACATTTCGGCGCTGTAGTAGGCAGCTTCCGATTGCGCATGTGGCAGGCTGCGCAAACGTCGCAACAACACTTCCGATTGTGCGTAGTGGCGCCGGCCGATTTCGTCATCCAACCAGCTATTGCGTAGCGTGTTTACCGCCTGCCAGAAAAGCGCACTGGCGCGTGTGGTCGATGTGCCAGTCGCTTGCCCGGCCAGTCGGTCTCGACGTTCTGCGCTGGCCGGATGGGTGGAAAAGATCGATGACAGCAATTGACGGTCGCGCACTTGTTCTTCATCCCACACGGCGGACCACAACGCGGCGGCGCGGCGGTCGTCGTAGCCGAGTTCACGCAGACGTTGCAGGCCGTAGGTATCGGCTGCACGTTCTTGATCACGGCTAAACGCGAATAGCGTGCCATAAGCGCCCAGGCTGGCTGCCGCGCCGACCAGGCCACCGCCGCCCAGCACTTGCAGCGCCAGCGCCAGATTGCTGGTGGACTTTAACTTGCGCCAGCGCGCCAAAGAATGGCGTTCCACGTAATGCCCCACCTCGTGGCCCAACACAAAGGCCAACTGCGCTTCGTCCTCCACGCGCAGCAACAAACCCGTCCAAACGATCAACATGCCGTTGGGCGCCATCTGCGCGTTGAAATACGGCTCACGCACCAGATAAACACGAATCTCCGAACAATAATCGCCGGCCAGCTTGCAGGTGAGTTCAGCCAGATAACGATTCAGCGCGGCATCGCGCACCAAGGTGGCTGAATTGCGTAGATCTGTCTCGTAGCGATCCATTTGCATGATCAATCCCGCCTCATCGCTGGCGGAATCCAGCGGCGGCGCGGCCGGTGTCACGCGTTCAAGTGGCGCGGTGGCGCAAGCGCTGAGCAGCACCCAGCCCAACAGCAAAGAAGCTCGGGACAACGCAGCAAGCCATCGCCAGCTCACAACGGCACCCCGTCCAACAGTTTGTCGACCGCGGCACCCGCACTTTGGGCGTCGCGCAAATCGCCGGTTTGTGAGTTCAACAGGTTGAACCAAACCACCCGGCCGTCATTCAAATCAACCAGGGACGCAAAGCCAATCTGCTGCCCCAGTTGGACACCTACACCCAACAGCATACCGACGGCCATCATCGCCTTACGACCACCGCTGGCATAACTATCGCGCACGAACACAAACAAGGCATAACGAGCATCCTTGTCCAGCGCCCGGACGCCCGGACCCAAGGTCCAGTCGAAGGCTTGACCTTTGTGCGGCAAGGGCACATTGAAATGGCGATGCAGCAAAATGCTGGTGCCGACCGCTTCATGCAGCAAGATGGCCTGCCGTTGGCGCTCTGCCAGTTGCGGGTCTTGCGGCTCGTGATAGCGGGTCACTTGTGCTTGCCGAATTTGCAAGGCAGCGCTGAGCGCCGTGTCGACATGCGCGCGGGCGGCAGCGGTCCAGTCGGCACGTGGCTGCTGCATGCCGCTGCCGACCAACTCGGTCAATTCGATGTCCGGTTCCACGATTAGCACGGTCGAGCCGCGCCCTAGCGCGGCCTGTTCGAGCACACCGTCGGCGCGATGGTGCCGGGTTTGCGCGCACGCCGACAGCAGCATCGTGAGCAACAACAGGGTCCAGGTGAGCGCTGGTCGCATCCTTATTTCTCGCTTGTTAGCGCATCTGGCCCAGCGGCGGCGCGCGTTCGCACAGCGCTCTGGCATGCCGCCAAAGCATGCGTTTGGCTCACTCACAAGCCTCGGCCGATATGCGCCATATCACCGGCGTCCAATAGGCGCTGTCGGCCGAGGGCTTAAGCTGATCGCGATGCAGCTTGGCACCCATTTGATAACTTCTGCCAGCTTCCACATCGATGTGGATGATCTTGTAGACCAGCGGCACTTCACGATTGCCGAGTTTGCGCAGTGCAGTGTAGCCCCGCGGGATGCTGCCGATATGCTCCTGGATCGCTATTGCATGTCGACCTGCATCTAACCGGTAACGATTGAGCGCGCGTTTTGGCGTGTCGCGGCCATCAATACGACGAATATTCGCCGGGAAAATGTCATCGGCCAGCGGCGGTTTGGCCGATGTGCTGATGTACCCGCAGCCGGGCGCGGCCTCTTGCGGCGCAGGAAACGCACAGGGACTGGCCAGCAGTAAAACCCCAATCGCTAGTCGCAATGTCATGGCAATTCCGGCGCTGGTCTGCGTGGCATGTTAGCAGCGCAAAGCGCCTGTGGGTCAGCGCTGTGCGCTGATGCTGTTCCTGCATCGTGGGGGAGAAGCGTTCGATCACAGATCGAACCCACCAAAGGCTCACTCAAAGCCATTGGCGAAAATGGCATTGGCCGGCGCTGATCTATTGATGACCAGCAAAGTTGAACTAAACCCCGGCAGCTCAGCCAGGGATAAGGAATGACCGGCGATGACGGTGTTGTTGGCAACTTGACTATAACCGCCGGCGGCCAATCGCCAAGCGCTGTAACTCTGCGCGCCGATACCGAAGAGCGCTAGATCAACGCTGCGTGCGCTGGGGTTGCGATTGAACAACAACACGCGCAGCGGCCCGCCGACTTGATCCACCGCGTAGGCGCCGATCAGTTCGGGCTGGCTGGACGTTGCCGGCACCGAATCGCCGATCACCCGTGCATTGGCACCATCGTAGTCCAGACCGTCAAAACAATTGCCGAGCGCGGCATCGCTGGCGCTGGTCCAAAAATCACACCAGCCCCAACTGACTGGCCCGAAGATTTTGGCATTCGGTTCGATGGCCTTAATGGCTAAAGCGCGATCGCGACCGCGGGTCCACACTTCATCGTAAGTCGCGGGTGCCGGATGGACATCACGATGCGTTGAGTTCCATAACATCGGCTCATTATCTAGCGCGAAAAACTTCACGCCACCGGCCGCGGCAACGCCATGACGCGTGCGCAAATGGGTGATCCAATCGGCGGCATAACTGACCGGCGCAGGCTTGCCGGTGTCCAACGGATTATTGCCAACGATTTTGCCATTCTGGCAATTAGGGCTCGTGAGGAAATAACTTGGACTTTTGGCCGTCGGATTGGGATACGATGCGAGGCGCGATGAGTGCGGTGTGGCGCGCCACACAAGCGAGTCGAAACGAAGCAGCGCGCCCCAGCCGGCGAGCAAAAAGTCCCAGTTATTGACGAACAAGCCCTTAGCCCCGTTCACGCACAAACCGTTGCCGGAGTCTGCCGTGCACCACGGCGGTGGATTAGGAGCGTAATAACGACACTCGTCCAGGGTCTGTGCGCCATAGCTTAGTTGCCAGAAACTCCACAATTTAGCGCGCGAATCTTTCGCCACCCAACCCAAAGTGGGAATGGTCAACATCGCCTCGCCACCCTGCAGTTTGGTATCAATTACAAACTGATTAGCGCTCGAATCATTCGGTAAATCCACACCACTGCCCGCGGCAATATTCTGAAAGAAATAATCGTTAGCGGTGTTATCCACATCAAACTGCCAGTTAGAACGACTTGTGCGATTGCCGCCCCAGCGGCGTGTTGGATAGCGCAAATCCGCATGTTGGGCATTGCTGCCAAAATTGACGCCATAACTCAACGGGTCGATCGCGCGGCGCGTGCCTGCCAGATTAATGCTGACATTGATCGGTCCCGGTGGCGGGCCGTTATTTTCCAAAATCACGTCATCCACATAAACGACCAGCTGATTAGCACCGCTGCCATCTTGCAGAATAATGCCGTCAAAATTCCCAGTGGGCGCACCAGCGCCGGTAAATGGCAAAGACTTCGCGCCATTGGCCAGCGACAATGGCTCCGCCATTGACGATTTGCGCCAGCGGCCGCTCAAACACCACGGTTTGACCGAGTTGGAAAGTCAGGCGAATGTTCTGCGCATTGCCCGTGCCACCGTGCACCCAGAATCGCAGGCCGCTGAAATCGGCAAAACTGCGCGCATTGCCCGGCGCCGAAAAGTACAAACCCTGAAAGGTATCGGGCTCAAAGGAGATCGAAAAATTGCCACCGTGCAGCGGGTTTGTCGTGCTGAGATTGACGGTCGCCCAACTCCAGTTCTGAAACCCAGGCCCGAGCGCGTCGTCTTAGACAGCCACGTTCTGCGCCTGCACAGAACTCATCGTCAACAGCCCCAACAACAGCATCAATCGCAACACGATTTTTCTCCTTGGCTGGCTTGGAGAAGCTTAGCGCGACTGGTGGTGGTTCATCGGGAATGGGTCACGGATTGGGTTGTTGGCTGCTGGTTTTCCCCAACCCCAAAAAACAAAACCCACCGCTGCGCTTGCAGCGATGGGTTCCG
>CAZLSB010000074.1:0-15165 GCA_964561825.1 uncultured Xanthomonas sp.
GGCCAAAAAAGGGCTCAAATTATAATTGTAAGGCCGCAGTGACGCATCACGAAATCCATGTTTGGCCTTTAGCCAAGCCCACCAACTATATTGTGCATCTTTGGCAACCAGCACGGTCTTTGCTTTGGCTAACGCGGAGAATTCCGCAAAACCTTGATTCGGGTGAGCAATCAAGGCTTGTGGATCCTTTTGAAATAGCGCCGCAACAACAACCACCGGCACCCCGTTTTTCACGTTATCAAAACTATGCAGCAAATTGCCGGTCAGCAAAAAATCAATCTTGCCAGCCGGCAATAGCGGCCGATTATTGACTTGTGGGCCACCCTGACGAATCGTCACATCGAGCCCATATTTGGCATAAGTGCCATCAGCCAAAGCCTGGTAAAAACCGCCCTGCGCAGCTTGCGCCTTCCAATTGGTCGCAAAGCTCACTTTGTCGACTGCCGAAGCATGGCCGGCAAGGGCCATGCATAACAGCAGTGTGATGCTCCGATTGAAATTGCCGAGCACGGGTGGATTCCTTTGCTAAACCTACAATTAACTCTTCATCGCCTGATGCGAGGTGGTAGCAGGTTCGCGCAATTCACGGCGCAGAATCTTACCGACGTTGGTCTTCGGCAATTCGCTGCGGAACTCAATGATTTTCGGTTGTTTGTAGCCGGTCAACTGTGCTCGGCAATGCGCTTTCACGTCGTCTGCAGTCAGTTTTGGATCTTTCTTGACGATGACCAACTTAACCGCTTCGCCTGATTTGTCATCAGGAACGCCGACCGCGGCCACTTCCAAAACACCTGCGAGGGCCGCAACAACGTCTTCGATTTCATTTGGATAAACGTTGAAACCCGAGACCAGAATCATGTCTTTTTTGCGATCAACGATATAGAAAAAACCACGTTCATCCATCCTGCCAATATCACCAGTGCGCAACCAGCCATCTGGCGTGATGGATTTTTCTGTCTCTTCAGGCCGCTGCCAATAGCCTTTCATGACTTGCGGCCCGCGGATACAAATCTCCCCAATATGACCTTGCGGCAACAAATTACCGTCGTCGTCTTGAATGGATAGCTCGGTGCTCGGCGCCGGAACACCAATGGAACCGGTAAACTCGCGCGCATCGGGCAAATTGACGGTCGCTACCGGCGAACTTTCCGTCATACCGTAGCCTTCAAACAACGCGCACCCAGTCACTTTTTGCCATTTTTCCGCCACTGCGCGTTGTACCGCCATGCCGCCGCCCATCGACAACTTGAGCGTACTGAAATTTAGTTCTGAAAAACCTGGCGTATTCAGCAAACCATTAAACAGCGTGTTAACACCGGTAATGATCGTGAATCGATACTTTCCGATTTCTTTAACGAAGCCCGGCATATCACGCGGATTAGTGATCAACACATTCAGGCCGCCGAGATTCATGAACACCAGACAATTACAGGTCAACGCGAAAATATGGTAGAGCGGCAACGCGGTGATAATAATTTCTTCACCCTGTTTAACGTTCGGACCAAACCAATGTTTAACCTGCAACATATTTGCGATCATATTGCGGTGGGTCAACATCGCGCCTTTGGAAAGGCCGGTGGTGCCGCCGGTATATTGCAGAAAGGCTAAGTCCTCAGGCCCGATTTCGGTTGCTGGCAGCGCTTGACCGGCACCCTGACGCAAAGCGTCGTTGAACTTGGTTACGTTGGGCAAATTGAACGCCGGCACCGCCTTTTTGCGGTACTTGACGACAAAATTAACGATCAAAGCCTTCGGAAAACCAAGCAAATCACCGACTTGGGAGGTAATGACGTGTTTGATGGGTGTGTCCTTGATCACTTCTTCCAACGTTGTGGCGAAGTTTTCTAGCACGACTATCGCCACCGCGCCGGAATCACAGAGCTGATGTTTCAGCTCGCGGGCCGTATACAAAGGATTGGTGTTCACAACGGTGAGCCCAGCGCGCAGGATGCCGAGCAATGCGACCGGATACTGCAGCACATTGGGCAACATGATCGCCACGCGATCACCCTTTTTCAGCCCAAATTGGTTGCGCAAACAGCAAGCAAATTGCAGGCTGAGTCGGTCGAGCTCCCCGTAGCTCAACACCTTATCCATGTTGACGAAGGCTGGGCGATCGCGAAAACGCTCGTAGGCGAGCTTCATCACATCGGCTACCGAACGAAACTCGTCGGCATCGATGGTTTCCGGTGTACCGTGTGGATACTGCGCCAGCCAAGGTTGTGACTGTACCGTGCTCATCGTCCCCTCTCCTATGATGATCGTGTCACGAAATCGGAGTGTCCCGACCTGTTTGGGGCGAAAATAACCGTAATGCCGAGGGAAGTCATGCAGACAACGTCAAATAATTCGCTGCGCCGCGTTTTCATCGCACTGATCGCTTTTGTAGGTCTCGCTATGTTGACATCCTGTTCACGCACGCCAGACGAACAGGCGCTACGCGAGCGCTTGGATGAGATTTCTGCCGCCGCGGAAAACAAGGATGTGTCGGCCTTCGTTGACGTTCTCGCCGATGATTTTGTTGGCAATAGCAGCGAGTTCGACAAGCTTGGCATGGAGCGCCTGATTCGTTTGATGGCCTTACGTCATCAAGCAATTAGCGTTACCCGTACGGGTTTATCGATTGAGATGCATCAGGATCGAGCAGTTGTGCAAATGCAAGTGCTGATCACCGGCGGTAAGGGTGGCTTAATTCCTGAGCAAGGTCAGTGGTTTAACACTGAAAGTGCGTGGCGATTTGTGGATGGCGAATGGCAACTCGGCAGTGCCACTTGGAAACCGCGTCAGTGAGCGCCTATGCCTTAGCGTGCAAGGCTGCGGCGATGGCGCGGGTGCGGGCGACACAGGTCCAAATGCTCCCAACGGCGATAATGAGCATAGCCGCCGTTAGCGCGTAGGACGTCTGCCACAGCCATCCTTCAATGGCGCCGAACACACAGCCCAAACTCAAAACCGCCATACGATGCGGTTTAGCCTGTGGTCCGCGAAAATCCTGTGGCAAACCGAGCGTGCCGCCGAGCACCCGAATGTAAGCCGTTAGCGCCGCCGCCAATGCGGCCAGCCAACCTAAGGTGGACAAGTCCAGCGCATAACCCGCCGCCACTAGGAAGAGGCTGTCTGCGATCCGATCCGGTATCTCGTTGTAGAGCGCGCCGGTAACAGTACCCTTGCGACCTTCAACGGCGACCATGCCGTCGATCAGATTGCACAATAATCGTAATTGCACGCACAGCGCGGCGCCCAGCAGCGCCCAAGGCCATGCCTTGCCCAACAACAACAACGCCGCGCCTAGCCCTGCAAATCCCACGCTAGCAACCGAAATTTGATTGGCTGTTACCGCGCTATGGACCAGCCGGGTCGCTAGCGTGCGAGCCCAGGCGGTGCTGCGGCTTTTCAGTGGTCGGCGGGCGTCGGTATTAGGCTCAGTCATGGCGGCAGATCAATCAGTCAGCAAAGGCTAGTGTAGTGCCTGATCCGCTAAGTGGAATTGGCAGATCGGCACGAAAACGACCACAGACTGTTATCGTTGTTGACTAAACCACCAGGCACGGCCTGTCAGAGGCACCGATGTTTGAGGCGATTGCAAGACGTTTGATGCTAACACTGGCACGCCTGCTGACCGGTGTGCGTGGCGTTTGGTCGCAGCCGCCACCAGACTCACCGTGTGTGTACTTTGGCAATCATGCCAGCCACGCTGATTTTGTGTTGATCTGGACCGTGTTGTCAGCGCGGCAGCGCGCCTCCACGCGGCCGGTCGCGGGTGCTGATTATTGGAACAAAGGAATCGTGCGCCGTTTCATCGGCCACCGCGTGGTGCGCGGCGTTTTGATCGAGCGCGACGCCGCACGCCGCACGATTGACCCGGTCGCTCAAATGAGCGCCGTGCTGGCCGCCGGCGAGAGTTTGATTCTATTTCCGGAGGGAACTCGTAATCTAACCGACGAGCTGTTGTTGCCGTTCAAGAGTGGCCTCTACCATTTGGCCAAAGCACATCCAAAGGTGAGTTTTATTCCAGCTTGGATAGACAACTTGCACCGCGTATTACCCAAAGGCGAAATATTGCCGATTCCGCTGTTATGCACGGTGCACCTTGGTGATCCGATCAAAGTGGCGAACGGAGAAGAAAAAGCTCAGTTTCTCGCCCGTGCGCGCGCCGCCCTGCTCGCGCAGCGCCCAGCGCACGGTGACGATGTGCCTGCAAATGAAGGCGAGTGAGATGAATACGACTACCCAGTTGTTTACCGGCGTCTTCGCTGTGCTTTTGTTTGCTAGCAGCATCGCCTGGAGTTTGCGCTTTTGGATTGCCAAGGGCCGCCCGCATTCGGTCATCGATAATCTGGTCGATCGCATCAATGCGTGGTGGGTCATGGTGGGCTTGGTCGCGCTGGCTTTCGCCTTTGGAAAAACCGGTGTCATCATTTTATTCGGTTTGCTTTCCTTGCTGGCGCTGCGCGAATTCGTCACGCTCACGTACACCAGGCGTAGTGATTATTTGGCGCTGGCGATGGTCTTTTACGTCGCACTGCCCATGCAGTACGCGCTAATCTGGATCGAATGGTATGGTTTGTATTCGATTTTCATCCCAGTTTATGGATTTCTTTTCTTGCCAATCATTACAGCACTCCGCGCGGATACCACGCGGTTTTTGGGTCGTATTGCGCAGGTGCAATGGGCGCTGATGTTGGCGGTCTTTTGTTTATCGCACGTGCCAGCACTGGTCACTTTGTCGATTCCCGGATTTGAAGGACGTGAAATCCTATTGATTGCGTTCTTGGTCATCGTCGTACAATCCAGCGATGTACTTCAGTATATCTGGGGGAAACTTCTGGGTAAGCACAAGGTGGCGCCGTCGTTATCGCCATCCAAAACCTGGGAAGGGCTGGTTGGCGGCGTGCTGTCAGCCACTGCACTCGGCGCCGGCCTATGGTGGATTACCCCATTCACACCCTTGCAGGCCGCGGGAATTGCATTTGCGATTAATTTGATGGGCTTCTTTGGCGGATTGGTGATGAGTGCGATCAAACGCGATCACGGCGTCAAAGATTGGGGGCATCTAATCGCGGGCCACGGCGGCGTGCTTGATCGGCTAGATTCGGTCATATTTTCTGCGCCGATTTTTTTCCATATTGTGCGTTATGGTTTTACGCCATAGTTAACTTGGATGATTCACCCTTTTCCTAAAATGAGCGCGTGCGCGGACAACGGAGGGAACGTGGCAGACGCATGGATGGTGTATGGCGCCTATGGTTACACTGGGCGTTTGATTCTGAAAAAAGCCATAGCAGCGGGTTTAAAACCACTGGTTGCGGGTCGCGACCCTGATAGAACCGCAGCGCTGGCATTGGAGTTTGGTCTGCGGCACCGCAGTTTTGATCTCGCCGATGTGCAGGCCCTGCGCCGCGGCTTAGATGGTATGCGGGCCGTGTTGCATTGCGCCGGTCCATTCTCAGCGACAGCGGCGCCAATGATTACTGCATGTTTGCAGGTGGGCACGCACTATTTGGACATTACCGGCGAAATAGACGTATTTGCTTTTGCCCATGCAAACGACAGCGCGGCACGCAAACATGGCATTGCGTTAGTGCCGGGCGTGGGCTTTGATGTGGTGCCCACCGATTGCCTCGCGGCACTGCTGAAGCGCGATTTGCCTGACGCCACCGAACTCACGCTGGCCTTCGATGCCGAAGGCGGACCGAGTCGCGGCACCGCGCTTACCAGCATCGAAGGACTAGGCAAAGGTGGCCGGGTACGTCGAGATGGCCACATGTTAACCGTACCGTTGGGCTATAAAAAGCGCGAATTTGCCTTTCCGCGTGGCAATCGACAAACGGTGACCATTCCTTGGGGCGATGTGTATACGGCCTTTGTCAGCACCGGCATTCCCAATATCGAGGTGTACATGGCCCTGCCACCGCGCGCCATTCAAGGTTTACGGCGCCTGCGCTGGTTAGCGCCACTGCTCTCTTTGCCACCGGTGCAATGGCTACTGAAGCGCCGCATCGAGGCGCAAATTCAAGGGCCGTCAGAATCGCGGCGCGGCGAAAGTCATGCGTACATCTATGGCGAAGTCCGAAATCCGCGCGGTGAAGTGCGCGCGGCAACCTTAAGCACGCCCAACGGCTACGACTTAACCGCCGAAGCCGCGCTGCGTATCACCCGCTATGTGCTCGACGATCAAGGTCCGCATGCGGGCTTCTACACACCGTCCTTGTTGATGGGTGCGGATTTCGTCAAGCAGTTATCTGGCGTGCGCTACGTGCGAGTGCGCTGACTTAAAGAGTCGTGAAGAAATAACTTAGGCGCGCAAAATTGCCAAGACTTCTTCAAGTTCAATGCGTAACTGGCGCACGATCTGCGCCGAGACCTTGGCTTCGGCTTTTTCGGCCTTTTCGACTTTTTCAGCCTTTTCGACCTTGTTAGCTTCGCCGTCAATACGCTGGCGGGCACCGCCGATCGTGAAGCCCTGTTCGTACAACAAACTGCGAATCTGACGAATCATCAGCACATCGTGGCGCTGGTAATAACGACGGTTGCCACGCCGTTTAACCGGTTTCAGGCTCGGGAATTCTTGCTCCCAATAGCGCAAAACGTGCGGCTTGACGCCACACAGTTCGCTTACTTCACCGATGGTGAAGTAACGCTTCGCCGGTATCGGCGGAAGTTCGCTATTACTGCCCGGATCCAGCATACGCTTCCACCCGTGCCTTGAGCTTCTGCCCTGCCCTGAACGTCACGACGCGGCGGGCAGAGATCGGAATCTCTTCGCCAGTCTTGGGATTTCTACCCGGTCGTTGATTTTTTTGACGCAGATCGAAATTGCCGAAGCCAGAGAGCTTCACGTTCTCCCCTTTTTCGAGCGCTTCACGGATGACGTCAAAGAAAATATCGACGAATTCTTTGGCCTCACGCTTGTTGAGCCCCACATCCTCAAACAGCCTTTGGGCCATCTCAGCCTTGGTCAGCGCCATCCTTAACTCCGCACCTGAGCCCCAAATTCCCGAGCTGATCGACCGATGATTTCGGCCACCAACTGGTCCACGTCCGCGTCCCCTAGAGTGCGCGAATCGTCCTGAAAAATCAAGCCGATAGCGAAACTTTTACAGGCCGCAGCGAGGCCAGCACCGCGATACACATCGAACAAACGCAACTCGCGCAGCAGCGGTCCAGCCGCTTCTACCACGCAGTTTTCGATCATGTCAAAGCTGACTTCTTCCGGTAACACTAGAGCAAGATCACGACGTACCGACGGGAATCGCGACAGTTCGCAGGCGTTCGGCATCAGCCGCGAACGCAGTGCCGGTAAATCGATTTCCGCGACCAGCACTTCACCAACTAAATCAAGTTGCGTGGCAAGATCAGGATGCAGCGCGCCAATGAAGCCGACATTTCGATCATCGATCAGCAAATTCGCGCGACGCCCCGGATGCAGACACTGCGGGCCACCGGCACTCCAACTTGAACGAGCAGCATTGCCGGCGCCGGCGACCAGCGCTTCGACGTCACCTTTGAGATCAAAAAAATCCATCGGCCGAGTGCGTTCGCCCCATTGTTCGGGCCGCGCGCTTCCAGCGACAACCAGCGAGAGCAGCTCGGTTTCCACCGGTCCATCCGCACTGGTGTGATAACTGCGGCCTACTTCGAAAAAACGCGAGCGCGCCTGCTGGCGATTTTGGTTGCGTACCAATGCCGCGACCAAACCCGGCAACAGTGAGGTGCGCATGACGCCCAGATCCGCAGACAGCGGATTGGCCAAGCTAATGCTGTTTTCGCTCATGCCCCAACGCTTAAGTTCGGCATCACTCAGAAAAGCGAAGGTGATGGCTTCGAAATAACCGCGTGCCAGCAAACGCTCTCGCAGTCGGATGAGTGGTAGGCGTGACTCACTGATGGGCTCTACTTCTAATTCGCCGCGTGGCGCCACGGTCGGAATGTGCTCATATCCGTAAATGCGCGCGACTTCTTCGATCAGATCTTCTTCAATCTCAATATCAAACCGCCAGGACGGCGCAATCACCGTCCAGCCCGCCTCATAGGCGGTCACTTGCATACCCAGCGTGGTCAAGATTCGCTCGACCGCAGCAGCGGGCACTTCTATACCTAATACGCGCGCCAAACGTGCGTGACGCAGGCGCACCGGCAGGCGTTTGGGTAACTCATCGACGATCAGCGCCTCACTGACCGGGCCGGCACTGCCTCCGGCGATCGACAATAGGAGAGCGGTGGCGCGCTGCAAAGCCAGGAGCGGCAATTCTGGATCAACACCACGCTCAAAACGGTGCGATGCATCGGTATGCAAGCCTATACGGCGCGCGCGGCCGCTAATGGCCGCAGGCGCAAAATGCGCGCTTTCCAGGAACACGCGCTGCGTGCTCTCGGTAATTCGCGAGCCAAAACCACCCATTACACCGGCCAGCGCGACTGCGCCTTGATCGTCGGCAATCACTAAGAATTCCGGATCGAGCGTGGTTTTGCTGCCATCCAACAAAGTACAGTTTTCACCCGCCAAAGCGCGGCGCACGGTGATCGCCCCGCGGATGCAATCGGCATCAAACGCGTGCAGCGGCTGACCTAACTCCAACATCACGTAGTTGGTGACGTCGACCAAGGCGCTGATCGATCGTAAACCACTGCGTCGCAGGCGCTCGACCATCCAAATGGGCGTTTTGGCGGCTGCGTCCAAACCGCTAATGATGCGACCGCAATAGCGCGGACAGCCGGCGCCGGGGGCCAGATGGATCGTCAATTGCTCGGTATGGCCGACCGCGACCTCATCAATGTTTGGCAACTTTGCGGTGCTGCCCAGTTCGGCGGCCACTTCCATAGCTAAGCCGCGCATGCCCAAACAATCACTGCGATTGGGCGTTAGACCCAATTCAAAACTGGCATCAGGCAAGCCTAACCAGCCAGCCAGCGGCAGGCCCACTGGCGCGTGCGCCGGCAGTTCCAACAATCCCGAGGCATCCGCATCCAGGCCCAATTCTTTGGCCGAGCAGAGCATTCCGAAGGAGTCCACACCACGCAGGTTCGCCGCCCTGATCTCCAGCCCACCCGGTAAACGAGCGCCGACGATGGCCAATGGCGCTTTCAGGCCCATACGAGCATTGGGCGCACCGCACACAATGACGAGCGGCGAAGCCAGACCTACATCCACGCGACAAACGCGTAAACGGTCGGCATTGGGATGCGGCAAGGCTTCGACGATTTCACCGATCAGTACGCCGGTCAGATCAGCGCCTAGCGCCTCGACTGACTCGACTTCCAATCCGCACATGGTCAGTCGATGGCTCAGTTCATCACGCGTAACCGGCACATCGACCCATTCGCGCAACCAGTTTTCCGAGAATTTCATGAATTAATGCCTATCACGCAAACTGCGACAAGAAACGGAGATCGTTCTCGAAAAACGCGCGCAAATCGGTCACGCCGTAGCGCAACATCGCAAAGCGCTCGACGCCAAGGCCAAAGGCAAAACCGGTGTAACGCTCAGGGTCGATACCGCAGTTGCGCAACACATTGGGGTGCACCATGCCGCAACCGAGCACTTCCAACCAACGTTCGCTGCCATCTGGCTGCGTCCATGCCATCAACACATCGGCAGAGGGTTCGGTAAACGGAAAATAAGAGGGTCGAAACAACAATTTCGGCTCGCGTTCGAAAAACGCGCGTACAAAATTCAGCAGCGTACCCTTGAGATCGGCAAAGTTGATGTCCTCACCGACCACCAAACCCTCGACCTGATGGAACATCGGCGAATGTGTTTGGTCCGAATCGCTGCGGTAAACCTTGCCCGGAATAATCACGCGAATCGGCGGTTGTTTGTTTTGCATCACCCGAATTTGCACCGGCGAGGTGTGGGTGCGCAGCAAACGACCATCGGGAAAATAGAAGGTGTCGTGCATCGCGCGCGCCGGGTGATGCGCCGGAAAGTTCAAGGCCTCGAAGTTGTACCAATCGTCTTCAATCTCCGGGCCATCGGCGACGCTGTAACCTAGGCGCTCAAAAATGCCGACGATGCGGTCCATCGCGCGGGTGATCGGATGCAGACCGCCGACGCCAATTTGGCGGCCCGGCAAACTCACATCAATGCGTTCGCGCTCTAACTTTGCGCTTAGCGCTTGCGCTTCGAGCGCCGCTTTGCGCGCGCCCAGCGCGCTTTGAACAACGTCGCGCAGCACATTGACTTGTGCGCCACGCTGTTTGCGTTCGTCGGCCGGCAAACTGCCCAGCGACTTCAACAAGCCAGTGATGGTGCCGGTTTTGCCGAGCAGTTCGACGCGCAATTGTTCCAGCGCTGCAAGCTCAGTCGCTTGCTCGACGCGCGTTTGCGCATCGCTAAGAAGTTGGTCGAGGTTCATGCGATTCCCAAAAAACGAGAACGGGGAAAAGCAAGCTTCTCCCCGTCCCAGTCAACATGACAAGGTGCCAAACCCGAAGGTCTAGGCTGCAGCCAGCCGGTCTTTGGCCACCGTCGCTACTGCCGTGAACGCGACCATGTCATGCACCGCCAGATCGGCGAGCACTTTGCGATCGATCTTCACGCCAGCCTTGGTCAGGCCATTGATAAATCGACTGTAGCTCAGACCACACAGACGCGCGGCCGCATTGATACGGACGATCCACAGCGAACGAAAGTCACGCTTCTTCAGCTTGCGGCCGATATAGGCATACTGCTGTGCCTTGGTAACTGCTTGTTTGGCGACGCGATAAACCTTGCGGCGGGCGTTGTAATAGCCCTTCGCGCGCGACAGCAATTTTTTGTGGCGCCGACGCGCCGTTACACCACGTTTGACTCGTGCCATTTTCGAAGTTCTCCTTTATGCGTACGGCAACATGCGTGCGACACGACCTGCGTCTTCAGCACGCACGTGATTCGGTCCGCGCAGGTTGCGCTTACGCTTGGTGGACTTCTTGGTCAAAATGTGGCTGCGGAATGCATGACCACACTTGAACTTGCCCGAGCCGGTTTTGCGGAAGCGTTTAGCCGCCGCCCGGTTAGTTTTCATCTTTGGCATTGTCTTTCCTTTACTCTCTTGATTGAGCCAGCGGGTGACCGTGGGCGTGTTGCAAGCCTAGGTACTTTCCTGATCCTTACCCGTTTGACAGTTTCCGGTTATCCGGATTGCCCGGTCAGCGATGACCGGAGGAGTAACCCGCCATCACTGGCAGGTCTGTAACACGATGCCCTTGCGGGCACCGTTTTGGCATCAGGCGATCAGGCCTGAAGCTTTTTCTTGGGTGAAATCATCATGCTCATCACTCGGCCTTCAACCCGTGAACGTTGCTCGATCACTGCGTCTTCTGCCAACTCTTGAGCAATACGCGTCAACATCGCATCACCGATGTTGATATGCGCTAGCTCGCGACCGCGGAAACGCAGGTTGATCTTGACCTTGTCGCCTTCTTCCAGGAAGCGGCGAATCGCACGCATCTTGACCTGGTAGTCGCCGTCATCGGTGCCCGGGCGGAACTTCATTTCCTTGATTTCGACCTGCTTCTGCTTTTTCTTAGCCAAATTGGCCTTTTTTTGCAGCTCGAACTTGAACTTGCCAAAATCCATGATGCGACAGACCGGCGGTTCTGCGTTCGGCTGGATCTCGACCAAATCCAATCCTGCGTCTTGCGCCATGCGCAGAGCATCGTTGCGAGACAGGATACCTACCTGCTCGCCATCGGCTCCGATCACGCGAATCTGCGGGACACGGATATCTTCATTTTTCCGGGTGGGACGTTCCAGGACAGCTATGGCTGCGACTCCTTGCGAATCTTACCGATGAAAGGCACCGGCACCTTCAATGTCCGAAGCTTGCTGATTCTGCGCGCAGACGGTCAGCAAATTCAGCTACGCTCATCACGCCGAGATCTTCTCCGCTGCGACGGCGTACAGACACACTCCCTAACTCTTTCTCGCGTTCACCTGCGACTAAAAGGTAAGGAACCTTCTGCATCGTGTGTTCGCGGATTTTATAGCCGACCTTCTCGTTCCTCAAGTCCGAAAACACACGGAAGTCTTGTTTGGCAAGGGTTTTGGCCACTTCTTCTACATATTGCGACTGCGCACCGGTAATTCCCATCACCACCGCCTGTGTCGGCGCCAGCCAGGCCGGTAAAGCGCCTGCATAGTTTTCGATCAGGATACCGATAAAGCGCTCCAGCGATCCAAGGATCGCCCGATGCAACATCACCGGCGTTTTGCGGCTGGAATCGTCGGCAACGTACTCCGCACCGAGGCGCGCCGTCATCGAAAAATCAACCTGAATAGTACCGCATTGCCACAGTCGACCGATGGCATCTTTTAGCGTGAACTCGATTTTTGGCCCATAAAACGCGCCTTCGCCGGGATGCAGCTCAAAATCGATACCATCCGCGACCAACGCCGTTTGCAGCGCAGCTTCAGCCTTGTCCCAGATTTCATCGGAGCCGACACGCTTTGCCGGGCGCGTGGACAGCTTGTAGAGAATCTCGGTGAAACCGAAATCCAGGTACACCTTACGCAATAACACGATGAAGGCCGACACCTCGGCTTGGATCTGATCTTCGGTGCAGAAGATGTGGCCATCGTCTTGCGTGAAGCCACGCACACGCATGATGCCGTGCAACGCGCCAGACGGCTCGTTGCGGTGGCAAGAACCAAACTCGCCATAGCGGATCGGCAACTCGCGATAACTATGCAGGCCGTGGTTATAAATTTGAATGTGGCCTGGGCAGTTCATTGGTTTCACCGCGTAATCGCGGTTTTCCGAATGCGTGGTGAACATATTGTCCTTGAAGTTCTCCCAATGCCCGGATTTTTCCCACAAGCTGCGATCCAAAATCTGCGGCCCGCGCACCTCTTGGTAGCCGTTACGCCGATAAACTTGGCGCATGTATTGCTCTACCACCTGCCAGAGCGCCCAGCCTTTGGGATGCCAGAACACCAAACCTGGCGCCTCTTCTTGCATATGAAAGAGGCCTAGATGTTTGCCAATCTTGCGATGATCGCGTTTGTCGGCTTCTTCCAATTGCAGCAAGTAGGCGGCCAGATCCTTCTTGTTCAACCACGCCGTGCCGTAGATGCGTTGCAACTGTTGATTCTTGGAATCACCACGCCAGTAGGCGCCCGCCACCTTCATTAACTTGAAGGCGCCCAGTTTGGCGGTGTTCGGTACGTGCGGGCCACGACACAAATCGACCCAATCACCCTGCCCGTACAAGGAAATTTCCTCGCCCGCCGGGATAATGTCGTCGATGATCTGCGCCTTGAACAACTCGCCTTTGCCAGTAAAAAAAGCAATTGCCGAATCCTTGGGCATGACGCTGCGTTGCACTGGCAGAGCTTCGGCAACAATCTTCGTCATCTCGTTTTCGATCGCCGCCAAGTCTTCCGGCGTGAACGTACGCTCAAACGCGAAGTCGTAATAAAAACCATTGTCGACCACCGGGCCAATCGTCACTTGAGCGGATGGAAACAGGCGCTGGGTGGCCTGCGCCAACAAATGCGCGCTGGAATGCCGCACGATTTCCAGCGCATCGACGTGTTTTTCGGTCACAATTTCAAGTTTACTATCGGCTTCGATTCGAAAACTAGTGTCGACCAGTTTGCCATCCACTTTGCCCGCCAGCGCTGCCTTGGCAAGCCCAGGGCCAATGCTGGCGGCGATCTCGGCAATAGAAACCGGATTGTCGAAAGACCGAACTGAACCGTCCGGAAGTTGGATATTGACCATGATTACACTCCTTCAATCCCACCAGCGATGCAGCGGGACAAACTTAAATTGGCAAAAAACAGGCACAAAAAAAGGCGCTCCAGCGCCTGTTTGTGCTGCAAACCAGGACGCTTAACGCTTCAGGATTTGATCACCGATGTAGTGCTCATGTGCCACCCCGCTGAGGGTTAAACCTGGGATATGCAAAAAGCCCGAGAGTGCCAGCCCGCGCCTCGTCACAGGCCGGGAAAGCTAGCAGATGTGGCAACTGAAGGAAACAAGGCCGCTGCAGTGCAGTTCCTCATCGATTCACACGAGGTTACTCGTTTGCAACAAGCACGAAACATGCGGCCCGCAAGCTGAAGGGCATTTCCCCAAAAGGCCACCCCCATGCGCGCGACGGAATCTTCCCGAGCACCCAACAGTGTCGTCTGGGCGCTACTGCGCATTGTCGGTCCGGCGGTGCTGGTCGTAGGGGTTGGCACTGCGGCCGTGGCCGCGTGGTGGATGAGTCAGAAGTCGGACCGGGCTGATTCTGGGCAATCCATAAGCCCGGATGTCAGCGCAAGCCGCCCCACGGCTGCCGATCCACAGCAGAGCTTGTTGCAAAAAGCGCGCAGCGCGCTTCAAGAGCGGCGCCTACTGTCGCCCGCGGGCGACAACTCGATCGAGTATTACTTGGCCATGCTCGATATCGACGCCCAGGATGTGGTCGCACGGCAGGCCTTGCTGGAACTGATTCCACCCGCGAGCGCACTGGTTTCTGGCACGATCGCGTCTGGCGAGCTCAACGAGGCGCGCCGGCAATTCGATTTGGTCACACGAATGGGCGCCAGTGAGTTGCGGCTTGCCTCGTTGCGCGCAGAACTCGCGCAAGCCGAGCAAGAGGCAGCGCGGCAAACTGCCCTTGCCGCGCAAGCGCTTGCGGCGCCAGTGGAACCGGTCAGCTCAGCTGCAGCGCCAGAACTACCCGCTGCACCGGCCCAGCCAGTCGCTGCACCCGTTCAGCCACCCGTTGCAACACCGACAGCCAAGACCCAGCCTGCCCTCGACAATCCGGCACCGAGGACGGCGCCAGAGCCAGTCGCGGTCGTCCGTGAGACTGTTGAACCGCCACCGGCCGCGGTCGCCGCGGTGCGGGAGGCCCGACAAATTGTCGATACGCGGCCAGCTTATCCTTCGAATGCCTTACAACGGCGCGTTGAGGGTTGGGTTGAGCTAGAGCTGACGATCAATGCCAATGGTGATGTGGGCGATGTCAAAGTGGTCGCTTCTGAGCCCGCGCGTATCTTTGACCGTGAGGCCATGCGTGCCGCACAACGCTGGCGCTTCGAAGCGCGGCAGGAAAACGGTATTTCGGTTGCCACGCGGGTGCGCAAAACCGTCAATTTCAAATTGAATGCGGGCTAAGTGCTCGTTCGTCAGTAGCTTGGACTTTTTGCTCGCCGGCTTGGGCGCGCTGCGTCGTTGCGACTCGCTTATG
>CAZLSB010000075.1:0-6315 GCA_964561825.1 uncultured Xanthomonas sp.
CCAGAGACGGAATCGAACCGCCGACACGGGGATTTTCAATCCCCTGCTCTACCGACTGAGCTACCTGGCCACTTAAGCGGGCTCGCGTAGGATGGCGACTCTGCGGTCGGATCCCGTTGCACGCGAGCCGCGTATTAAGCCTATGGGTGAGGGATTCGTCAATCCCCTTGGCGCAAGTCTCTTGCCGGGGTATTTCATAAATTGCGCGCGCCCTCGCTAGTCTCTTGTCCGCATAAGGACATCTTCCCTCGGCCGTGTAGCAGCATACGACGCTCCGTCGGGAAATCCCTTGTGCGAACAATATCCTGCGCGAACATCGCGCGAATTAATGAAACACCCCCGCTTGAATCAACGCGACAAAAACCTTCATCTTGGATATAAAAACCTCCCTCTTGGATGAAAAAACCTTCATCTTGGGCATGCGCATTGCCCAGATGTTGCGGGCGATCATCTACGGGACGGATTGATTTGGAGCAGCTTGATGAACTGGAACACCTTTGGAGTGGCGGTTGCACTGGCGGGGGCACTGGTTGGATGCACCTCGTCGGCGGCTTTTCGTGAGCGACAGGATGCTGAATTGGCGCGATTTGAGGCACATGCGGGCAAGCCGGTTGAAACGATCCATGCGTTTATGGGGGTGGACCGCTGGCAGTCGCTGTCGCCGGTGCAACTGGTCATATGGACTAGCGTGAACCGTGCGTATTTGCTGACCTTGCGTGCGCCGTGCAGCGGTTTGGAGTTTCAGCAGGCGATTGGCATCAGTTCGACCAACAGCATCATTGATCGACGCTTCGACAAGATTTATTTCGAGCAACAAGTCTGTTACTTCGCCGAAATTCGTCCGGTGGATTACAAGGCGATGAAACAGGAAAAGCGCGCGAAAAGCGCTTCCTGAGCGACCCAGCGCGTTGTCTGCCGCAAAGTGCCGGGATTCTCTAACTCAGGCCTAGCAGCGTGTTGTGTGGCTGGGCGGATGGATGCAAGGCGCGGCGCGCAGGCAATGGTGCGTCCATTGCAAGCGTCGCAACGCTGCACGCGCCGTCCAGACGCACAACCCGAAGGGCCGGACGTTCTGTTGGCGAGCATTAGTCTGAAAGGCTGCTAGGAGCAACAAATCCTTCGGGCTTGACCGAACCCTCGCCAAAGAAAAACTTCTCCAGTTCTTCCTGCAGGAACTTGCGCGCCTTTGGATCAACGGGCGACAAACGGTTCTCATTGATCAACATAGTTTGATGCGCTAACCATTCGGCCCAGGCCGCTTTGCCAACCGATTGGTAAATGCGTTGCCCCAGTTCGCCAGGGTAAGGGACGCGCTCCAGGCCTTCCTGGTCGGCGCCCTTGCGTATGCATTGGATGATTCTGGACATCGCAAATTCCTTTTGGTTTTTTGGATTAAACAGATTCAAGGCCGTGTTGCCAGCTTTCGATCAGCCTGCGCAACGGCTGTGGCAAACCCAGCTGCAGCGCTTCAGTAGGATGCAACCAGCGCAGATCGCCATCGGCAACGCCGGCCGTGCCACGCATGCGCTGGACGTCAATTTGCAGCGAAAAATGGGTAAATTCGTGGCGTATTTTGGTCATTGGCTCAGCATTGCCGGGCTCGACGCCGAATTGTGCCAGTTTGCGCCGTGCGTCAGCAGCGTCGTCACCATCAACCAAAGACCACAGACCCGCCCAAATTCCCACCGGCGGTCGTCGTTGCAACAGGATGCGTTGTTGCCCGTCTTGCACCCACAACTGGCAACTCTGGCGGAGCGGCCGCGCGCGACGAGCTCGTGGCTGCGGAAACTGCGCCACGCTGCCCTGCTGATAGGCGTGGCAATCACTATTGATTGGACAGTGCGCGCAGTCCGGGCGGGAACGAACACATAGTGTGGCGCCCAGATCCATCAAGGCCTGGGTGTAATCTGCCAAACGCTGGTGCGGCAGCGCGGCCTTGGAGAGCGCCCACAACGCATCTTGGGTCTTCTTAGCGGCGGGATCACCGGCTACCGCGCGGTAGCGCGCTAAAACGCGCCGTACATTGCCATCGAGAATTGCATGCCGAGCGCCGTGCGCCTGAGCCAAGATTGCGCCAGCGGTAGAAGGACCAATCCCGGGCAGCGCAGCGATCGTGTCGAAGGTGTCTGGCAAAAACGCGCCATGTTGCTGCACACACATTCCGGCGGCGCGGTGCAAGTTTCTGGCCCGCGAGTAATAACCAAGACCCGACCACAGCGCCAATACCTGATCTAACTCGGCGTTAGCCAGATCAATCAGGGTCGGGAATTGCTGCAGGAAGCGCTGATAATAAGGAATGACGGTCTGCACTTGCGTTTGCTGCAGCATCACCTCGGCAACCCACACCCGATACGGCGTGCGCGGATGTTGCCACGGCAAATCCTGGCGCCCATGCAAATCAAACCAGCTGAGCAGGCGCGCGGCGAACTGTGGATCAGGCATTAGTGTAGTTCGGGCGGCAATAGTGCATCGATAAAATCGTCGGCGACAAATTCGCGCAGATCTTCGCGTTTTTCACCCACGCCGATGAAACGAATCGGCAATTTCAGCTCGCGACACAACGCAAACACCATGCCGCCCTTGGCGGTGCCGTCCAATTTGGTGACGACAATGCCGTTTAGACCGACCGCTTGATGAAATTGTTGCGCTTGATTCAGCGCATTTTGTCCGGTGCCGCCGTCGATTACTAACAAGGTCTCGTGCGGCGCGCTGGGGTCAATTTTCCCGAGCACACGTTTGACTTTGGCCAGTTCTTGCATCAAATGGCTCTGCGTGTGCAAGCGGCCAGCGGTATCGGCGATCAACACGTCGATGCCCCGCGATTTGGCAGCCTGGAAGGCATCAAAAATCACCGATGCCGAATCCGCCCCGCTGCCTTGAGCGACGACCGGCACTTCATTGCGATCGCCCCACATCTTCAGCTGCTCAACGGCGGCGGCGCGAAAGGTATCGCCAGCGGCCAGCATCACGCTATGGCCGGCTTGTTTGTAGCGCATCGCCAGCTTGCCAATCGTCGTGGTTTTACCAGCGCCATTCACGCCCACGGTTAGGATGACAAACGGCCGCGGCGCTGCCGGGATGACGAGCGGTCGAGCGTAATCCACCAGCAAGGCGCGCAGCGATCGACGCAACAGGGCCAGCATGGCTTGCGCATCAGCAAACTCACGTCGGCGCATGCGCACCCGCATCTGCTCGACCAACTCGGTACTGGCAAGCACGCCGATATCCGCTTGAATCAGCGCGGTTTCCAGCGCTTCGAGCAGGTCCTCGTCGAGCTTGGGATTGCGTTTGAATAGCGTGCCCACACTGGCGGTCAGCGCGCGCGCGGTGATGGCCAGCCGCTCGCTTAGCGGAATGGCTTCGGGCTCGGGCGGCGCTGCGTCGCGCAAGGCCTGCTCGCTGTCGATAGCCAGTGCAAACGCCGCGGCGGGATCAAACTGCGCGTCTTCGATCACCGCCTGCGCAGTGGTGGCATCGCTCGTCGCGAGCTGGTTAGCCCCGCCGTCCGCGCTGGGTTTATCTGCTGGTTCGACAACTTCAACCGGCCGCAGGCTGCGTCCAAACCACAGCTCCTCGGCGCTCAATTGGCGCTCTGCCTCGCTGCTATCTACGCTTGGCGCGTCCGGCGTGGCGACACTGGGTTGCTCAACTTTGTCTTTCCGAAACCACTTAAGCATGCGCGGGCTGATTGTCGTGAGCACTGAAGACGCGGATTCTAGCGGTCCGCACCATAACCGTAGCTTGATCAATGTGAATAGGCAGCGCGCAAAGCCAGAATCCACCCGCAAAGTGGGTGAAGTACGCATCATCGGTGGCACGCTGAAGCGTTCAAAGTTGCCAGTGGTGAGTCGCCAAGGATTGCGGCCGACGCCAGATCGGGTGCGCGAGACGCTGTTTAACTGGCTGGCGCCGGTGATCGAGGGCGCGCGCGTGTTGGATTTGTGCGCAGGAACCGGAGTGCTCGGCATTGAAGCACTGTCCCGCGGAGCGGCATGGGCACGCCTCAACGAGCTAGATGCTAACTTGGCGGAACAGATCATCGCCAACGGCAAGCGCTTAAAGATTGACTTGCAAATGGAAGTCACTCGACTCTGCGCACTGCAGTTGCTAACAACGCCGCCCGACGCCGGCTATGACATTGTGTTCTTGGATCCGCCCTATTCCGCCGACCTATGGGAAGCGCTGCTTGATCGATTGCCAAACTGGTTGGCCCCACAGGCGTGGGTTTACTTGGAACACCCCAGCAACATCGCGCCGCCATTTGGCGCGCCGTGGCGAATCCACAAACAGGGACGTGCAGGTTCTGTGCAGTTTTATTTGTTGGCGCAGCTTTCCCCAGCGATACTGTCCGGCCAGAGCCACGCGGAGCACGCATTTTGAGCGCCATTTCCCGCCCCACCGCGCCAGCCCATATCGCCGTTTATCCCGGCACTTTTGACCCAATGACCAATGGCCATGTCGATCTGGTCGTGCGGGCCGCGCCGCTGTTTCACAAGCTGGTGGTGGGCATCGCCCACAATCCGGTGAAGGGCCCAAGCTTCAGCCTGGATGAGCGTATCGAACTGGCGCGTGAATCGCTGGCTGGCATCGCGAACGTGGAAGTGCGTGGCTTTAGCACGCTTTTGGCGCATTTTGTGCGCGAAATTGGCGGCAGTGTGATCCTGCGCGGGCTGCGCGCGGTGTCGGACTTTGAGTACGAATTTCAGCTTGCCAGCATGAATCGCCATTTGATTCCGGAGGCCGAGACGATGTTCTTGACCCCGGCGGAGCAATTCAGCTTCATTTCTTCGTCTTTGGTGCGCGAGGTGGCTCGTTTAGGCGGCGATGTATCTAGCTTTGTGCCACCTGCTGTGCAGCGCCGACTGCAGGCGCTCTGGCAAGTTACAGCAGCGTCGCAGTCCAGTCCCTGATACGCGAGCTAGCGCACCGACAACAAGCCGGTCGGCGTGCTTGCAAAACGCAGGCAGGTGATACGAAGGGCCTCAGGCTTGCTAACATGGGACCCTCTTAAATGCTCAGTCAAAGGAGCTTTGCCATGGTCCGCCGCTTTCTTGCATCAATCCTACTTGTTTGCGCACTATTCACGCTGGCGGGCTGCGAGGAGCCGCCCGCACCTGTTGATCCAGCCAAAAGTGTGCCGACAACTCCTAGCGATTCAGTGGCTTGGAAGAAGTATGTGTCCGCAGTCTCAAAAAACTATGTGCCGACTGACCAAAACTCTCGCATCTTCGCCACCTTTGTTGAATTCGGCCAAGACGAGGAAAAAAACGCACGCACCGTTGAGAATATTAAGAACTTTATCGGTCGGGGTATCGCCGAAGGCACTACGATTTTATTCGCATCCCCCGATTCAAAACTGATGGCAGACATCATTGAAAAGGCATTTGCCGAGCCACAGCCCAATCTTTTGAAGAGCATTCGGGTGATTTTCATCGGACAGACTGCAGAAAAAGATCGAGTTGACGCAGCGATTTCTGCCTGGGGCGCCACTTTGGTATTCCACGAAGCCAAATAGCTGCGCTGGCGCTCTTTTTTCAGCACGTCAATGTATGCGCGCCCTGACCACAGTTACTCGGAAGGGCTCATGGGGAGGCCGCGGCGATCCGGCGCCGATTGCCGCGGCAGGCGCGCACAGCTCGAGGGTCATTGCCGCTTTCCGAGGCTGGCAATCGCGAATGACTTACGGTAGGTGGCCATGGAGAGCGCAGCGCAGCAATCCAGTGTCCCTTTTTGGTTTTCTTTCAATCGCAATCGCAAACCAAGCACAGACTCTGGATTATTCTGTCACTGCGTTTCTCGCCACCGTGGATGACTGTAAATGGCGTTATTAATCACCGAGCAATGTGTCAATTGCGATGTTTGCGAGCCGGCATGCCCAAATCAAGCGATCTACCAGGGTGCCCGCGTTTACGAAATCGATCCCAGCCGCTGTACGGAGTGCGTCGGCCATTTCGAAGAACCGCAATGTGAGATGGTATGTCCGGTCGAGTGCATCTTTATCGACCCCGCGCATTTAGAATCGAACGAAGCCTTATTGGCCAAGGCCGAAGGCTTGAGAATTGAAGTACTAGTTTGAGCCCAAACAAGCCATCCAAACTGCGGCTAAATTAGAAACACGTAACCACTGCGGCAATATAGTCGCGTCAAACAGGATAAAAAGCCAAGTGACTTTGACCAATCATGTGCGCGTCACTGCCAGGCTGGCTTTGCTCGGCATTATATTCTTTGTCCCCACGACCTTGCTCGCGGACAGCGGCCCACCCGCAGCCGGCATTGCCAGCGCTAACAAACAAGCCACGGCAGTCGGTTTTGAGA
>CAZLSB010000075.1:6325-12530 GCA_964561825.1 uncultured Xanthomonas sp.
GGCGGCAATGCCTTCGACGCGGCGGTCGCCGTGTCAGCAGCATTAAGTGTGGTTGAGCCGGAAAGCTCTGGGCTGGGTGGTGGTGGTTTTTTCTTGCTGCACCGCGCTAATGACGGCAAATCTACGTTTATCGACGCGCGCGAAAAAGCGCCGCTCGCTGCCACGCGCGAGATGTATTTGGATGCCAGCGGTAATCCGCAACGCGGTAAGAGCGTCAATGGCGCGCTCGCTGCTGCCATCCCAGGTTTACCCGCTGGTTTGGTCATGGTCGCCGAGCGCTACGGCAAATTGCCACTCAAACAGTCTCTAGCGCCAGCCATACGGCTGGCGCGCAATGGCTATGTGTGGAGTGCCAAAAACGCATCCATGATTGGCTTTCGCAAGGATCAATTAGCCACATCGCCGGCGGCCGCCAAACTATTCCTGCGCGATGCGCAAGCGCCTGCTGTGGGTCAGCGAATGCGCAATCCGGATATTGCCCGGGTGTTGGAACGCATGGCCAAACAGGGTCACCGTGGTTATTACGAAGGCGCCACTGCCGATGCATTGGTTAATGGGGTAAGCGCTGCAGGTGGATTATGGACATTGGAGGATTTTAAACAATATCAGGCAGTCGAACGTGAACCGCTGCATTTTCGCTATCTAGATCAAGACATCTACACCGCGCCGCCACCCTCATCCGGTGGCATCGCTCTGGTGGGCCTGTTCAATATTTTAGGTGGCTTTCCGTTAGCGAGCTTTGAGCGCGTGCCGCGTTTACACGTCGAAATTGAAGCTATGCGCCGCGTTTATCGCGATCGCTCTATTTATTTGGGCGACCCAGATTTCGTGACAATGCCCATAGACATGTTACTCAGCCCGTATTATGCGGCTGGCTTGCGCGCTTCCATTCATACCAAAATGGCCACACCGAGTGACAGCTTACCGGGCATTAGTGCAACGCCGGAAGGCAACGACACTTCGCACTTTTCCATTATTGATACCGAAGGCAATGTTGCGGCGGTGACGCAAAGCGTAAATCTGCCATTTGGTGCGGCGTTTGTTGCGCCCGGAACGGGATTTGTTATCAATAACGAGATGGACGATTTTTCGCTTAAACCCGGGGTGCCCAATGCCTACGGTTTAATCGGCGAGGACGCCAATGCCATTGCACCGGGTAAACGTCCGCTCTCATCGATGACGCCGACCATTTTACTCGGCAAAGACCGTGTCGCGGCGATTGGTGGCCCCGGCGGTAGCCGCATTATCACCATGGTTTTTCAAGGCTTATCGATGTTGCTGGATGGCAAAACAGCACTCGAGGCCGTTAGCGCGCCGCGTATTCATCATCAGTATCAGCCTGATAACGTCTCCAGTGAACCCGGCGCGCTGAGCGAAGCGGAAATTGCCGCACTCAATGCGCGCGGCTACACCATGGCTCCTGCGGAACGGCCGTGGGGTAACATGCAGGTCGTCCTGTGGGACAAGCGCAAAGGCACCGTTGAAGCCGCATCAGATCCACGCTGGAAAGCGGTCGGCGGTGGCGAAAGTCGCGATAAGGATATGATCTTTCGGTGAGGTGTTTACCCATCGCGACCGAAGGTCGCTCACAGGCAAACCTGATTCATGAGAGCTTGGTCGATTGAAGGTAATACCCAGCGCCTGGACGGCGGCGCGATGTTTGGCAATGTGCCACGCGCGATGTGGGAACAGTGGTTGCCACCCGATGCCACGCATCGTGTGCCATTGGCCTGTCGCGCATTGTTGGTGCAGTTGGATGACGGTCGACGAGTTTTATTCGAGGCCGGCATCGGGGCATTTTTTGACCCCAAAATGCGCGCGCGCTTTGGTGTGATGGAAGAGCGCCATGTGTTACTCGATTCCTTGGCCACCTTGGGTTTGACGGATGCCGATATCGACACCGTTGTGCTCAGCCATCTGCATTTTGACCACGCGGGCGGTTTGCTTGCCGCGTGGCAGCCAGAGCAATCGGCGCGTTTGTTGTTTCCAAATGCCCGTTTTGTGGTGGGCCGCGATCATTGGCAACGCGCGCAATCCCCGCATCCGCGCGATCGCGCGTCTTTCATTCCGGAGCTGAACGATTTGCTGGCTACCAGTGGTCGTCTGGAGTTAGTTGATCTTAGCCCCGCTAACGCGATCGGCAATCCGGGCGCCCTGCCCGCCCATACCCAAGCACTGGGAACTCAAGTGGGCTTTTACGAGTCTCACGGCCACACGCCCGGACTTATGCTAAGTGAGATTGGCGGCGACGGTGGCATCGTCTATTGCGCTGATCTCATCCCCGGCAAAGCTTGGGTACACTTGCCAGTGACGATGGGCTACGACCGTTACCCGGAACTTATCATCGATGAAAAGCGTCACTTTCTCGCCGACAAACTGCGCCGCGAAGTGCGCCTATTTTTCACCCACGATCCAAACATCGCCCACGCTGCCTTACAACGAGATAGCGCCGGGCGTTACTCCACCCGCGATGAGCAAGCGATTTTGATCGACGCCTCTTTGCCACAGCCTAAGGTTTGATAATGATGAATCTTCGCACTACCGTTTTTGCGATGTCTTTATTGGCGCTAGCACCAGCCTACGCCGACTCTGAAACAAAGCCCGTTGCAGTGGTCGACGGCCACTCGGTTTACGGCGCACAAATGCCGGCAGGTGAGGCCACCATCATCGGCACCGCCTTGGGCGATGTGGACACTTACGCTGGCAAAGCACAGAAATTCAGTGGCCGCATCACCAAGGTTTGCCAGAAAAAGGGCTGCTGGATGGTACTCGCCGACGGCGAATCCCACGCCCGCGTGATGTTTGGTAGGGACGATTTTTTCATCCCGAAAGACAGCAGTGGCGAAGCGGTGGTGTACGGCACACTAAGCGCCAAGGTGATGAGCGCAGCCACCGCCAAGCACCTAGCCGAAGACGAGGGTAAAGATCCGAGCGAAGCCGTCGAAACGCGCGAATTTCAGATTATCGCGACGTCGGTGATGCTGTAAAGGGTGGGGCACTGCTTCAGGCGCTACCCGCGCGACAGCATTATAAAAGGCAGCGCGATGGTCAGCGCGACCAGCAACAATGCGGCCAGCAATTGCACCAACATGCGCATGGGTTCAGCGCGCAAGGCGCCACTGAAGGTGGCCGCGGTGCCGTCGCGCTGGGCTTGTGCCAATTCTTCGCGCACGCGAATCGTGCGCGCTATTTGATAGCGATCCAGTAGCGCCTTCACTTCAACCGCGCGATCCAAATCGCGCAGCCAAATTCCGCCAGCCGAAATACCCCAAAAGCCCGGCTGCGTTTCGTACCAATCGACGGCGTGTTCATCCAGTAAATCGCGGATTTCAGCGGCTTCGTCGTCGGTGGCCAAACGCATGTTCAACAATAATTTAGCCATGCTCTGCTGCCTTTGGGAACCTAATCTTCACCAATGGACTGTATCTCTTCAAAGGATTTAATGTCGCGCCGATCGCGCTTGCTAGGTCGGCCCGGCGGCGGTTGGTAGGCCTGCCGTGACAAGCGTTGCGCTTCACGCTCACGCTCGCGACGCTCAATGCTGGCTGCGGTTTCCTCGTACAAACCCACTGCTTGCGTTGCCGGTCCACGCTTGGCGGCTAGCGCGTCCACACGCACTTCAAAGCGCTCAGTCCCGCGGGAAATGTTAAGTAAATCGCCGCTATGAACCGCGCGCGCCGGTTTGCAACGCGCGCCGTTCACTTCGATCTTGCCACCGTCAATGGCCTGTTTGGCCAGAGAGCGCGTTTTGAAAAAGCGCGCAGCCCACAGCCATTGATCAACCCGAATTGCGTTTATCTCAGTCATGTTCTGAGTTTACCTTGTCACGCCGTAAGTCACGCTGGTTCATTGGGAACCAGCGTGACCCATGCCCCTCTCAGGCGAACAACAAGCCATTCAAGCGCCGCACAAAACCACTCGGATCTTCCAACTGACCGCCTTCGCTGAGCACTGCTTGTTCGTAGACCAGGGTCGCCCATTCGGCGAAGCGAGCTTCATCGGTTTCAGCGGCCAAACGTGCCGTCAACGCATGCGCTGGGTTGAGTTCTAAGCTTGGCGCGCCGCCGCCGGCACCCTGCCCGGCCTGCTTTAGCATGCGTTGGGTGTGCAGCGACAACTCGTGTTGATCGACCACCAGCACCGCGGCCGAATCGCGCAAACGCGCGCTGCCGCGTACCGCTTTGACGCGATCACCCAGCACGGTCTGCAAGCGCTCCGCCAAGCCTTCTGGTAATTCGGCGACCGGCGGCGGACTGACACCTTCCGCATCGGGCACATTCGATAAATCGATATCACCTTTGGCGACCGACACAAAAGGTTTGCCGTCAAACTCGTGCAAATAGGACATCGCCCATTCGTCGATGCGGTCAAAGGCAAGCAGCACTTCGACGTCTTTGGCGCGGAAGGCTTCCAAATGCGGCGAATTGCGCGCGCCCAAGTGACTTTCGGCGGTAATGTAGTAAATCGCCGTCTGATTTGGCCGTAGCCGGGCCAAATAATCGGTCAGCGATACCGTTTGTGCACGCCCTTCCGACTTGGTCGTTGCGAATCGCAAGAGTTTAGCGATGCGCTCACGGTTAGCATAATCTTCGGTCAAACCTTCTTTCAGCACCTGACCGAAGTCATTCCAGAAATTGGCGAATTTCTCCGGTTGATCCTGCGCCAACTTATCGAGCATATCGAGTGTACGCTTGATCACCGCCGAACGAATCTGCTGCGTTAGCTTATTGTCCTGCAGCAGCTCACGCGAGACATTCAGCGGCAGATCATCTGAATCAATCACGCCGCGCATGAAGCGCAAATAGGCAGGCAACAATTGTTCAGCTGCGTCCATAATAAAGACGCGTTTGATATACAACTTCAAACCTTGCCGCTCTTCCCGATTGCCGGCAAATAAATCAAAGGGCGCTTTGCTGGGTAAAAACAACAAGCTGGTATAACTTTGGTTGCCTTCAACCTTATTGTGGCTCCACGCTATCGCCTCACCATCTGAATGGGCTAAGTGTTTGAAGAAGGCCTGATAGTCTTCATCGGTTAACTCCGATTTTGGACGCGCCCACATGGCCGCCGCCTGATTGACGGTTTCCAAGGCCGCAGTTTCTTCGCCCTCGGCTTTGTCGGCGCGCATGCGAATCGGGAATGCAATATGTTCGGAGTATTTGTGAATGAGCGCGCGCAGGCGCCAAGAGGATAGAAATTCACTTTCTTCATCTTTCAGGTGCAATACGATTTCGGTGCCGCGACGCGCATACTCGATGCGCTCCACCGCGTATTCACCCTTGCCTTCCGAACGCCAATAAACACCCTCATCGGCATTGGCGCCGGCGCGCCGAGTACGCAACTCCACATCAGCCGCAACGATAAACGCGGAATAAAAACCGACGCCAAATTGGCCGATCAGTTGCGCATCTTTGCGCGCATCGCCACTTAGCGCATCCAGAAACCGTCGCGTACCGGAGCGTGCAATGGTGCCTATGTTATCGACCACCTCGTCGAAACTCATGCCGATACCGTTATCGCGCAAGGTCAATGTGCGCGCCGCCTGGTCAAACTCGATTTCAATGGCGAGATCGGGCTCACCCGCGATCAACTCCGGCGCGCGAATCGCCTCGAATCGCAGCTTATCAAGTGCATCAGAGGCATTGGAAACCAGTTCGCGCAGGAAAATCTCTTTGTTCGAATACAGCGAATGAATGACCAGGTTGAGAACTTGTTGCACTTCAGCCTGGAAAGCACGGGTTTCGGTAGTCATAGTCGAGTATCAAGCAGCGTAGGTGCACGCTAGTTGGGGACCGGCAGGGCAAAAATCAACCGGGCGTGGCGATGGGTTTAAAGGGATTGCGCGAGAAGCGTTCGATCACAGATCGAACCCACCAAAGGCCCCGGGCTCTGGGCCGGCGCGGTGCGCTGACGCTGTTCCTGCATGGTGGGTTTCTTGCTTGTTCCGAGCTTTGCTCTGGACCTACATCAAGCGTGACCACAGCAGTTTCACTCTCAGCTGGCGCGAGATTTAGCGCGCGGGACGCGCCGCTCGTGCACAATAGGCGCCGATTCCCAACCCTGGGGCAGCGCATGCAGACGACATCGACGTTTCGACTTAGCCACGTAGCGATACTAATCCTGGGGCTGTTTGCAAGTACGTCGGCTGCAGCCGTTTCGTGCACTTGGCTGATCAACGGCGCTGGGTCCTGGGGTTTACCCGCCA
>CAZLSB010000075.1:12630-15061 GCA_964561825.1 uncultured Xanthomonas sp.
GCCGTTTCGTGCACTTGGCTGATCAACGGCGCTGGGTCCTGGGGTTTACCCGCCAACTGGAGCGATTGCACCGGTGGCAACGGAACGCCGGCGGGAACGCCGGGGTCCGGCGATGACGTCATCGTTCTCGTGACGACTCCTTTGGCGATCATTGACCTTGGGGGAAACCGCATCGTCAATACCCTGAACCTGCAGGCCGGCACGATCCGCGGCAACTTCGACCTCTCGGTCCTTACCCAATTGAATTGGAGCGGCGGCGCCATTGAGGGCGTGTCGGCCGTCAGCAATCAGTTATTGCTGGGATCGTCGGCAACGACCAACCTCAGCGGCGGGCTGCGCACGCTGCGCGCGCGTACCTGGATCAATCAGGGGCCCATCACCTGGGTGTCCGGCGATTTGCGCATTGATGCGGATGCCCAGGTCGACAATCAGGCATTGCTGACTGCCAATCCCGGCGTCGGCGTGGTGCTTAAGGTGGAGAGCGACAACAGCCCGCTGGCGCGCTTTCACAATAATTCGGGTGGCGGCTCAATCACGCTAAGCGGCGCCGGTGGCTTGTCGATCACCAACGTCAGGTTCGACAACGGCAGTACGGTCAACGCCAGCACCGGCACGTTGCGTGTTGAAGCAACGGGCGGCGATTTCGGTAATTACACGATTGGTGCCGCTGGCACGCTGGAGTTCGCGCCGCCGTCGCTGGTCACGCGCACGCTGACCGGTACGATTGCAGGCGACGGCTTGCTGCGCAAGCTGGGTCAGGGCACCGTGATTCTGAATGGCGGCTACCTGCACACGGGTGCGCTGCGCATTCTGGATGGCGTTTTCGACTTCAGCACAGCGGCGACCAGTCTCAATTTCGCTGATGTGGGCGTGCAGGGACCGGGCATCTGGGGTGGCGACGATGATTTCGTTGTTGACCTGCTGAGCTGGAGTGGTGGAACGATTACCGCGCCGGTGGCCGGGCGCACGCTGACGGTGTCGTCCCTGGGCTTGGCAACGATGACATTTTCCGATGCCATTGCCGGCGCGAGCTTGAGCCAGCGGACGTTGGTGAACCAGGGCTCGTTCGTGGTGAACGCTAGCGGCACGGGCACCAATTTGATCTGGACATTGAGCGGCGGCGCCGATATCGACAATCAGAGCAACTTCGACGTCAATCTCGCCGGCACTAGTAGGTTCTTCTTCTCCAACGGGGGCGTGGGTTCGCGTATTGACAACAGTGTCGGGGGAATCTGGCGCTTCAACAACACCGGCACGCGCGAGATTTATGTGAACTCCGGCCTGGATGCCTTCGACAACGCCGGCACCGTCGAGACCCTGGCGGGTATTGCGGCGCTGCAGGCGCCTGGCACGGATAGCGGCCTGATCCAATTGAGCGGCAGCAGCACCCTTTGGCTAGCCAGTTCCATTGTTGCGCAGCGCATCCTGGCGCCATCGGCCAGCATCATCCAGAACCCCGGCGCGCGCTTCCAGCTGTGGGGAAGACTGCGCGTCGATGGTGCCACACGCACATTGCCAAACTTCGACATCCGCCCCACTGGAATCCTGTATGGCCCGGCGGCGATTACGCTGACTGGCACGCCCAAATGGATGGGTACGATAGAAGGCACGGGCGTGGCCGAGACGGTGACGGTTCCAGTAGGTTCGACGATCGCGAACGATTTTATACTCGGCAGCAGCCTCACGCTGACCTCGCGGCGGCTCAACGTCGAGGGTCAGTTGTCCATTACGCTGCAGCGTCTGCGGCTGGAAGACGGCGCGCAGATCGTCAACACCGGCACCATCGCGCTCTCTTCCAATCCGGCAGGACAGGCGCGGATTGGCTGTCTTACCGTGCCGGGTTGCGGCGTGCTCAACAACAATGGCGCGCTGACCAGTTCCTCAAGCTCAGTCAACAGTCTGATCGAGCAGGGCCTGAGCTACCAAGGAACCGGCAGCCTGACTTCAACCGTCGGGCGTCTGATCGTTCAGGCCGCCGGCAATTTCGACGGCAGCTATTCGGCGACCGGCACCCGTGAACTGGAATTCTCGGTGTCGGCACGGACCTTTGGCGTCAGCGCCAACTTCGTCGCCGGATCCAACTTCATTTTCGGCGATACCTCGGGTACCGTGCCAATCAACATGATCAACGGCTGCTTTGCCGCCGGCAGCAATGTCAGCATTCTCGATTCCGGCGTGCAACTGCAATGCGCATCGCCGGTCTCGTTCGCACAGTTGCGCATAGAACGCGCGCTCGCGCGTCTGAGTGGAACCACGCCGGTGACCGTAACCTCGCAATTCCAATGGGGTGCCGGATCGCTGATCGGCACCAGCGGCGAAGCCTTCAATCTGGCCCCCGGCGCCACCGCTACCTTTGCCGCGCCGGCAGGCGTCAGCAACGACCGCACGCTGTGGACGCGCACCTTCAACAATCGCGGCACTATCACCTGGA
>CAZLSB010000076.1:0-14962 GCA_964561825.1 uncultured Xanthomonas sp.
GCACTTTGGGGTGATCGCTGCCCGCGATAGTGGGCGCCCGCGGGCTAACGCCGGTTGCGACAATCACCTCATCGAAACCGTTTAGAGCGGCCGCATCTACTCGGGTTTGCAATTTGAGTTCTACACCCAGCCGTTCCATGCGCACACGGAAATAGCGCAAGGTCTCGTGGAACTCTTCTTTGCCTGGAATTTTCTTCGCCATGTTGAACTGCCCGCCAATTTCACTGGCCGCGTCGAATAAGGTGACGTGGTGGCCACGCTCGGCCAGCGTGGTCGCGGCCGCTAGACCTGCAGGACCGGCGCCCACCACCGCGAAGCGTTTTTTCTGGACGGCTGGCTTTAGGACGATCTCGGTCTCGTGACAGGCGCGCGGATTGACCAAACATGAAGCGCGGCGGTTTTCAAACACATGATCCAAACAGGCCTGATTGCACGCGATGCAGGTATTGATCTCGTCGGCCTTATTGGCCGCCGATTTGTTCACCCATTCGGCATCGGCGAGCAAGGGCCGGGCCATCGACACCATATCGGCCTGACCTGTGGCGATGATCTTTTCGGCGACATCCGGCATGTTGATGCGGTTGGTGGTGACCAGCGGAATCTTGACCTCACGCTTCATGCGCTCGGTGACAAAAGCAAAAGCGGCGCGCGGCACGCTGGTCACAATCGTCGGAATGCGTGCCTCGTGCCAGCCGATACCGGTGTTGATCAGCGTTGCACCGGCGGCCTCAATGGCTTTGGCGAGTTGCACGACCTCCTCCCAGGTTTGGCCGTCTTCAACCAAATCGAGCATCGACAATCGATAGATAATGATGAAATCGCGTCCGACCTTAGCTCGAATACGACGCACAATTTCGGTCGGGAAACGCATGCGGTTTTCGTAAGAACCACCCCATTCGTCGCTGCGCTGGTTGGTGCGTTTCACCAGGAACTGGTTGATCAGATAACCTTCCGAGCCCATCACCTCCACGCCGTCGTAGCCGGCTTCTTGCGCGTAAGCGGCAGTGCGCACGAAATCTTCGATGGTATTTTCGATGCCACTTTTGCTCAGCTCACGCGGTCGAAACGGTGTGATGGGCGATTTAATCGGCGACGCCGATACCGACAACGGGTGGTAGCCGTAACGCCCAGCATGCAGGATTTGCATCGCAATTTTGCCGCCATGGGCATGCACCGCGCCGGTCACTTTGCGATGCCGTTTGACCTCCCACGGCCACGATAGCTTTGACGCAAACGGCGCCAACCAGCCTTGAATACTCGGTGCAATGCCACCGGTCACGATCAGCGCCACGCCACCGGCGGCACGTTCGCCAAAGTAAGCGGCGAGCTTGTCGTAATCCTTGGCGCGATCTTCCAAGCCGGTGTGCATGGAGCCCATCAGCACCCGATTGCGCAGCGTGGTGAATCCCAGATCGAGTGGTGATAACAAATGTGGATAAGGCGAAGTCATCGATCTGCTTTCCGTACGCATGGGTATTGAAGAGGCTGCCCGGAAGGCGCGCCGTAGGCAAGGCTTTTGGTGATGAGACTTTGCTGGTGGGGGTTAGGCGAGACGTGAGGAATAAGTGACAGCCAGTAGTGCAGCACTGCGGCATAATCGCGGCGGTCATATTTTTTTGTGCGTGTTCGCTTTCGGCAGCATTTCCCGTTTTCAACGTCTAACCGCCACAACAACCGGAGTTAAAGCTATGTGAATTATCAGTTTGCTGATGTTGCTCGCGTTGGGATTGCTCGGTATTGCTTCTTGGTTGCGGCAGCGTAACCCGGCTGCAGCGGGGCCGTTGGCGCAGTTGGAAGGCGTGGGCGGTTGGATTGGTCTGGTCGGCTTGATTTGGGGCATCTGGAGCTTGGTGCTGTGGATTAGCGCGATCGGTTTCCTGAGCTCCGCGCCACTGATGATGATCGTCGGCCTGCTCTCCACCTTGGCCATCATCGCTTTGTCATTGATCTTGGCGATTCCGGTGGTCAAAGCGCTGGCCGGCAGCGGCGGGTTTGCCAACACGCTGGAGCAAACCGCAACCACACTCGGCCCATTCAAAGTGATCCTGGGCGCCATTTGTTTGGCCCTGGCCGCCCTGACGCTGATCACGCGCGTGATGTAGGTCACGTTGGCCAAAGGCCTACGTGACCCTTGCCGCAGCGTCACCTAGCCCTGCGGGCCGCCCTGACGCCTATCACGCGCGTGATGTAGGTCACGTTGGCCAAAGGCCTACGTGACCCTTGCCGCAGTGTCACCTAGCCCTGCGAGCCGCCCTGACGCTGATCACGCGCGTGAATGTAGGTCACGTTGGCCAAAGGCCTACGTGACCCTTGCCGCAGTGTCACCTAGCCCTGCGGGCAACGCGACCTACGCGTACTCTGCGGTAAAAAAAGGCCACAAAGAACCTCACATTTTTAAGTCGCGGTCCTCGCAAGCGAGCAAATGATCGGCGAGTTCGGCGCTCACACCTGGCACCCGGTGCCAATCGATACGATCAATCTGCTGGGGATCGAGAAAGCGCAGGGCATAAGTGAGGTACACGCGTTCGCGCAAAAACACGTCGAACAAGTCCGGGTCGATATGCTCACCGGTTTTCATGCGACCGAGAATTTCTATCGATTCGGACAGCGTTTTGGCCGATTTATACGGGCGATCCGGCGCCGTCAGCGCTTCAAATACGTCGGCGATGCCCATCACCCGCGCCGGAATGCTCATTTGTTCGCGTCGCAATCCACGCGGATACCCTTTGCCGTCCATGCGCTCATGATGGCCACCGGCATATTCCGGCACACGACTCAAGTGCGCCGGCCACGGCAGTGCTTCCAGCATGCGTACCGTCATCACGATGTGGTTGTTAATGATCTCGCGCTCTGCGGCATTCAGCGTTCCGCGGCGGATGCATAGGTTCATTTTTTCTTCGCTGCTCAGCAAGGTGCGCTGCTGGCCGTCGATGTCGAGCCATGGCCAGCTAGCAATGCGCTCAATTTCGGCGACATCGCTATCACTCATGAATTCGCCGCCGACATTGCTGCGCCGCAAGAATTCGCGATCGGCGCGCAATTGCTGGGCGCGCGACTGGTAGGTCTCAGTGTCGATCTCACCCTGCAATTGGGCGATTTTTGCGTCACGCAATAGCAGTTCAAAACGCGAATCGACCAAGTGAATGCGATCAAACAAGGTTTCCAGCTTGGTGGCTTTGTCGACCACATGCACCGGCGTGGTGATCTTGCCGCAATCGTGCAGTAACCCGGCAATTTTCAGTTCGTAGCGATCCGCATCGCTCATCGTGAAACCCGCCAGCGGACCGTCGCCGGTTTGCGCGGCGGCCTCCGCCAGCATCATCGTCAATACCGGAACACGCTCACAGTGGCCGCCGGTGTACGGCGATTTTTCATCCAGCGCTGTGTTGATCAAATTAATCAGCGATTCGAATAACCCCGCCATTTGCTCCAATAAACGCCGGTTGTTTAATGCAATCGCCGCCTGCGAGGCAAGCGATTCGACCAGTTCCTGATCGGCATGCGTGAAAGCACGCACGCATTGATGCGGGCCACTGGCGTTAATCAACTGCAATACGCCGATGACCGCACCCAGATGGTCCTTCATCGGCACGGTCAGAAATGACTGCGAGCGATAACCCGTGCGTTGATCAAACGCGCGCGTGCCAGAAAAATCAAAACCGGGCTCGTTGTAGGCGTTCAGCACGTTGATGGTCTGACCGGTCAACGCCGCGTGAGCGACCACCAAGGAGTGATTTTCGCGTCCATCGGGAAGGTGCAGCGGGATTTCCGGCAGATCGATCGGCTCGCCGGCGCTGCCGCCTTTGTAGAGACCCAGAGACACGTTACGCAGCAAATCGAAGACCAAACGACCGTCATGGATGCGATAAAAAGTGACGCCGTCGGCCTGCGTGAAGGCGCGAGCCGCTTCGACGATGCGCTCCATCAGGCTATCGAAATCGCGCACCGATGACAGTGCTTGCCCGATCTCGTTTAAGGTTTCCAGCCGAATGCGAATCTCGTGTTCGTCTGCCATGGACGCGTTTCTCGGGTCGGTGCTAATACCGCTTATCGTAAACGATCCAGCCAGCGGTGACCCGCGCGCGGGCTGCAACAACAGCCCGCTTTTGTAGGGCGGAGCAAGCTCCGCTATTTTGACAGCCCGCTTTTGTAGATCAAAAGCAGCGGAGCGCACTTGGAGGATGAGCGGGTGTTTAGACCCGCTCGATGATCCCAGCAAAGCCCATGCCGGTGCCGATGCACATGGTCACCATGCCGTAGCGCTGTTTGCTGCGGCGCAGGCCGTGCACCACGGTCGCGGTGCGGATGGCGCCGGTGGCGCCAAGCGGGTGGCCGAGGGCAATCGCGCCACCGAGCGGATTGACGCGGCTCGGGTCCAGGCCGGAATCACGCATCACCGCCAGTGCTTGCGCCGCGAAGGCTTCATTGAGTTCGATCCACTCGATGTCCTGCACATTGATGCCGGTCTGCTTGCAAACCTTCGGAATCGCGTCCTTCGGACCAATACCCATGACTTCCGGGCGCACGCCGGCGACCGAATAACCGACCCAACGGGCCAGTGGCGTTAGTCCAAACTCTTTGATGGCGCGCTCGCTTGCCAACAACACGGCACCGGCGCCGTCGCTCATTTGCGAGGAATTGCCCGCCGTGACGCTGCCACCTTGCTTAAACACCGCGCGCAGTTTGTTGAGCGCTTCGACGGTGGTGTCTTTGCGCGGACCTTCGTCGGTGCTGACCTGACGCGTGTCGTTTTTAAAGCCACGGGTGACTAAATCGGGATAGTGATCATCCAGCAGGAACGGCAGAATTTCGTCTTTGAACGCGCCAGATTCAATCGCCGCGATAGCCTTCCGATGCGAGGCGTAGGCGAATTGGTCCTGATCTTCACGCGACACATTCCACTCGGTGGCGACGTTCTCGGCGGTGATACCCATGCCATAGGCGATGGCGATGTTTTCTTCCTTGAAAAACGCCGGATTGAAAGCGGGACGATTGCCCATCATCGGCACCATCGACATGCTTTCGGTGCCGCCGGCCAGCATCAAATCGGACTCGCCCAGACGGATGCGATCGGCTGCCAACGCAACCGCTTGCGAGCCGGACGAACAGAAGCGGTTGATGGTCATCGCCGCAACGGTGTTTGGCAATCCGGCCATCAGCACGCCGATGCGAGCCACGTTCATGCCTTGTTCGCCTTCCGGCATCGCGCAACCGATGATCGCGTCGTCGATCCGAGCAAGATCAATCCCGGGCGCCGCAGCGACCGCGCCACGCAGCACATGCGCTAGCAGATCGTCAGGACGGGTGTTTCTAAACATACCTTTGGGTGCTTTGCCCACCGGCGAACGCACGGCGGACACAATGTAAGCGTCTTGAATTTGGCGAGTCATTATCTGGTGTCTCCTTAGTTCCGCAGCGGTTTGCCGTTTTGCATCGTAAACGCGATGCGCGCCTGCGTTTTCGGCATCTGCGCCAGCGCCACGAAATGTTTGCGCTCCAGATTCAACAGCCACTCTTCGTCGACTTCCGACCCACGTTCAATCTCACCACCGCACATCACGGTGGCAATGCGCGTGGCAACAATGGCGTCGTGCTCGGAGATAAATCCACCGGCTTGCATATTGGTCAGCAGCGCGCGAATCGTCGCGATGCCCACATCGCCGGCCACTTTGATCGCACGCGGTGGCAGTGGCGGGCGATAACCCGTGTCGGCCAATGCGCGTGCTTCGTTTTTGGCCACGAATAACAACTCATCCTTGTTAGCGATGATTACATCGTTCGGGCGGGCCAGTTTCATATCCTTGGCTTCCAACGCGCTGGTTGCCACTTTCGCCATCGCGATGGTTTCAAAGTAGGTTTGGATTTGACCAAACACATCGCCGCCGACCGCGTTTTGCCAGGAGCGCAGCGCAATTTCCTTCAGACCACCACCAGCGGGCAACAAACCCACGCCGGCTTCAACCAAACCGATGTAACTTTCCAGCGCAAACACCGTTTTGGCCGAGTGCATCTGGAACTCGCAGCCGCCACCAAAGGCCATGCCACGCACCGCCGACACCACCGGTACCAGCGAATACTTGATGCGCTGACTGGTAGCCTGGAAGGACGCGACGATTTGCTCAAACTCGTCCCACTTACCGGCCGCAACCACCGGTAACGCGTCTTTCAAATCGGCACCGGCCGAAAACGGCTCACGGGTCTGCCAAATCACCAAAGCCTTATAATTGCGCTCGGCCTCGTCAATCGCCCGATTCACGCCTGCCAGCACACTGGCGCCGATGGTGTTCATTTTGCTGCGGAAGCTCAAAATGGCGATGTCGTCGCCTTGATGCCACATGCGCACGCCGTCAGTTTCGAAAATAGTGGTGCCCTGATCGAAGGCTTCGGTGTAAATCGCGTCGGGGAAATACTGGCGCGCGTACACCGGCAGTGACGAACGCGGTCGCAGACTATTGGTGCTCGGCGCATAGGATCCACCGGCGTCGTGCACGCCCGCGTCGCCGCGTTCGAACACCCACGCTGGCAGCGCGGCATCACTCATCGATTTGCCGGCAGCAATATCCTCGGCAATCCAGTTGGCGATCTGCACCCAACCGGCCTGTTGCCAAATTTCGAACGGACCTTGATCCCAGCCGTAACCCCAGCGAATCGCGAAATCCACGTCGCGTGCATTGTCAGCAATGCTCTCCAGTTGATACGCGCAATAGTGGAAGGTATCGCGAAAACACGCCCACATGAATTGCGCTTGTGGATCGCTGGATGCGCGCAACGCAGCCAAGCGGGCGCCCCAGCCTTTCTGGCGCAGCGCGCCTTCGGCATCATCACTGGCTTCGGCGGTCGCCGGCTTGTAGCTCTGCGAGGCGATATCGAGAACTTCGATCACCTTGCCATTTTTGCGGAAGAAACCCGCTCCGGTTTTCTGACCGAGTGCGCCTTTGGCAATCAGACCCTGCAACCAAACCGGTGCTTTGAAATAGCGGTGCCATGGATCATCAGGCAGCGTGTCATCCATGGTCTTGATAACATGCGCCATGGTGTCGAGGCCGACCACGTCGCTGGTCCGATAAGTGGCACTTTTCGGGCGCCCGATCAGCGGACCGGTCAGCGCGTCAACGGCGTCGAAACTGAGACCGAATTTTTCGGTGTGATACATGGTGGCGGCGATCGAGAACACGCCAATGCGATTGCCGATGAAGTTCGGCGTGTCCTTCGCTCGCACCACGCGCTTGCCAAGCGTGCTGGTAACGTAGGACTCCAAATTGTCCATCGTCGCCGGATCGGTACTGGCGGTCGCAATGAGCTCCACCAAGTGCATATAACGCGGCGGATTGAAAAAATGAATGCCGCAAAAGCGCGGTCGCAGCGCCTCAGGTAGCACGTCGGACAGCTTGCTGATCGACAGTCCCGAGGTATTGCTGGCGACAATCGCGTGCTCATTCACGAACGGGGCGATCTTGTTGTACAAGGACTGCTTGATATCCATGCGCTCAGCGACCGCTTCGATAATCAAGTCGCAATCACGTAACCACTCCAGGTGGTCATCGTAGTTGGCGCCTTGAATCTCGGTCGCCACCGTTTTGTTGCCCAGTGGTGAGGGACTGAGCTTGGCGAGGCCAGCAATTGCCTTGTCCACCAGGCCGTTACGCGGGCCTTCTTTGGCGGGAAGTTCGAAGAGGATCGCGGGCACGCCCGCGTTGACTAGGTGAGCGGCGATCTGCGCACCCATCACGCCGGCGCCGAGTACGGCGGCCTTGCGGACGAGAAGCTTATTCTCAGGCATGTTTTACCTCGAAAGCTCAAAGACGGCGGGTTAGGAATCGCGAAGATAGCGCGCTGCGGGCTCTGAAAACGAAAGTCGGCGGTGTGCAAATCGACGTCGGGGCAGACTATACGCCCGCGTATGGAGCGCGGCAACGCGAATACAGTTCACAGCGACTATGGCTGTCGAGTGAATACTCGATTGTGCTGCGTTGCCGCATACGCCGCCAATTCGGTAGACTCCGCCACTTAACAGCCGCACAAGTGCCCGATTTTGCGGGCCTTCCGTGGTAATATTCCGACGTTTTTTGACCTGGACGTTCGGTAGAGCGACTGCTTAGACCTTCCTGATCCTTCGTCCACTGACATGGAGCCGTAACCATGGCGCTAGAGCGCACCCTTTCCATCATCAAACCCGATGCCGTTGCCAAAAACGTCATTGGCGAAATTTATTCCCGCTTCGAAAAAGCGGGCTTGAAAGTGATTGCCGCGCGCATGAAACAGCTGTCGCAGCGCGAAGCCGAGGGTTTTTACGCGGTACACCGCGAGCGTGGTTTTTTCAACGATCTGGTTAAGTTCATGATCTCGGGCCCGGTGATGATCCAGGCACTTGAAGGCGAGGATGCGATTGCCACCCACCGCGAACTGATGGGTGCAACAGACCCGAAGAAGGCGGCAGCGGGTACTATTCGCGCTGATTTTGCGGACTCGATTGACGCCAACGCAGTTCACGGCTCGGACGCCGCTGAAACTGCCGCGCTGGAAATCGCCTACTTTTTTGCATCTAGCGACATCAGCTCGCGCTAAGGCGCGTGCACAACCGAGGTCCAGGTGGAACAAGCCATAACGTTGGTCAACTTGATGAACCTTGATCGCCATGGACTCGAAGATCACTTCGAGTCCATCGGTGAGAAGCGCTACCGTGCGCATCAGATTCTGAAGTGGATCTATCATCACGGCGTCACCGACTTCGCTGCAATGACCGATGTGGGCAAAAAGCTGCGCGCCAAATTGGAGGCCACCGCAGTCATTAACCCGCCTAAAGTGTTGTTCCAAAAGGTCAGCACCGACGGCACCACCAAATGGCTGATCGCGCTGGACGGCGGCAATGCAGTAGAAACGGTTTACATCCCAGAGCCCACCCGCGGCACTTTGTGCGTGTCCTCGCAAATTGGCTGTTCGCTGAACTGCACCTTTTGTTCAACCGCGACACAGGGCTTCAATCGCAACTTGACCACCGCAGAAATCATCGGCCAAGTGTGGGTCGCGGCCCGTGCTTTAGGCCATGACGTGAAGGAAAATCGCCGACTGACTAACGTCGTCATGATGGGTATGGGCGAGCCTCTGCTCAATTTTGACAGCGTAGTTTCGGCGATGAATCTGATGCGTGATGACTTGGCTTTTGGCTTGGCAAACAAACGCGTCACCTTGAGCACTGCCGGCTTGGTGCCGGGAATCGATAAACTGTCGGAAGTGTGCGACGTCAGTTTGGCGGTGAGTTTGCATGCGCCCAATGACGCGCTGCGCGAACAACTGGTGCCTCTCAACAAGAAGTATCCGATTGCCGAACTGATGGCCGCTTGCCAGCGCTATTTGGTCAACCGCCCACGCGCTTGCGTCACTTTCGAATACACCTTAATGAAGGACATCAACGACCAACCCGAGCATGCACGCGCTTTGGTGAAGTTGTTGCGCCGCTTGCCCAGCAAGCTCAACTTGATCCCGTTCAACCCGTTTCCAGGCACGCGATACGAGCGTTCCGGCGAAGAAGCGATACGGCGCTTCCAGACCATCGTCATGGAGGCCGGTTTGATTGCCACCGTGCGCCGCACGCGGGGCGATGATATTGACGCTGCCTGCGGTCAATTGGTCGGTACGGTGCTCGACCGCACGCGACGCAGCAGCCAGTTCAAAGCAGAACTCGCTGCCCAAAATGAGGCACGCGCATGAGCGCCCGGGCCTGGTTGCTGGTCGGCGCGGTGTGTCTGCTGACCGCTTGCGCGGGCTCTGGCACTCGATCAAACAAACTGGCACCCGAACAAATCCGGCGCAGCTCTGAGTTACAGGTGCAGATGGCGCAGGAGTACCTAAAGCGTGGCAACCTTGAGATTGCTCGCGACAAATTACTGCGCGCGCTGGAGTTAGATCCCAATTCGGGCCAGGCGCACACCGTCTCCGGCGTTCTGAACGAAACCATCGGCGAACTCGGTCAGGCAGAGTTTCATTACAAGCGGGCTGTCGATCTGCGCTCCAAAGATGGCGATATGAGCAACAATTTCGCCAGTTTCCTATGCCGCCAAGGGCGTTACCCCGAAGCCGAAGTGATGTTCAAACGGGCCTTTGCGGATCCATATTACAAGACGCCAGAAGTCGCGCTATCGAATGCTGGCATGTGCGCGAAGAGCGCCGGGCATCTCAAGCAGGCTGAAGCTTATCTGCGCGAGGCACTGCAACGTAAGCCAGACTACGGTGATGCACTTTTGCCGATGGCCGGCGTGCTATTTGCCAACGGCGACCATATGAATGCCAGAGCATTCATGCAGCGCTTTGACGCTGCGAATCCAAATAATCCTGAAGCCCTGTTGTTGGGCATGCAGATTGAGTTGGCGCTGGGCGATACGCGCAGCGCCGCAGACTACCGACGACGACTGACCAGCAGCTTCCCGCGTTCGCGTGAGGCGCAGTCGCTGGAGCAGCGTGAGTGATGCAGGAGCGAGACATGAGCGGACCCGCGACTCAATCTAGCCAAGTGCTGGATCTGACGGAGCTTGGGCGACGGTTGAAAGAAGCGCGAATGAACTTGTCTTTGGGTGCCGATGAAATCGCCCAACGCTTGCATTTGCCGCTCGCAACCGTGGCGGATTTAGAAGCAGGCCGCAGCCAGCGCATCGGCACCGCGGTTTATCTAAAGGGCTTCTTGCGCAGCTACTTGCGCATTTTGAACCTGCCCGAAGAATGGGCCAACCAGGCAATGGCAGCCTCGGCACCCATCGATACACCCCATGTATTGCCAGCCGCCGGTGCAGTGGCGCGCCGCGTGCCTTGGATCGAACGCTACAAATGGGCGGCAAGCTACGTCGTAGGCACCGCGCTAGCTTTGACGGCAGTGCATTGGCTGGTGAGCAATACTCCGCAACTTGGTTTTCCAGACGCGCCACGCGTGGCCGACAGCACGCCAGAGCGGCCTCAGGTAGTGCCCTCGGTTACGGCTAGCACGGCTACCAAGTCGGCGGTGACCAGCGCACCACTGGGGCCGGTACTCCCCGATACGGCACCCGCAAGTGCAGACGAATCACCGGTGATGGCCTCGCTAAACCCGTTCCGGGTGCCCGGCGATGCGCGCGCCGCTGCGCCTTCGGTGTTAACGCTGAGCTTCGACGAAGATAGCTGGGTAGACGTCCGTGATCGCGAAGGCTCCAAACTGGCCTATCAAGTGGTTCGTGCTGGTGACCAGCGTAGCTTCAGCGAAGGCGCGCCATTCTCGGTCAATATCGGCAATGTGCGTGGCGTGCGCGCCGATGTAGCCGGCACCTCTGTAGACCTCAGTGGCTTCACGCGCGGGAATGTCGCGCGTTTCGCGGTTGCGCGCGGTGAACTGGGCTGGAAGCCGGTCACCAACGATAAAGAAATTCCTAGCCGCGATGGCGGCTAATTAACCCACTGAATCAGGCTAAGGATCGGAACAATGGCTGACGACATTCTGGATTCGCACGAGCAAAGCGAACAAGCTCGCCAATGGCTGCAGCAAAATGGCACGTCGATCGTGACCGGCATTTTGCTCGGTTTGGCGGCGTTGCTCGGTTGGCAGCAATGGCAGCAGTCGAGCCTGAATCATCGTGCCGAGGCTTTTTCAAAGTTTGAAAGCCTGCAAGAGGCAGTCGATAAGGACGACAAAGAATTAGCCAGTAAGCTGGTTGAGGATTTGCGCAAGAATTACGCTAGTTCGCCGCATGCGGCATTGGCGGCGCTGGAACTCGCCGAGCTGCAACTCAAAGATGCGCAGTTGCCGGAAGCCGAGTCCTCCCTTAAATTCGTCGCCGAAAACGCGCAAGCAGACTCCATCAAATCACTGGCCAGCTTGCGCCTGGCACGCGTACAACTGGGCCGTGGCGCGGCGCAGCAGGCGCTGGACACCTTGAAAGTCATTGAAGGTGACTCCTACGCTGGCGAGCGCGATCAAATCCGCGGTGATGCGCTGAGCTCACTGGGTAAAGTTGAGGACGCACGCAAAGCTTACGATGCAGCCCTGGCCAAGTTGGACGTCGCTGCGTCGCAACGCAAAGCAATCGAAGCGAAGCGTGATGATTTGCTAGCCGGCAGCGCGGCGCCGGCCGCCGCGGTTGCGCCTCCTGCGCCAGTGAGTACGCCTGCCCCAGCGAGCCCGGCCACTGAAAGTGAAGCTGCGGCTCCAGCGGAGCAAGGCTGATGGCGATGCGCGCTCGACTTGTATTAGCAATGGCCGCGGCCGGACTGCTCGCCGGCTGCACGGGCGACAGTGCCAAGAAAGAGAACATTGAGCCACCGACACCGTTGGTCAAATTTGAAGCTAAAGTGCAGATCGACAAACTGTGGTCGACTTCAGTCGGCGACGGCTCCGGCGTGACTGGCGCTGGTTTGGTCCCTGCAGTTGCCGGCGGTCGGGCGTTTTTTGCCAGCATTGATGGTGACATCGAAGCCTATGACAGCCTCTCCGGCCGCCGATTGTGGGCAAAGAAATCGGATTCTTTTAGCGGCGGTCCGGGCGCCAGCGAGACGCTCACTGTCGCGGGCACCATTGATGGCGAAGTCGTTGCTTTCGAGGCAGAAACCGGCGCGGAAGTTTGGCGTAAACGCGTGTCATCGGAAGTCATCAGCGCCCCCGTGTTGATTGGCGATAAAGTGATCGTGAGCGCCAATGACGGCCGCACCCACGCGCTCAAAGCCAGCAATGGTGAGCAAATTTGGGCGGCGGATCGCGGCGTGCCGCTGCTCAGTTTGCGCGGTTCAGCGTCACCGGTCGTCACCAACGAATTGGTCGTGGCCGCTAACGCCAACGGCACGGTCAGCGCATTTGCAATGGCCGATGGCCGGCCAGCATGGGAACAACGGATCGGTGTCGGTGAAGGCAAAACCGATTTGGAACGTATGGTCGACGTCGACGGACGCATGGTGTTGTTGAACGGTGATTTATTCGTCGCCGGCTATGAGTCGGGCGCACAGGCGCTGACTTTAGACGGCGGCCGTACTTTGTGGACACGCGATATGTCCTCCGTTGCTGGCGTCGCTGCGGGCAGTGATGCGGTCTTTGTGGCGGCATCGGATGGCGCGGTATGGGCTCTGGACCGACGCACGGGTGGCTCATTGTGGAAAAACGAAATCCTCTTATATCGAATGATTTCGGTGCCGGTTTTGCTGGGCGATTACGTGGTTGTGGGTGATGTCGAAGGCTATCTGCATTGGCTGAATCGCAGTGACGGTGCGATATCCGCACGCACCAAACTCGGCGGCGCAGGTTTCGGCGATGCTTTGCTCGTCGTCGGTGAGGTGCTTTACGTACAGAACCGCGATGGCTCTGTGGGTGCGTTCCGACTCCGCAATTGATTGAATGCCGCTGCACGGCGGCAGTTTAATTTCATCGGCAACCGCAATGGCAGTTGCTCAGCGTAATTTGAAGGCGTCCGCCAATGCTTCCCGTTGTTGCTCTGGTCGGTCGCCCGAATGTCGGCAAATCGACGCTTTACAATTCCCTGACCAAGAGTCGGGACGCGATTGTCTCGAACCTGCCCGGCGTAACGCGTGACCGTTTGTTTGGTGTGTGTAGGCGCGGTGACCGGCCCTTCATGGTCGTTGATACCGCCGGCCTGACCGAGAACGAAGATGCGCTCGCCAAAGGCATGGCGGCGCAATCTTGGCAAGCGATCGACGAATGTGATCTGGTTTGCTTGGTAGTCGATGCACGCGACGGCCTGCATCCTGACGATATCGATATCGCGCTGCGCATTCGCGCAACCAGCAAACCTTTATTGTTGATTATCAACAAGATAGATGGCGTTGAAGAACATGGCGCCAACGCCGAGTTCTCGCGTTTGGGGATCGGCGCGACGCTGATGGTCGCCGCCGCGCACAACCAGGGCATTGGCGATCTGGTCGAGCATCTGCTCGAACGCTTTCCTGCATCCCCGGCCGAAGAAGGCATGGACACCGGCGCGATTCGAATCGCGATCATCGGACGCCCAAACGTCGGCAAATCCACCCTGGTCAACCGCTTGCTTGGCGAAGAGCGCGTATTGGCCATGGACCTGCCGGGCACCACCCGTGATGCGGTGCGCATCCCGCTGGAGCGCGATGGCAAACGCTATTTGCTGATTGACACCGCCGGCATTAGGCGCCGCGCGCGGGTCGAAGATGGTGTGGAAAAGTTCAGTGTCATCAAAGCCTTGCAAGCGGTTGAAGAATCGCAGGTGGTGGTTTTGATGCTCGACGCACAACAAGGTTTCGCCGATCAGGATGCCCACATCCTCGGAGAAATCGTCGCCGCTGGCCGTGGTTTGGTATTGGCCATCAACAAATGGGACGGTTTGAGCGTGCGCGAACGTACGCAAGTAACGCAACGCCTGGACTGGGGTTTGGGCTTCGTCAACTTTGCCAAACGCTTGCCCATTTCCGCGCTACACGGCTCTGGCCTCGGTGAATTGCTGAAAGCCGTCAATCAAGCCCACCGTTCAGCGACCAAAGAATTCACCGCGAATGAACTGACCGAGGCAATCGGCAAGGCCTTCGAAAAACACCAGCCACCCATGGTGCGCGGCCGCGTCGCCAAAATGCGTTATGCCCACCAAGGCGGACGCAATCCGCCGCGCGTCATCATTCACGGCAATCGCCTGACCGGGCTATCAGAAGACTACAAACGCTATTTGGAAAACTCGCTGCGCGAGCGCTTCAAATTGGTCGGCACCCCGTTGGCACTGGAATTCCGCGAAGGCACCAATCCTTTCGCTGGCAAAGTCAACGTATTGACCGAACGCCAAAAAGCCAAACGCCGTCGATTGATGAAGCATGTGAAGCGCTAGCAGCCTGTCGGGCTTTCTTCGCGAGTGCGCCGGAAGTCCTTTTGGCCATCGTTTTCTACTCAGTCTCGGATTGATTTTGAAGGCTTGGGCTCTACTTTCCAGTCTGCGCTATGCCAAAAGGCCGTCCTGCCCTTCGGGTTGCGCGTCCGGCCTCT
>CAZLSB010000077.1:0-14846 GCA_964561825.1 uncultured Xanthomonas sp.
TCGTTCAAAAACAACTTCACGATTCCTAAACGCCGAAATGACCGATGCACACGCTCAGCCGTGGCGATTTGACGATGTGAACGGTTACTCTGGCGGCAAGTAGAACGCTCTTCTTCAGCCCGGAAATGTATGCGGGTGAACCCACAAGACTCGTCTTGGCGAGGGAGCCCGAGAGCGACCGCGGCAATCCAGCGCCTTCGCCATTGGCGCCCGGAGAGTCACTGGATTGCCACGGCACGCGCTGAAGATTGTCGCCTGCCTGGATTCGATGGCGGCGCATGCCTCGCAATGACGGATTAATGCAGCGACCCCAATTTGGATCCTCGGAAAACTTAAGTTGAATTTCGATCCCTCCCCACCGAAATCCTGGCGGCTGCCGTTCTGGCTGTTCCAGATCGCCGGCTGGCTAGGCTTTTTGGCCGTGCATTTTTTGTCTGGCATGGCGCACGGCAAACACATCTCGTACCTATCGGTGTCGATCAGCAGCGCTGTTGGTGGTGCCATCGTCACTTGGCCATTGCATCTGTTGTACAAACGCATCTGGAATTTGTCGGCGCTGCAAATGGCCAGTTTCGCAGTGCCGGCCTTTCTGGCGATCGTGACGGCGATGAGCGTGATTTATGCCGTGTCGATCGAAAATTACTGTCCGGACGAATGCAAACCAGCGAGTTTTCTCGGTTTTATGGCGTATTCGGGATTTACCGCATACGTGATCTTGAGCTGGAGCGCGCTGTGGTTTGGCATTCGCAATAACCGCGCGCTGGCCGAAGCGCGCGAGCGCACCCTTGCGGCGCAATCGCAGGCCAATTTGGCGCACCTGAAAATGCTGCGCTATCAGCTCAATCCGCATTTTTTATTCAATACCTTAAATGCGATTGCCACCTTGGTATTGGAGCGCGCCAACGACACCGCTGAAAAAATGCTCGGTGCGCTGAGTCGTTTTTTGCGTTACACGCTAGATCAAGATCCACAAGCCAAAGTGCCATTAAAGCGCGAGATGGAAGTGCTTGATTTATATCTGTGCATCGAAAAAATGCGCTTTGAACAGCGCCTGATGCTGGATGTGCAAATTGATCCGAATGCGGAATGCGCGTTGGTCCCGAGTTTAATTCTGCAACCATTGGTCGAAAACGCGATCAAATACGCTGTAGCCAAATGCGAGGACGGTTGTCGTATCGCCATCCGCGCGCATGCCAGCGGTGAGTGGCTGGAATTGGAACTCACCGACGACGGCCCCGGCAGCCCGCTATTCGCACCCGGAGCCGCCGATTCTAGCGGCGTGGGCCTGCGCAACACCCGCGAGCGCTTGAGTACGCTGTATGGCACGCAGCAACGCCTAAACGTGGAAAATCGCCCAGAAGGCGGCGTGCGTGTGCGCATCACACTGCCGTTGGAATTGGCGCCGTGAACTCACGCCCCCTACGCTGCCTGCTGGTCGACGATGAACCCCTAGCGCGGCGTGGTTTACGCTATCGATTGACCCAAATCGGTGGTGTCGATATCGTCGCTGAGGCGGCCAATGGTCGCGAAGCGCTGGGTTTGATCGGTCAGTTCGATCCGGATTTGATGTTTTTAGATATCCAGATGCCGGGCATTGACGGTTTTGGCGTGCTGCGTACCTTGCCGGTGTCGCGCTGGCCGTTGGTGGTGTTCACCACTGCATTTGATCAATACGCGGTGGACGCCTTTCGCGTGCACGCGGTTGATTATTTGCTCAAGCCTATCGACGACGAACGCTTGCGAGAAGCGCTGATCCGCGCGCGCAAATTGCGCGAGCACAGCGAACTGGAGGCGCAAAATGCCAAGTTGATGGCCTTGGTGGGCGGCGAACGACCGCAATCGCTGGGTGAGCGCTCCGACGATCGTTTGACGCTGAAAGACGGCAGCACGCTGGTGCGCGTGCCACTGGCCGATATCCGCTGGATTGATGCGGCGGGCGATTACGTAGTGGTGCACACCGCCGACACCAATCACGTCGCGCGTGCCTCGCTGCGCGAGCTCAGCGATCGCCTGCCAGCCGAGCGCTTTGTGCGCATCCACCGTTCCACCATCGTGCACACCCGCTACGTGGTGCGCCTGCGGCCGCACATCAACGGCGAATACTTCGTCGATCTGGACGGCGGCCAACAACTCAAACTATCGCGCGGCTATCGAGAGCAGTTAGATAAGCTGGCTTGATCGCGCATTCACATGCGTCATCAAGCACGTCGCATATGGGCATCGCCCATGAGGATTGCCCACAGGCGCGCAAAGCGTTTGAATACGCTCTCTTCGATATACGGTACGCCGTGTTTTGCGCAAATGGCCTTTAAGCGCGGTGCAGCTTGCCGGTATTTGAGCATCGGCAGATCGGGCCAAACGTGGTGTTCGATCTGATAATTCAGATAACCCAGCAGGAAATCGCGGCGATCGCTACCCCCCGGATAATTCACCGATCCGGTAATCTGGCGCACATAAAACTCTGATTTATCACGCACCCTACCCTCAAAGCGCCATACATCGTCACCGGCGTGATTGGGAACAATGATGACGAAGGCGTACACATTAGCGATCACTTCGGCCAAAATCGAATTGATTAACACCGCTGCCCAAGCCCAGGTGCCGAGCGGTAGAAACAACGCCGGAATCAATCCAAATCGGAATAATCCATAAGGCAGGACGCAGCGTAGCCAATATTCCAGCGCGCGCCGGCTCATGGGCAATAACAAACGTTCGCCCGGATAAAGTAAACGCCAAACGTTTCCTGGCGTCGGTAGCGGCTCGGCCTTGGCTTGTTCTGGCGATTGCGCACGAATACGGCGTTGTTGCTGCAGTGCCCAGAAGGTATTCGGCGCGTAATAGCTGAGTTTCCAGGTCGCCATCAGCAGGACAACCGCCACGTATTTCAGCAAACGTGGCAATCTGCGCAGGCGAATTGCCCAAGCGTTGTGTTCGACCAGATCAGGGTCGTCGATCTCGCCGGTGTGGAAATGATGCAATTGATTGTGCTCATGCGCCCACGCCGCCGGGTGCATCCAATCCAGCCAATCCAAATAACGGCGCCAGCCGATCGCGTAGTTTTTGCTTGAAAAACGCGCCGGCACCTTCGGCACGCGGTCATAACCCTTGTGCATCACATGATGAGTGACCATGGTCCAACGCGCGACATTGCCCATCCCGATGAGCAAGGCAGCCATTGGATTAGGGGCGATCCACGCGCAGGCATAACCAAACAGCGTACAGACCCGCCCCCAACGCTCCATTTTGCGCAAATGCGCAAGATCCGCCTCACCTAGGTCGGCGATCAGCTCCTTGCGCAGCGCGGCGATATCGGCCGCAAACGCCTCGCCGTCGATGACCGGCAAGGGCGTAGGCGCCACTGGCGCCGGATGGCGCCAAGCTTGCGATTGATCAGCTGAAATAGCGCCGTGTGGCATGGTTTGGTTGTTGGTTGTTGGTTGTTGGCTGTCAGAAGCATGAAGCAAAGCGGCCTCTGGCTGCCGCACTCCACAAAATAGGGCTAAGGGCTCGGTTCGCGCCAGACCTTCGCGCTCCCTTGCGCCGTGAACTTACAAAAAGATTGGCTGGTTTCCCGGCGGTTCCTGCGCGCACTCATGACGCAAGCAGAAGTCGGTTAATCAAAGCGGCAATCAAAACCGGCCTGAATCTTGCGTATAGCTGACGCGACCTGGATCAGTCCCCGAGCCGAACCCGAGCGCGTCGGTGGCGCGATGCCGCTCGAAGCCGATCACCCAATCCCAGGCACCAACACTGCGCCGCAAATCCAGACTGGCGGAAATGCCGCCGCCGGTCGCCAAACGATAATCACTCGAAAAGTAGCGAGTGCTTGTCGAGAAAACGCTGGGCGTCGGCGAGTTCCTCGTCCACATTGACCGCCAGAATCTGGAAATCTTCGGCCGGAAAATCCACACGCAAGGTGTCATACAGCGGTAGAAATTTCAGGCAGGGCGCACACCAGGATGCCCAGAAATCAACCAGAGCCACTGTCAGCGGTTCACCTGCAGGAGCCCGCTATGCATGCGTCGCGTATTGTTGTCACTTTAGTCTATTTGGTGCTTGGCTTGGTGGCGCTACCCGCGCACGCGGCGACGGTCATCGTGCGCCTCCGCAACACCGTCTTTACGCCCAACGATCTGACCATCAATGTGGGCGCCGGCTGGCCCTGGTTGGCAGTTCGATCGGACCTATAGCGCCGCCGGCGTGTACCGAGTCTATTGCACGGTCCATTCCAGTCCTGGCGCCAACATCAACAACTCCATGAACGCGCGCATCACCGTGATGGGCGCACCGGTATTTGCGATCAGTCAGGGCCTCAACGGCACCTGGGTGAACCCGTCCAACCTTGGCCAGGGATTTCTGTTCGACTTCAACACTGCCAACCGCTTCCTGTTCGCTGCCTAGTTCACCTACGACACCGCGGCGACGGCACAGCAGAAGCTCGGCGTGGCGAACTCCCGCTGGTTGACCATGCAGGGCAACTACACGGGCGCCACGGTGAACGTCTAGGGTCATTGCGGAGTAGCCCACAACTCCACCCTTTGCACTACCGGAATCCAACTGCCTTGGTAACGATCATCCAATTGCGCGGCGATCGTGTAAGTGCGGTTTGGCTCGATGGTCAGCGGCAGTTTTTGTTCTTTCAGAGCGCCCAGCGCCACGCGTCGGCGCGGGAAAATCGCGCCCTCAACGTTGGCCGTGAGCCCCAACACGTGTTCACCGACCGACACCTGGATACACGCATCGCCGCGGCGCGCCATCAAGCGACCATTGAGCGACTGAAATACCACCGTATACAATTGCCGATCACGTTGGGCGTGCACTTTGCCGAGCGTCGTGCACACTTTTGCCGTAGGTTCGCGCACCTTGGCTGCGGCCAGCGGCATGGCGCCTGCAAGGGCAAATAGACCACATAGAAACAGCGCGGTTGATTTCATTGGGGCAGACTCGCTAAGTTGTGAAGCGACAGTATTGGTCAGAGCCTGGTGGTGCGCCGAGAGGCGGCAAATTAATTCGCGTGAAGAATTGCCCTGGGCCAAGCAGCGCACGCTGATCTGGCCTCGGGCTATGCTTGCCCAGGTCATTCAGACCGAACACTGTGAGAGCACAACAATGACGCGCTGGCGAGCATCCGGACTTCACCTGTTGACCAGTTGCGCGATCGCCAGCACCGTCATTTTGTTAGTGATTTTTCTTTGGTATCCGGGCGCCTACTTCCAGGCCTCCGGGGCGGCGCGATTAATCACCATCTTAATCATTGTCGATGTGGTGATCGGCCCGATGTTGACACTCTTTCTATATCGGGCGGGAAAACCGGGACTGGCCTTCGACATGACGGTGGTGTTCCTCACGCAGCTGGCTTTTCTGATGTATGGGCTGCTCGTTATTGTGCAAACGCGCCCCGTGTTTATCGTAGGTGCCATTGATCGGCTGGTGGTGGTCTCCGCCAATCAGATTGACCCAGCCGACTTGCCAGCTGACCCAAATAGCCCGTTTCGCCAACTGTCGTGGGTAGGCCCGGTGTCAGTCGGCCTGCTGCTCCCGACCGACGTGAATGCGCGCAACACATTGTTGTTCAGAGAACTTGGCGGCAAACCATCGGAAACCGTACCGCGTTTGTATGTGCCGTATGCGCAGGTGGCGCCGACACTGATCGAGCGAGGTCGCAGCATCGACAAGCTGCGCGCGGCGCGCGAACGCACACCCGGCGTGCTGCAGCATTGGCTGGGTAGTTCCAGCCGTCCACTCGAACAATTGTTGTGGCTGCCACTGCAAGCGCGCAAGCAAGACATGGTTGTTATTATCGACAAAAGCAACGCTCAGCCGCTGGTGATCCTGGATATCGAGCCATGGTGAGCTAGTGTAGTTCGGCTCTGCGTCCCGCTTGCGGACAAAAGAAACGGCGCCAGCAGTGATGCTAGGCGCCGTTTGCGGGTCGCAACTGCGCCTCCCGGAAGAGGCGCTATACGGTCAAAACAGCCTAACGCGGCAAATGCTCGTTGATGGCCTTGACCAGTTGCCCTTCGATGACGGGTTTGGTGATGTAACCCTTAGCGCCTTGGCGCAAACCCCACACACGGTCGGTTTCCTGATCTTTGGTGGTGACCAGGATGACCGGAATATGACTGGTGGTTTTCTCGCGGGCGATGGTGCGTGTCGCCTGAAATCCATTCAGATTGGGCATCACCACGTCCATCAGAATGAGGTCCGGGATGTGCTTTTTGGCCATATCCACACCCTGCTGGCCATCCTCAGCAGTGATCACTTCATGCCCTTGCGCTTCGACGATGCGTTTTAGCACCAGGAGCTGTGAAGGTGAATCATCCACGATCAAGATACGAGCCATAGTTTCCCCACCGTTAACCTGCGGTTTGCTCACTGATTCTACCCATACGCGGGGATGCGCGGACAACTTGTATTAACCTGATGACTTTTGTGTCTTTGGTTCCGGCTCGTCCGGCTTAGGATGATGGGATACATAACCGGCGCCCGCTCGATTCTCTGTATTTCAGCGCCAAAGGCGCGCCTCCATACCAGCCTGGGGCAACGCCCCAGGTTGCCAGCGCCTGATCAAGGGCTGAAAGCCCGACCCATCGCCATGCCGCAATCACTCGACCATGTTCTGCTCCACCTCGTCTGCAGCAGGAAAGATCGTTTCCCCCGCTCTGGCGCATCTTTGCATCCCGCGCCGCACGCTTATCTCGCAACGATCGCCCGTAACGTGGGTTGCGTAGGTCCGCGTGCCGGGGGCATGGCGGATCGCGTTCACCTAGCAGTTCAGTCTTGACAAATTATGCGAAGACTTTCGTATGTTTGGTTACGGCTCGTCCGGCTTAGGATTTAACGCTGATCGCCACCGATTCGAACCACGGTACGACCATAAGCACCACCGGCCATCAAAGTAGCGAAGACCTCGGACAAATCGTCCAAACCCACCTCACGAGTGACGATTTTTTCCAAATGCTGCGGGCGCCACTCGCCAGCCAAGCGCTGCCACAGATCACTGCGCACCTCAAACGGTGTGGCCGAGGAGTTAATCCCCAACAAGCTGATGCCGCGAATGATGAAGGGCATCACCGTGGTATGCAGTTCGGTACCGCCCGCAAGTCCACAGCTGGCGATTGCACCCCACGGTTTGATCATCCGAGTCAAGCCGGACAGCAATTCGCCACCGACGTTGTCTACCGCACCCGCCCAGGTGGCCGCCTCCAATGGCCGCTGACCCAGAAACAGCCCACTGCGATCGATACATTGCCGCGCGCCCAACGCGATCAGCGCGTCGAAATGCTCAGGCTTGCCGGTGATCGCGTGCATCTCAAAGCCGGCTTTACTGAAGATATCGATGGCTAACATGCCCACGCCACCGGTGGCACCGGTGACCACGATCGGACCCATGGCCGCTTGCTGGCCGACGCTTAGCATCCGCCACAAACACAGGGCCGCGGTAAATCCAGCGGTGCCGATACCCATCGCTTCGCGCAAACTCAAGCCGGCCGGCAATGGCACCGCCCAATCAGCTTGCAGGCGCGCGTATTCGCTGTAGCCGCCATCGCGCGTTTCCGACAAGCCTGAGCCGGTGACCAGTACCGCGTCACCCTCGCGGAATCGAGCGTCGCGCGATTCGACCACCCAGCCGCCAACGTCAATGCCGCCCACCAACGGGAAAGTGCGCAGAATTTTGCCGAGCCCGGTGCCAGCCAATGCGTCCTTGTAATTGACGCCGGACCACGCCACTTTGATGAGCAACTCGCCGGCACTGAGTTCAGCCAAGGCAATTTGTTCAATGGCCGCCTGGTGCGGGTTACGAATGCGAAAAGCGCGGAAACGATCGGGCACGGTCATCGGCTAGAACCTAAAAAGCAAGCGTGCCGGCAGTCTACGCCAGGCGCAGCTGCGGTTATCCTGCGCGTCTATCTGCAATGAGAGAGGCAACGATGATCGAAGATCGCTATTTCATTGTTCCAGCGGTTTGGTCGGTAGACGCCGATGCGCTCAAAGCGGTGCGAACCTCGGTGTTTATCGAAGAACAGAACATCCCGGAAAGCGAAGAATGGGATGTCGATGATCTGCTTGCCGATCACGCCTTGGCGCGCACGCCAGCCGGGGAAGCCATCGCCACCGGTCGATTGACTGGCGATGGACGCATTGGCCGCATGGCGGTGCTCAAGTCTTGGCGCGGCGAAGGGGTGGGTGCCGCCATTTTGCGTCATTTGATTGAGCGTGCCGCGCAGCGTGGCTTGCGTCACCTGAAGCTGCACGCGCAGAGCTACGCGATCCCGTTTTACGCAAGCGCCGGATTTGTGCCTAGCGGCGCGGAATTCCTGGAATGCGACATTCCCCATCAGACGATGGTTTTGGACCTGCCGGAGCCCTCGCCCTTGCCGCCCAAGAGCGCGCCGGCGCTGGTTTCAACGCAGGCCAAGCGGCTCAGCGCCGAACGCGCCGGCGATTTGCGTGACGCGACACTGGCCGTGCTGAGCGCCGCGCGCCACGCGCTGTGCATCTATAGCCGCGATCTTGAACCGTCACTTTTTGAGGATAACGAGGTTTTTGAGGCGATTCGCAAAATTGCCGTATCGGGTCGCGGCGCAAGCTTGCGGATCTTGCTGCAAGACAGCGCCCGCATCGTGCACGAAGGCCATCGTTTGCTCGACCTAGCGCATCGCGTGTCTAGCATCATCTTGATCCGTCGGCCCAGCCAGGAAGATCTGCAATACCCCGGTGCGTATGTGCTGAACGATAGCGGCGGCTATTTGTATCGCAGTTTTGGCGATCGTTTTGAGGCAGAAGGTGATTTGTATTACCCACCGCGCCGCAATGAACTAAAGCGCTTGTTTGATGCCACCTGGGAGCGCGCCGAAACACCACCGGAGTTGCGCCGGCTTTGAGAGCGCCAACAAGAGCCCTTAGTCGGAACGCGCTCGCCGTGCGGCGCGCCAGGCGCTGAGTACATCGATCACGCCGACCCGATCGTCAAGCCGGATTTGCTTGAGCCAGCGCCGCTCCAGCTTCACTGATGCCGCCAGCGCGGCGCCAGCGACGTCACCGTCGACCTGCGGCAGGCTGCTCGCCAGGCCTTGCAGCAATGGCAGGCGCAAACCGGCATCCAATTGCAACCATGCAGAACGACGTACGCCATGGCGGGCCAGCAGATCCATCGGAACCACGCCGGCCAACGGCGTCTGCGCGTGCAGCGATGCGCGGATGCTCACGGCCAACCACACCGCGATCCAGCCATCTAGCCGTGCGCCGGCGAGGTTTGCCGTCGGTTTCGCGAGTGCCTGCAATTGCGTCATAACCGTCGCCACAGAATCCGGCTGCGCTGCCGATAACCAGGCTGTAGCGCAGGCCAGCAATTGGGCCAACGACGGCGCGCTCTGCCGTGCATCCAGACCGTGCGCCAATGGATGGCGTGGATGGCCTTGCGCCCAAAACGCAGTTTCCTCTATCCACCACGCTAACTTGGCCTGCGCCACGCGACGATCACTGACGGCAATCGCGGTCTGCGCCAACTCGCGGACCAACACCTGGGTGGCCAGAAACCGGCCCCGATCTATGCCCAGCGGCGCAAACTGACAGGCGAGCAACAAACGCGGTTCGCGCGCCAGCCAGGGCTCGCAAAACATCAGTAGCGCGGCATCGACGCCACTCAGCATGACTGCGATATCAGGTTGTCGAAAAAATGCATTACCACGCCGCCAAAACGACCGCCAACTCGCGCGCGCTGCCGACGATGCGGTCAGCGCCCCAGCCGCTCACCTGCTGCGGGTCTTCGAGGTAACCATAGGCTGCGGCGACGGTGTAACGGCAACCTGCGGCACGACCGGCGAGCACATCACGTTCATCATCGCCCACCATCACCGTATCGCCCACCGCAACTCCCAAGGCCGCACAGGCGTGCAACACTGGCTCGGCGGCGGGTTTGCGCACACTCAAGGTGTCGCCTCCCACCAGCACCGCAAAACGTGCGCTCCAACCGAGTTCCACCAACAATAGCCGCGCCAAGCGCTCCGGCTTGTTAGTGACGATCGCATAGCGCACGCCACGTGCGTCGAGTTCATCCAACATCTCCAGCACGCCCGCATACGGCCGGCTGAGTTGCGCCAAACGCTGGGCGTAGCACTGCAGATAGCGCGGCAGCAAGCGTTCGACCACGTCCGGATCGTCGGGAAACCCCAGCATCAAGATGCCACGGCCACCGCGCGCAGCGACTGCGGGCGGAAAATTGGCGGCGCACGGCGCCAAACCCAGTTCGGCGCGCAGATCGTCCAGCGTGCCCAACAAATCGGCAGCGGTATCGACTAGCGTGCCATCGAGATCAAAAAGAACGGCGTTCAAGGTGAAGCGCGCGCCGCGATCAGATAATTGACCGAAAGATCATCGCTGCGGCTGGCGCGCCGACTGAAGGGGTCGTACTGCAGGCCCTGAAACTCCAGCTCGCTAAAGTCCAAATCCAGCAGCGCACGGCGCAGCTCAGAAGGCTTCAGGAAACGCTCGTACCGGTGCGTGCCCCGCGGCAACAGCCCAAGCACGTATTCGGCGCCGACAATCGCCAACGTGAAGGCCTTGGGCGTTCTGTTCAAGGTCGACAAAAACAAGCGTCCATCGGGCTTCAGCAGCCGCTTGCAGGCGCGCAACACGGAGATCGGATCAGGCACGTGTTCGAGCATTTCCAGGCAGGTGACGGCATCAAAGCTGCCGGGCGCCTCGGCGGCTAAGTCCTCGGCAGATTGCAGCCGGTAGTCGATCGACAACCCGCCTTCCAGCGCATGTAAACGCGCGACATCAAGCGCGTCAGCGGCTAAATCGAGGCCCACGACACGGGCGCCTTGCCGCGCCAGCGCTTCGCTCAAAATGCCACCACCGCAGCCAATGTCGACCATCTGCGCGCCGCTGAGCTTCTGGCGCTCGCTGATGAAGGCCAGGCGCTCGGGATTCAATTCATGTAGCGGTCGAAAGGGGCCATCACTATCCCACCAGCGCGACGCAACGCTATCGAAGCGCGCTAATTCCTGCGGATCGGCGTTGCTCATCCGTTGACTCCGCGCACAGCCGCGCGCGCCTTGACCGCCCAGCGCGCCGCCATGTTAATCAAACGCTGCTGATCGACACCCAACAACTGGTGATCGCGCACCCGCGCCATGCCATCCACCCACACATCGCTGACATCGTGACGCGAGGCCGCATAAACCAAGTGCGACAAGGGGCTAAACACCGGCGCCAATGGCACGCTGTTGAAATCGATCGCCACCAGATCGGCGCGCTTGCCCACTTCAATGCTGCCGATGCGCTCCTCCAGCCCGATCGCCCGCGCGCCGCCTAGCGTGGCCGCTTCCAAGGCAGTCGCGGCATCCATGACTGATGGATCGCCAGAGACGCCTTTGGCCAACAAAGCCGCGATGCGCATCTCACCGAACATGTCCAAATCGTTGTTACTGGCCGCGCCGTCGGTGCCAATCGCCACGGCGACGCCCGCCTTCAGCAACTCACCCACCGGGCAAAAACCGCTAGCCAGCTTCAGATTGGATTCCGGGCAATGCACCACCACCACGCGATGCAAGGCCAAATCTTCGATTTCCGCTGCTGTGAGCTGGGTCATATGCACGGCGGTCAAATCGGGCCCCAGGAACCCGAGGCGCTTGAGGCGCGCCAGCGGGCGCTCGTTATGCACCCGCCGCGACTCTTCCACCTCAAATGCGGTCTCGTGCACATGAATGTGCACACGCAAGCCCAGCTGATCGGCGTAGGTACGCACCCGCCGAAAGCTGTCATCGCCGACCGTGTACGGCGCGTGCGGTGCAAAACAGACATGGATCAATGGATCGCCGCGCACCTGATCGGCCAGCGCCAAACCCTTACTCAGATACTCGTCGGCATCGCGCGCATAGGGCGTGGGGAATTCCAACAGAATCAAACCGACCGCGGCGCGCATACCAGCGCGGCGATACGCTTCGACCGCCACTTCTGGAAAGAAGTACATATCGTTGACCGCGGTAATCCCACCGGCCAGCATTTCGGCCGCCGCCAGTTCTACGCCGTCGGCCACGAAACTCGGCGAAATCAACGCACCTTCGGCTGGCCAGATGTGCTCGTTGAGCCAGGTCATCAGCGGCAAATCATCGGCAATGCCGCGCAGCAAACTCATCGCAGCATGGCAATGCGCATTGACTAGGCCCGGAATCAGCGCGTGCTGGCCCAGTTCGATACGCTCGCGCGGCAGGTACTTTAAGCGCGCTTCTTCGATGGGCAGCAGGCCAATGATTTGGCCCGCGCCGATGACCACGGCGTGGTCATCCAGCACCACGCCTTTGGGCGCTACCGGCACCACCCAGCGCGCTTCGATGAGCGTGTCTACCGCGATCATGACTTAGCTGCGCGACCCACGTATTCGCCACTGCGCGTGTCACAGCGCACGATTTCGCCGTTCTCGACAAACAGCGGCACGCGCACCACCGCGCCGGTCTCCAGTTTGGCCGGCTTGCCACCCCCTTGCGCGGTATCGCCACGCATGCCGGGATCAGTCTCGACGATCTTCAGTTCGACAAAATTGGGCGGTGTGACGGTCAGCGGCGCGCCATTCCACAAGGTGATGATGCACATATCCTGCTCACGCAACCACGGCGCGGCGCTGCCAGCCGCGCCTTTGTCAGCCTGAAATTGCTCGTAGGTTTCGAGCTGCATGAAATGCCAAAACTCACCATCGGTGTACAAAAACTGCATATCGGTGTCGACAATATCGGCGCCTTCGATGGAATCGCTGCCCTTCAGGGTGCGCTCGACGGTGCGATTATTTTTCAGATTACGAATCTTGATGCGGGTAAAGGCCTGGCCTTTGCCTGGCTTGATGAAATCGGTATCCATAATGGTGTATGGATCGCCGTCTACTAAAATCTTCAAACCGGTCCTGACATCATTCATGCCGTACAAAGCCATCACCATCTCCATGCGCAAGCCGCGCCCCCGGCGCAGCTATGATCAGACAAAAGGGACACTGCACCGTTTTGGCGCGTGCCCAAGCGAATAAACCCGGAATGATACCCGCTAGCCTGCATTTCCCACCAGGAACGCGCACTCCAGCAGCCCTGCAGCCCTGGAAAGAGGCGCTGCGCGATGCATTCCGAGACGTCGATGCGCTACTCGCCCACTTAGGCATAGCGCGTAGCGCAGTGGACATCGCCACCGACAGCCCTTTTCCGCTGCTGGTGCCGCGTGGTTTTGCCAATCGGATGCGCTACGGCGATGTACGCGATCCCTTGTTGCGACAAGTTTTGCCGATTGCCGCCGAAGGCGCTGTGAATCCGGCGTTTTCACTCGATCCGGTCGGCGACTTGCAGCGTATGCGCAGCCCCGGCTTCATTCACAAGTATCCACACCGGGTGCTGTTGATCGCCACCGGCAGTTGCGCCGTGCATTGTCGCTATTGCTTTCGCCGACACTTCCCGTACGCCGAGGAACTGGCTGCGCGCAACAGTTGGCAGACTGCGCTGGCGCAAATCGCCGCCGACAGTAGCATTCACGAGGTGATCTTAAGCGGCGGGGATCCTTTGTCGCTGAGCACGCCGAAGCTAGCGGAACTTACCGACGCCCTGACGGCAATCCCGCACCTGCGGCGGCTGCGCATGCATACGCGCTGGCCGATCGTCTTGCCGGAGCGCATCGACAGCGAGTTCACCCGCTGGCTAGCGGGTCTGCCCTGGCCGATTACCATGGTGCTGCACGCCAACCATGCGCAGGAATTCGATCCTGGCGTGAGCAACGCACTGGCCGATCTGCGCCGTAGCGGCGCGAGTTTATTGAATCAGTCGGTCTTGCTGCGTGGTGTCAATGATGACTTACCCAGCCTGCGGCACTTAAGTGAAACACTGGGCGATCACGGCGTGATGCCCTATTACCTGCACCTACTCGATCGAGTAGCAGGCGCCGGCCATTTTGAGGTGTCGCAAGCGCGTGGGCGGTCGCTGATCCGCCAGCTACGCGCGCAATTGCCGGGTTATTTGGTGCCCCGATTGGCGCGCGAAGTGGCGGGCGAGCAGAGTAAGACGGTGTTGGGGTGAGGCTTGCGGGGCATCTGCCGCGCGGGATTACTGGTGTGCGAGTCAAACTGATGTGGGGTGCGCGCGGGGGAAACAAGCGTTCGATCACGGATCGAACCCACCAAATACCCGCTCTGGTGGAGTAAAAGCCGGCGCGCGCATGCCGCGCAAGCGCCGACTTTCACCCACCATAACTGCACACTCTACCCCGTCCAACTGAGGTGTCTAGCCAGTTTCAATTCTCCGGGCCGCCGCTGCCTGGTTGCCCGTTGCCCGGCTGTCCACCGCCGGGCTGAGTATTACCCGGTGCTGGGGGATTGCCAGGCTGGCCGCCCGTGGGCGGGCTGCCACCCCCGCCAGTCGGGCTCAGCGCGACCAAGAGGCAGTCGTTGAACGCTTCCATTGCAAAATCGAGTGTGCTCCGGGCGGAATTGCAGAATAGTGATTGTCCGTTGGCGCAGGCGCTCGTCACCAAGTTAGCTGGCTGCGCGAGAACCCCCGCTTCACTAGTACAGACGGTTTCGGTCTTGGCGACACTGCCACCTCCCAGAATCATGAACGGAACGCGGGACAACGCGTTGCGATCCATCGGCGGAAGGGTGAGTGCATCCCGATAGATCCGTCCGTCGGAATAGCGAATCTCGAACGCGCCAGTCGCCACGTCCAGGCGCAGCACGCCCTGGGATGAGGCATGCGTCAGAACGCCACGATCCAGGAAGGTCGTGTCATCTCGCGAATCTTTGGCATGTGCAACGCCGATGCCACAGAGCGCCAATACGGCGAGCAGTTGATATTTCATTTGATATCCAGTCTTAA